>JAGOFG010000049.1 GCA_017997335.1 Flavobacterium sp. | reverse complement strand
GTGGTTCTAGTAAACGTCCTTTGCTTTCGGATCTTCGTGAATCGGGTGCGATTGAGCAGGATGCGGATATTGTTTCCTTTATTTATCGTCCTGAATATTACAAAATTGAAGAATGGGATGATGAAGAGCAGTCTCCAACCGCAGGTCAGGCAGAATTTATTATAGCAAAGCACAGGAACGGTGGTTTAGAGAACGTTAGATTAAAATTTGTAGGTAGTCTTGGTAAATTTGACAACTTAGAGGATTACAGCAGTGGTTTTGACGATTTGCCCTCTAGTATGAATCAGGAGGATTTTACAAGAAACTTGCCAACGGCAAATGAAGCTTTTGGTAGTACATTTAATAATGACCCAGAGGATGACAGTGATGTTCCTTTTTAATATTCAGATTTAACGAAAAAGCTCAATTCTTAGAAAGATAATTCTTTCATAAATTTTTATTTTGTAATAAAAAATTGACTAGCTTAGCTTAAACTATTATTAACCAATTATTTATTAAAGTTATGAGTGAAGAAAAATTACCTAAAGAAATTGAAATTACCTTGCCAACTGCTCAAGAATGGGTGAGAAAATACAAAGAAACGGCTATTGAGTCGGAATCTAGAGCTAAAAAAATTGATGGGTATCTTATTCCTATCGAATCCCTTCAAGGGGTTATGAAACAAAAAATAGATGCCGTTAGGGCTTATGTTGGAATAAACGATCAAGGAGAGCAAACCTTAATGTTAGTAGGTACGCGTTTGAACCTAAAGACGGGAATTTATGAAGATGTATTTCCAAAAGCTGTGAATAATGAAGCGGCTAAAGAAGCTGAGATTGTATATGATGGAGTTCGTACTTGTCCTCCTTATGGTGATCCCAATAGTCCAATGAATATTTAAAAATGGATGACTTTTTAATATATTTATCTTATAGTATTTTAGTCTTAAATTTAAGTTTATATGCCATTAGCTTTTTCAAAAAAGAAAAGGTTAATGGTTTTTTTTTGATATACTTACTTTTTGCTACCATCATGCAAGTAAGTATGGAGATGTTTTATCTTTTGCATAAGAATAATTTGTTTTTAATGAATTTGTATTTTATCGGGCAAATGATAGTGTTAGGGCTTTTTTATAGTTCGTTGATGAATTATAGAAGTCAAAAAATAGTCATTTATAGTACAATGGCTTTGAATGCCATAACTATTGGGGTGCAAACTTGGTTAGATCATGGACAATTTTTTAAATATAACCTATTGGTAATAGTGATTACCAATTTGAGTGTCATTGTATTTGCTGTTTTGCATTTGTACAATATGTTGACTTCAGAAAAAAAATATTACTACATAACTATTGGGCTCATTTTGTATTTACTTGCCAGTACTTTAGTTTTTATTGTAGGAAATATTAATGCGAAACTAAACGATAATGTAAAATTTATTCTTTGGATTTTTAACTCTTTTTTAGTAATTGTTTATTATTTGTTCATTTTATACGATTGGAAAGTAAGTTTTTTAGGTAAAAAAAAGCGTTAAAGCCTTTTTTCTAGTTAATTTTTGTGGTTTATAATAAATTAAGCTATTTTTGATACCATTAAAGTCCCCAAATAGATAATACCACATAATACATGGATGCAACTTCCATTAAAGAGAAAGAAATTGTTCTAGTTATTTTGTACACTTCCTTCTTTTTTATAATTCTGGCAGTGGTACTTATTGTTTTTTTCTATTTTTCTAGAAAGAAAATTATTCAAAAAGAAATTGAAAAGAAAGATGCTGAAATATTTCATCAAAAAGAGCTGTTAAAAGCTGTAATTGAAACGCAAGAAGCAGAGAGAAAGCGAATTGCTCAAGATTTACATGATGATATCAGCTCAAAGTTGAATGTAGTGGCTTTAAACGCCCATTTATTGGCTACACCTAATCTTTCAACTGCTGATGTAGAGAAAATTAAATCCAATGTAATTACGCTAACAGGAAAGGCATTGGAGAATTCGAGGAAGATTGCGCATGATTTATTGCCGCCAGTTTTAGAAAAATTTGGTTTAGATGCAGGGGTAGAAGAATTATGTATGGAGTTCAGTTCCGCCAAAGGTGTACAAGTTATTTATGAAAATGAAGTAACTTTTGAAGAATCCGAAATAAGAAAGCAACTGCATGTTTTTAGAATTTTGCAAGAGTTATTGAATAATTCCATTCGTCATGGAAAAGCAACGATTATAACGGTGACCTTTCTCAAAGAAGGGGAGTATACAAAATGCATGTATACTGATAACGGAATCGGATTTGATGCAGGCGATTGTACACATCAAAAGGGCTTAGGATTAAAAAATATCGAAAGTAGGATCTCATTCTTAAAAGGCAAACTGTCTTTTTATTCTGAGGTTTCGAAAGGAGTACAAGTAGAATTTGTTTTTTAGTTATGACCAAAACGATCAAAATTATTTTAGTAGATGATGAAGAGCTCTTTAGAAAAGGTTTAGAATTTATATTAAGTAGAGAGCCTAATTTTTCAATACTACACGAGGCCAATAACGGACAAGAATTGATTGCTTTTCTTAGAAGTACCTACGAGCTTCCCGACATTGTAATAATGGATTTAAAAATGCCCATTATTAATGGCGTAGAAGCCACCAAGATTATTCATAAAGAGTTTCCTGAAATAAAAATTATTGCGTTAACAAGTTATCATTCTAAGGCATTTATTGCGAATATGATAGATGTTGGTGCGTCTTCTTATTTGCTAAAAAATGCTTCTCCAGAAGAATTGATTGCTACCATCAATGAAGTGGCTTGCAAGGGATTTTATTATTCGGATGAAGTAGTTAATGTAATTAAAGAAGCCTCTCTTTCCGGAAGTAAGCTAAAAAGTTGTTTGGACAAAAGCATGCTCTCGGAGCGTGAAATTGAAGTCTTAAAATTGATTTGCAAGCAAAAAAATGCAGCAGAAATAGGGGACTATTTATTTATAAGCCCAAGAACTGTAGAAGGACACAGAACCAATTTATTGCTAAAAACCAATTCAAGAAATGTCGCTGGATTAGTCGTTTTTGCTTTGCAAAATGATTTGGTAAGTTTGGATTGAGTTTTATGGATTAACTCAATAAAAAATCAAAGGATAATGCATAAAATAGGATAACTAAAACAAGTACTACCCCCATTGCAATTTTTTTTGCTAGAGAATAATGAGTAAGGGTTTTATTTTCTTCAGAGGTGTAATTAACGGTGAATCTCATAATTATCAATTGTTTATACAAATGTAATTGGGATATGTAAAATGAGAACACGTAGTTTTACGTGTTTTTTGCATTAATGTTAGTAAATTTTCTTTATTTTTTTTGAATCTAATTAGAACAGTTTTTTGTTTGTACTATGGTAAGTTGTCCATAACGATTATCTTTGAGCTACAATAAATGATGCTATGAAATCGCCATTAATAATAGGTCTGTTGCAAACAAAAAACAATAAGTAAAAGGCGATACCATATATGACCTATAAAAAATATAATTTACATATATGAAACCAAAAAATCTTTGTTTCCTTTTCCTATTTTTTGTGTCGACCATTACAAAGGCTGGATTTCTTTTATTGCCTATGGACGAAACCTCCCAGCAAAACCATTTAAAGGCTTATGGAATTACCTATTGGTGTTTGGATAAAAATTACAAAGCGAGTTGGTTGCTAAACTACAGAGGAGGCTCTTTTTTGTTGCCAGATGCTCCAGAAATTAGAAAGGAGTGCCAGATTCGAGGTGTAAGTTTTGAAGTTGTATCGGATAGTGAAGAAGCGGAGTTATTAAACCTTATAGCAAGTCCTTCTCAAAATATGGAATCGGTTTTGTTAGAGAAAGCGCCTAAGATTGCGGTGTATACACCCAAAGGGAAACAACCTTGGGATGATGCAGTTACCCTTGTTTTAACCTACGCCGAGATTCCTTTTACGGCTGTTTATGACGAAGAAGTATTGTCGGATCAATTGCTGCTATATGATTGGTTGCATTTGCATCACGAAGATTTTACGGGACAGTATGGCAAATTTTATGGTACCTATAAAAATACCCCTTGGTATATTGAACAAAAAAAAGAGGCGGAGCTTCTTGCAAAGAAGCTTGGTTTTGCCAAAGTATCCGATGAAAAAGGTGCTGTAGCACAGAAAATTAGTCATTTTGTAATTGGTGGTGGATTCATGTTTGCTATGTGTTCCGCTACAGACAGTTTTGACATCGCCTTGGCTGCTCAAGGAATCGACATCTGTGAGACCATGTTTGATGGTGATGCAAGTAGTCCCAATTACCAAGCACAATTAGATTATTCAAAATCTTTTGCCTTCAAAAACTTTACTTTGGAACGTCGCCCCGAACAATATGAATTCTCTAATATCGACATGACGGGAAGAAGAAAAATTCCTATGGAGAAAGATTACTTTACCTTGATGGAATTCTCAGCCAAATGGGACCCTATTCCCAGTATGCTGTGTCAAAATCACACCCAGTTAATCAAAGGTTTTATGGGACAAACCACCGCTTTTGACGCCGAATTAGTAAAATCTAATATATTGCTGTTGGGAAGTTGTGAACTTAATGGGGAAGCGAGATACATTCATGGGCAAAAAGGGAAAGGAATGTTTACCTTCTATGGTGGTCATGATCCCGAAGATTTTCAACACCAAGTAGGTGATCCCGCCACGGTATTGGACCTACATCCTAATTCGCCTGGCTATCGTTTAATTTTGAACAATGTCTTGTTTCCTGCGGCTAAAAAGAAAAAGTTGAAGACATAAAGAACAAAATATTTTTTGTATGTAGGGCTTTTATTTATTTTTCTTCTGTGTTACTATTTGGGGTTTCAATTAAGGATAGGTTGCTAAGTAGTAAATGAAATGGGGCGATATTATTTTTTAATTTAAAATGATTTTCTTGTCTTATAAAATAAAGTAACGAATATTGTTTTTGTTTTAAGTAAATTTACTTATATTTGAATTAAGTATATGTACTTATTTTTTAAATTCTAAAGAGATGAACAAAACAATACAACCTCAGTTGACCTTGGTTGGCGCTGGCCCTGGAGACGAAGAGTTAATCACTTTAAAAGCAATTAAGGCTTTGCAAAAGGCCAACGTTGTATTGTATGATGCCTTAGTCAATGAGAATTTATTGCACTATACTTCAGCCACCGAAGTAATTTTTGTTGGCAAACGATTGGGGTGCCACGCTTATACGCAAGATCAAATTAATGAACTAATCGTTGTTATGGCTCGTAAACACGGTCATGTTGTTCGTTTGAAAGGAGGCGATCCATTTGTTTTTGGACGAGGAATAGAGGAAATTGACTATGCAGAACAACACGGTATTGCTACAGCTATAGTGCCTGGAATTTCTTCAGCTTTGGGAGTTCCTGCTGCCAATGGAATTAGTTTAACACAGCGTCATATTGCCGAGAGTTTTTGGGTAATTACTGGTACAACATCCAATCATGAATTATCTAAAGATGTTACTTTGGCCGCACAATCTGCTGCTACAGTGGTTATTTTGATGGGGATGCATAAATTGGAACAAATTCTTAGTATTTATCAAAGTCATAGGGATGACGATTTACCTATTGCTATCATTCAAAACGGAACCAAAAGCGATCAAAAAAGAGTAATCGGCACCCTTTCTTCCATAAGTCAGTTAGTAGAACAACACCAACTTTCCTCTCCCGCGATTATCATTATTGGTGAAACCGTTAGACACGCCAGTCTTGACCAACATTATTTGGAGAGTATAGGGGTAAAAGAGATTAGTTTATAGTGCTTAGTGATTAGTCCCTAGTGATTAGTTTATAGTCTTCAGTCCCCAGTGAGTAGTTCTTAGTCCATATTCGATAGTAATTGGTTATCAGTATTAAATCTGTGAATTTTATACAGTATTTGAAGTTTGTATTTTCAAACGCTTTTTATTTTTTAACGTACAAACCACAAACCACAAACCACAAACCACAAACTACAAACCACTAACTGTTATGGACCAATCACTAAGGACTAAGGACTACACCTTACTCCAACGCCACCTTAACTTTGTACTGATTGGATTTCAAAATTGATTCAATCGTGCCGAAAGTGGCAATGCTTTTTTGATAGTCTCTTTCTTTTTTTAAGGCAATTTGTCGCACACCGTTTTCAAACCTACTAACCTCTTTTAGTGTGGTTAGTAATAAACCAGGAACAGGCGCATTTTTTCCTTCTTTATCTTTGGAAACCATCGTAAAATAAGAAGAATTGCAATGTTTAATAGCGCCAGTTTGTATATTTTCTGCCTCAACTCTAATACCTATGATCATAGAACTGTTGCCTACATAATTGACACTGGCCTTCATTGTTACCAATTCACCTACTTCAATTGGCATCAAAAAATTGACGGTATCAACAGAAGCGGTGACACAATAATTCCCCGAAAACTTAGAGGCACAAGCAAACGCAATTTGGTCCAATAAGGACAAAATATAACCGCCATGAATTTTGCCACTAAAATTAGTGTGGGACGGAAGCATTAGTTCCGAAATGATAACATGTGATGAACTCACTGTTTTAAAAGTAGTTTCCATAAAGATAATGCTGTTTTTGTTTTTGGATATGCCTATGTCTAGGTCATGCCTCAAACCATCTGGTGCCTGCTGTACGTTCTCATTTCCCATTGAAAGAGCGATGCAATCTCTCAAGCAAAGCGAAGTGCGGCTTGTTTTTTTATTGTATAAAAGGGCTTGTTATTTTACTACTATTTTTTTGGAAGAGATTTGTTTAAAACGTCCTTTAGGAGCATCGCATAGAGAACAACAATAGTGCTCAGGCAATGCAGTAAAGTGAACTCCCTCTTGAATTCCCTGTGAACGGTCACCAAACAAAGGATTGTATAGTGTTAAACAATCCTGACATTGATGCAATTCTTCTATAACAGGTTCTTTTTCAGAGGTATTGGTGCTAATTTCTAGGATAGAATTGCCAAGCTCTTCAAAGTATTTCTTACTTAATTCAATCAATATAGTGGGGAGTTCTAATTTGTCTACGTCTTGTGTGTGTACGATATATTCCTTAGTATTCGGGTCAAAATTTTTGGCATACAAGACATTAAAAGTAGCTCGTATTTTTATCGACTCAAGGTCTTTTGGAATATCATTTCTTTCAATGACTATAGAGGTAAAGTAATGACCTTCCCTGTTGTAGTCTGATAATCCGAAGGTAAGGCCGTAAGTGCTAATGTCAAACTGGTCCAAAGTTCTTACCAAAAAGGTTTTCAGATTTAGCGCCCATTCTGCAGCTACAGGTAAATGCCAATTCAGTTCTAAAAGCGAGTGCCTAACATTAATTCCTTTCTTTCCTAAGAATTTCTCCCAATCGAGTTTTCGCTCTTTAGGTATTCCCTTTACAATAAATGATTTCCACGGCGTAATACAAATTTTTCCAATTTTACAATCAAAGCATAGGTCACACATTTCCTTTAAAAATGCCAAATCATACAAGTTATTTCTCCAGTATAAACCTAGCCAATATTGGTCAATTCCTAGTCTATTCATTCCCTCATAATATGGGAAAGGATAAAACGGAACATGCAATGGCTTGTCTATTGTACGATTGTTTGTATCTAGTTTATCATTGATTAACTGAAAAATCATTTCAGCATTTGTTGCTTCTTCAGTTAGTATAGACTCAATTGCATAATAAACTGCTGCAATATTCCAACTATAAATGAGTACAGGATACATTTCCATTTTATCCCATTGAGGTAATCGAACGTATAAAAACCAATAGTCCTCATGTTCAGATGCAACAAAGTTAATTTGACCAGTAAATAAAGGAACAAGTTGTTGTTTGGGGTCGGTTATGTTTATTTTTAATCTTGGATTTTCTTTAAATTGTTCGAGTATGTACAAGAATTTATTACCTGTAACCCAAGGCGTATTTCTAAAAATATCTGTTGAAACATAAGAGGACACTATATTGTTTCCACTTTTTTCATCAGGATATACAAAATGAAACAATTTATTGTTTTCTAAATGAAGTGGATTAAATCCAACTGGAAAAATGATATCTTGTCTCGAACCAAATGAAATGGCTTTGAGACCTTGTTCTAATGCCATTGTTGCAATTTCTTTTAATTCTCCTGGAGAAAGCACTCCGCCCTTAATAATCAAACGTGTTAAATCCATCGATATGAGTTTTGTAGCCTTGTGGTAGCACCTTGGGCTGTTGTGAATCGTTATTTTGTTTTTGCTAGTAGTTCTTTTACCTCTGTTTTGCAACTTCCACATCCTAAACCTGCACCAGTGGTTTTGCATAGAGTGGTAAAGTCTGTAACACCGCTTTTGATGGTTGCTTCTATGTTCCCGCTTCCAACTTGGCTACAAGAACATACAAGTTTACCAAGAATAGGTTTTGCAGTAGCGCTTCCTCTTAATAATGTATTTCGTTTATCAGAAAGTTCAATTTTACTTTCAATCATGGTTTTGAATTCGGCAAATTCATTTTTATCCCCCATCAAAATAGCTCCAATCAACAAGTCGTTTTTAACGATACACTTTTTGTAATAGCGTTTCCCTAAATCAGAAAAAACAATTTCTTCATACGAGTCATCGTTTTCTGGTACTTCAATCTCGCCAATACTGCATAAATTGATATCTTCTAACTTTAAGATATTCATTAAAACAGAGCCTTTGTAATGGCTACTAATATCGCCTGCCAGATAATTAGCAAGAATATCGGCTTGTTCCTCTGCTGCTGAAGTAATACCAAAAAGTTGATTATTAAATTCGGCTATTTCGCCAATAGCAAATATTGAAGGATTAGAGGATTGCAAATACTGATTCACCTTTACACCACGGGCACAAGTAAGTCCAGCTTCTTTGGCGACCTCAATATTCGGTATCGTTCCTATTGTGTAAACTATGGCATTGGCAGTTAGGGTTCTACCGCTTTTTAAAGCTATTTCTAATTCATGGGCTCGATTGGTGCTAAAAACTGTACTTACTTCATTGTCAAAATAAATTTGAATATCTCTTTGCTGTACTTCTTCAGCTAGTAATTTACTCGAAATACGGTCCAATTGGCGTTCCATCAAACGGGATGCTCTTTGGATAATGGTGATTTTTACTTTTTTATGTTTAAGTGCTGCAGCCAATTCAAGCCCTAACAATCCGCCACCTACTATCACAACGTGCTGTTCTTCTGGAGGCAATTGTGTTTGCTCTAAATAGTTACGCAATCGGTCGGCATCATCTTTTTTTCTGATAGTAAATCGGCCAGGTAGATGAAGTTGTGCATTTTCAGGTACAAAAGGGCGGCTCCCAGTAGCAAGAATTAGCGTGTCATAATGATGAATAACACCATTACTATCTGTTATCTTTTTTTCGTCTGTACTAATTTGGTTGATAGCAACTTCAGATTGTAACGTGATATTCAGTTTGGCTAAGGCTTCTTCTTTTATTTTTAAAAGTTGCTCCCAAGAGAGTTCGGCGGTAACGTATTCAGGAAGTAAAACTCTGTTATAAAATGGATTTTTTTCATTCGAAAAGACTACTATTTCATCTTGCGTATTGATTTCTCTATAGTTTTGTATGAATCGAAATGCGGCTGCTCCTGCGCCTACTACGACAATTTTTTCGGTTGGTTTTTTGTATTTTTCAATAGCAACACAAGTGTATTTAAAATCAGGTTCCTTAGAAAGTGGATCTATAAGTGTATTGGTTAAGTTATTGGTACGATTCAAATCATTATCCAATTGTTTGCCCCAATGCATGGGTAAAAAAACAACCGACTCACGAGTAGTATTAGCAACTTTCACTTTTACTCTAACAGTACCGTTTTTGCTACTTACAGTAACTATATCGTCCGTTTCTATTTCTGCTTTGTAAGCATCAATCGGGTTCATTTCCAAAACGGGACTAGGGATATGAGTCATCAATCGAGACACTTTACCTGTTTTGGTCATAGTATGCCATTGATCTCTTATGCGTCCAGTGGTAAGGATAAATGGGTAATTGGAATCAGGAGCTTCAGATGTGTTTTCTATAGCAGTAGGCAGATTGAAAATCGCCTTTTGTGAAGGAGTGTAAAACTTTTTATCAGTAAATAATCTTGGAGTTCCCGGATGACCGTAATCAGGAACAGGCCATTGGAAGGAACCCTCGTTTTGTAATCGATTGTAGTTTAAAAACGAGATATCTATAGTCGTGTTTTTTGTGAGCAAAGCATGTTCTCTGTAGATTTCTTCGGTAGAAGCATAATCAAATCCACTAAAGTTCATTTTTTTTGCAAATCGTGTGATTATTTCGATATCAGAGAGCGCTTCGCCTGGTGGGTTAATTCCTTTTGATAAATAGGTAATTCTTCGTTCTGAATTGGTCATGGTCCCCTCTTTTTCTAGCCAGCCAGCAGCTGGAAGAAGGAGGTCGGCATATTTAGTGGTGTCGGAGCGGTGTGAAATATCTTGAACTACCACAAACTTGGCATTTTGTAAAGCCTTTTCTATTTTTCGTGATTCGGGTAAACTAACCAAGGGATTCGTGCAAACTATCCAAATGGCTTTCATAGCGCCTGAGGCCAATGCGTCAAACATCTCAGTAGCAGTTAAACCAGGTTGCTCTTTGATTTCTGTTACCCCCCAATAGTCAGCTACTTCTTTGCGATGGATTGGGTTACTTAACTCTTTATGGGCAGCCAATAGATTGGCCATACCGCCAACTTCCCTTCCTCCCATTGCATTGGGTTGGCCAGTTAACGAAAAAGGTCCTGAACCAGGTTTTCCGATTTGTCCAGTAAGCAATGAAAGATTTAGTAAGGCAGTGTTTTTATCTACACCAATTGCACTTTGGTTCAATCCCATAGCCCAAAGTGAAAGAAATCCTTTGGCCTTGCCAATCATGTCTGCAGCAAGTTTGATATCATTAACCGATATGCCGCATAGTTTTGAAGCTTTTTCCAAAGAACTCGCTCCCACTAATGTTTTATAGGCTTGATAATTCTCGGTGTTATTTTTTATAAAATCGTGATCCACATACCCTTTCTCTATGATTCTTTTGGCTAAGGCATGGTACAAAATGATATCGGTTCCGGGTATAATTTGTAAATGCAAATCTGCGTTCAATGCTGAATCGGTTTTGCGAGGGTCAATAACAATGATTTTAACTTTTGGATTCTTCTCTTTGTGCAATTCAATTCGTCTGAAAAGAATTGGATGACACCAAGCAGGGTTAGCACCCGTTATCAAAAAGGTGTCAGCGAGTTCAATATCATCATAGGCAACAGGAACACTATCTTCTCCAAATGTTTTTTTGTAGCCTACTACTGCTGAGCTCATGCACAATCTAGAATTGGTGTCTATATTATTTGTTTTTAAAAAGCCTTTTACCAATTTGTTAATCAAGTAATATTCCTCTGTTAGGCATTGTCCTGAGATATAAAAACCGACACTATCAGGGCCGTATTTTTTTATGATGGTTGAAAAAACAGCTGCTGCACGCTCAATGGCTTGTTCCCAGCTAACTCGCTCTAGTGGTTGCTCTTTGCTCCAACGCATTTCTGGATAGAGAATACGATCTGATGTGTCATTGACTACATAATGAAGATTCATGCCCTTCGAACAAAGCATTCCTTTGTTTACGGGGTGATTAGGGTCTCCTTTTACGCTTACTCCTTTTTTGGAATCATTGGTAACGATGATGCCACAACCCACACCGCAGTAGGAGCATGTAGTTTTGATTTCAGAATTTTGCATTATTACACTTCTTTATTTACACTTTTCTTTATAATGATTATCTAAAATTGTATTTCGATAAATCAGTTGTAAAAATAAGTATTTTTACGTAAAAATACGTATGTAATTTATTTTTTTTCTTAAGTTTGAATAAAAATTCGAGATACGATAAATCCCAAGCTCATTTTTTAGAATACTACAATTTATAGCGTGGTAAAAGCAAAATAATGCAGGAAATCGTGACGGTTAATTATTTATGTAAAGTTTGAATTTAATTTTAAAAAGATACAATTATGAAGGAAGCCTTAGCACATTGCAATAGTTGTAACAATGAAAACTGTTTTATAAAAAAGCATTTGCATTTGGATAAAATGAAACCTTTTTTGGATAAAAAAAATAGCTTTTTATGCAAAAAAAGTCATCAATTTATAATTGAGGGTGCTCCTATGCAAGGGCTGTATTTTATAAAAAAAGGGAAAGTTAAAACCATAAAAACCGGTATTAATGGTAGACAGCAAATTGTTCGCTTTACCAAAGACGGTGATACATTAGGTTTTCGAGGTTTTGGTACCAGTAAACGCTATTTGATTGGGGCTTACGCCTTAGAGGATACTGTTTTGTGTAATTTTAGTAATGAAGTTATGCTCGAAATTTTGCATACTGTTCCAGAATTTACCTATGATTTAATGTTGTTCTATGCAGAGGAACTCAATAAAAGTGAAAATAATATTCGGAAAATTGCACACATGAATGTTCGCGAACGTGTGATTGACTCTTTATTGTACATCCATAGAAAATTTGGTCAAACAGATGGCACTATAGACATAGCGTTATCCCGTAAAGAGATAGCAGATTTTGCCGGTACCACAGAGGAACAAGTGACCAGAATGATCTCTAGTTTAAAAAAAGAACAATTAATTGAAACTACTGGAAAAAGAATAGGATTGTTAAATATAACTAAGCTAAGAACCGAAATTATGGATCATAAATACATTTAAATTTAGATAGTTTACCGTATTTATTTGAAATGTAGCACGCAAAGCCTCTTTAATGAGGCTTTTTTTATGCATTTGAATACTATAGCGTTGTTTTGTTGTGAACTAGTGGTGATTATCTAAGTATTGGTATTGTACTAAAGGGCTGTTTTTATTGGGATTCTAATTTTTTTATTGCGAAAACGCATAAAATAGCCCGCTTTTAGTACTATAAAAGAAGGGGTAAAAAGAGTATTTTGTTTGTAAAATTACAATACGTAAGTATAAATACTTAATTAAGTTTGTAATGTACTAATCAAAACCGAAAACTATGTTAACCAACAAAAAACATTCATTTAAAAAAGAAGTAGCAAGTACAGCAACAAAAGGATACAAAATCGCTTTACTAGCCGGAGTGATTACTCTTTTTTCTGTAAACACCACTAAAGCACAATTAACGGCAACAGGACAAATCAGAGAAAGGACAGAAATTAGAGCAGGATTTGGAACTTTACAAAAGAAGGGAGAGAAGACGGCCTTGTTCAATTCACAAAGAGCCAGATTAAATTTGGGCTATTCTGGATACCGTTTCAAAGTTTTTACGGCACTACAAGACGTGAGAGTTTGGGGGCAGGATGCTTCCTCAATCAATAGAACCACTACAGAAGTGAATAATGGTGTTTTGTTGCACGAAGCTTGGGGAGAAATAAGTTTGATAGATACACTAAGCACTATTCAAAATATGTCAGTAAAGATTGGACGTCAACAAATTTCTTATGATGATCAAAAAGTATTAGGGGGCTTGGATTGGTTGCAACAAGGACGTCGCCACGATGCCATTGTATTTAAATATGCCAACAAAGGATGGATTGCCGATGTAGGGGTAGCTTTTAATCAAAACAAAGAACTTAGTTCAGGAACAATTTATAATGGTACTAATCCTGCTTATGGCGCTGGTACTAATGGAATTGGGACGATGTACAAATCTTTTCAGTACTTATATGTTGACAAAAAGTTTTCTTTTGGAGACATTTCCTTTTTATTCTTTAAAGACGACTTTAATAAGTATACCACTGTAACTAGTGGAACACCAGCAGTGGTTACAAAAGTGAATACAGAAGGCGTTTGGAGCCGAAACACTACGGGATTTTTCTTCAATACTTTTCTAACTCGAAAATTGAACCTTACAGGAAGCGTCTATCACCAAGTAGGTAAAGACAAAGACGGTCGCTCTATTAATGCAAATTTAGCTTCTGTTACTGCTACTTATCAAATGGGACGCAAATGGTTTGTAGGCCCAGGAATCGATTACCTTTCTGGAAATGACGGAACAAAAGCAGTGACTGCAACAAGTAAGAGCAATCGTTTTGATCCTTTGTATGGAACACCACACAAATTCTGGGGATATATGGACTATTTTTATGTAGCTAGTGGTTTTGGAAGCCAAGGGTTATTGAATTATTTCTTAAAAGCGAAATACAATGCTAAAGATAATTTGAGTTTCACTTTTGATTTGCATGGATTTGAATCAGCCAATACTTTGGCAGGAAATCTCAATAAGTATTTGGGAACCGAGTTAGACATTACTGTGAAATATGGCTTAACCAAAATGATTAATATAGAAGCCGGTTATTCCTATATGCAAGCAACAAACACTATGGCTTCTGCCTCAGTAAAAAATGTTGCCAATGCTGATTTAACGCCTCACTTTGGCTATATCATGCTCAATATTACTCCAAATTTCTTAGCTAAAAAATGATTCAACGGTAGTTGTTAGGTGTGTTGAATAGTAGTGCTATTTTCAACCATGAACAACAAACCATAAACAACAAACCATAAACAACAAACCATAAACAACAAACCATAAACAATAAACTTTAAAATAAAGCATATGAAAACATTAATAAACAAAGCCATACAATCTGTTTTTGTGATTGTAGCTGTCGCATTTTTTCAATCCGTTGCGGCACAAAATGACCCTGTACGATTAGGATTTATTCCTTTAACCGATTGTTCCCCAATCGTAATGGCTAAAGAATTGGGACTTTTTAAAAAGTATGGAGTTGAGGTAGTAGTGACCAAAGAATCTTCTTGGGCCAATGTTCGTGATAAGATTTTAACAGGCGAACTTGACGGTGCTCATTGTTTGTATTCCATGCCTTTCTCGGTTTATACTGGAGTAGGAGGGAAAGCAGGTTCAGAAATGATGATTGCTATGATGCTTAACGTAAACGGTCAAGCCGTTACTTTATCCAATGATTTTTGTGGCAAAGTTGGTTTTAAACAAATGAATAAAGTTACACCAGTAGTTGCGGCCAAATTGAAAGCCGAGAAAGAAGTCACTTTTGCTATGACTTTTCCAGGAGGAACGCACGATTTATGGTTGCGCAACTGGATGTCTGTAGCAGGATTGAATCAAAAAGCAGTCAAAATTATAACCATTCCACCGCCACAAATGGTTGCCAATATGAAAGTGGGAAATATGGACGGTTACTGTGTTGGCGAGCCTTGGGGTGGTGTTGCTGTAAAACAAGGGATAGGTTTTACACAAGTAGCCTCACAAGACATCTGGAAAGACCATCCTGAGAAAGCCTTGGTAGTTAACAAAGAATTTAGTGCCAAACGCAGAACCGATTTAGTAAAAGTTATGAAAGCGGTTATGGAAGCTTGTAAGTGGCTTGACGTACCTTCAAACAGAAAAAAAGCCGCCGCGATTATTGGTAAAGCGCCTTATGTAAATGCTCCAGCCGATGTTATCGAGGCAAGACTTATGGGAGATTACAATTTAGGTTGTAACCAAGGAGTAGAAATCTATGATAATGATTACATGCTATTTCATAAAGGCGGGATGGTAAATTATCCTAGAAAATCGCATGCTATTTGGGCCATGGCACAGTATGTTCGTTTTGGCTACTTAAAGGAAGCACCCAATTATACCGCCATTGCTGATAAATTGATTCTGGATGATTTATACAAAGAAGTGGCCAAAAGTATGAATGTAAAAGTACCCAACGACGATATGAAACCTTTTGCATTAACGATGGATAAAACCGTATTTGATCCTTCCAATCCAGCGGCTTACCTAAAAGTGGTAAAAAAGTAATACAAGCATATAAGTCATATAAGAAATCAAAATAGTAGTGCAATAAAGAACTTACATGACTTATGCTTCAAAAATAATGATAAACATATAAGTCATATAAGAAAACAAAAGTACAGGTCTAAATGTAGTAAAAGTGAAAATAAGTCAAAGAATTAAAGTAGTTTCACTTAGATGAACTTCAACTTCACTTGTGCTATTTAGTTAAAAACTTCTATGACTTATATGTTTCAAACAATAATGCTAACATTTAAGTCATGTTAAAAAATAAAAGTACAGGTGTAAGTCTTTTGAAAGTAAAAAACAAACAATTTATGTGTTTGTTTGAATTAGAACTTCAATGCTTCCTGTGGGATTGAATTTAGCCACGGATTTTACGGATTTTACGGATTTTGCTAAATCTTACATGTCCTTCAATTCCTTATATGGTTCAAAAAAAACACAATTTTACTCCAATACTTCTATGACTTATATGTTTCAAAAAATAAAAAATAGAAA
>JAGOFG010000048.1 GCA_017997335.1 Flavobacterium sp. | reverse complement strand
TGTGGGCGATGAGGGGTTCGAACCCCCGACCCCCTCGGTGTAAACGAGGTGCTCTGAACCAGCTGAGCTAATCGCCCGATTGCGTGTGCAAATATACAGCTAGAATTCGTATTTGCAAGACTTTTTTTTGAAAAAAATCAAAAAAATTAAACCTAATTCTATTAAAACCTCACGTACAGCAATTTAGTTTTAAACAGTAAGTCCATTATTTTTTTGAATTCCATTTTCAGAATGGTACATTTGAAGCATAAATAAACACCAATGGGAAGATTTAAAGAAAACGATTTGCCGAAAGCCAAAATCACAGCCTCTTCAATAAACAAAGCCAAAATTATTTTCAAATATGCAGGCAAAAATACTTGGAAATTTTACCTAGGATTATTGTTCTTGTTATTAACGAGTGTAACGGCACTAGCTTTTCCTAAATTTATGGGAATGCTGGTAGATTGTGTCAATAAAAAGGACAGTGGCTTAGCCAACCAAATCGCTTTAGGATTAGGATTAGTATTGATCCTACAATCAGTTTTTTCTTTTTTTAGATTGTCACTTTTCGTGAATTTTACCGAAAACACTTTGGCTAATGTAAGATTAGCATTATATACCAATTTGGTCAAACTACCAATGTCTTTTTTCTCTCAGAAACGTGTGGGCGAATTGAATAGCCGAATCAGCAACGACATCAGTCAAATTCAAGATACTTTAACTACGACTATTGCCGAGTTTTTGCGTCAATTCATTCTGATTATAGGGAGCTTTGTGATGTTGGCTAGTATCAATATCAAGTTGACTATAATGATGATTTCTGTTGTTCCGCTAGTTGGTGTTGCTGCAGTGTTTTTCGGTAGATTTATTCGTAAATATTCTAAAAAAGTTCAAGATCAAGTAGCCGAAAGCCAAGTTGTGGTCGAAGAAACAATGCAAGGTATTAGCATAGTAAAAGCCTTTGCCAACGAATGGTATGAAATTGAACGCTACACTACAAAAATTAGAGAAGTTGTAAAAGTGGCTATAAAAGGTGGACAATTGCGCGGTTATTTTGCTTCTTTTATTATTGTTTGTTTGTTCGGAACAATAGTAGCCGTAGTTTGGTATGGTGTACAATTAAGCATTGCTGGCGAAATTACAGTTGGTGAATTATTCACCTTTATTCTTTATTCGAGTTATGTTGGTGCTTCCTCTGGTGGCATAGCCGAATTGTATGCGCAAATGCAAAAAGCCATTGGTGCTACCGAACGTGTTTTTGAATTATTAGAAGAAATTCCTGAAAAAATCAATAGCACAGAAAATCAAAATTTTCCAAAAATAAAAGGAGATGTCTCATTTGAAAATGTTGCCTTTACCTACCCTTCTCGCAAAGAAATTCAAGTTTTAAAAGAAGTAAGTTTTACCGCTTTATCAGGTCAAAAAATTGCTATTGTTGGTCCGAGTGGCGCAGGAAAATCTACTATTGCCTCTTTGTTATTACGTTTTTATGACACTACTGGAGGTAGCATTACCATTGACAACAAAAATATTCTGGATTATGATTTAGAAGCGTTGCGCGGCAATATGAGCATTGTTCCTCAGGATGTGATTTTGTTTGGAGGAACCATTAAAGAAAATATTGCTTACGGTAAACCCAATGCAACCGATGAAGAAATTATGTTGGCAGCTAAACAAGCCAACGCGCTACAATTCATTCAAGGTTTCCCGGAACAATTTGAAACTGTGGTCGGAGAAAGAGGAATTAAACTTTCCGGAGGTCAAAGACAGCGAATTGCTATCGCAAGAGCATTGCTAAAAAACCCAAGTATTTTGATTTTGGATGAAGCCACCTCTTCTTTGGACAGCGAAAGTGAAAAATTAGTCCAAGAAGCTCTTGAGATTTTAATGGAAGGAAGAACAAGCATCATTATTGCGCACCGTTTATCAACGATTCGTAGTGCTGATCAAATTTTGGTTTTAGATCAAGGACAAATTACAGAAAAAGGAACGCATCAAGAATTGATTGCCATAGAAAATGGTATTTATAAAAATTTAAGCAACCTGCAGTTTAGCGATTTCTAAAAAAATTACAACAAAAAGGTTTATATATCGATTTAAAAATTTCACTACAAATTAACAAATGTTATCGTTTGAAAAACAATTGATTATGCGAATTTTGATTCGTTAAAATCAACGCAACGATAAAATTTTTAATTTGTAACAAAATGAAAAACTTAGCCTTTTTAACTGGAGTAATAACTGTTTCATTTTTAATTTTCACAATTGCCTTTTGTCAATTTGAAACTTCTTTTACGATTATGAATATTTTGTTCATAATTGGTAATTTTTTAATTGTATTGATGGTGTATCGAGTACTGAAAAGTATGACAACTACTTCGAAAACCTTTAATGATTGGTATGAAGATCAACCAAAAATGAAAGATTAAACTAAACTATTTTCTATTCGGAAATAAAGCAAATCTTCAGAAGATGTTAAACAGCCATTTTTATGGAAGCGTAACTCAATAATAGGTATATTTTACCTTTTTTAACAGCAGTAGCTTTCATCTTTTTACGGTCAATAGATGAACCTTTTCCTAGAAAATTAACTGGAATTTTTAATTTTTCAATTTCAAAACTCACTTCAACTTTTTGAGGTAAAACGTCTTTTGCTTTTTGATACTCCAACGCCATTTGATACGCGCCATCTTTTTTGGTATTGATTTCAGTGGTATGCAAACGTTTCGCTTTTTGGTCCAACCATACAGTAGCTATCGAAAAATCGGCTTTAGCATCTGTGGGAATAATGTTAAGGACTTTACAGAGTCTGCCGTTTTTTACTTCTTTTCCCCTATCAACAGTGATATAAGGATATTCCGTTAGACTGTTAAGTGAAAAATCCAATCCTCTTTTGGGCAAAAGCACAAAATCTTTTGCATCAATTTTCATTCTCTTACCACGATTATAGTTTAATGTTGCTTGCTTTGTTGGCATATTAATAAAAGAAATATCAACGTCCAAGACCAATTTCGCAGTGAAAGAAGATACAGAATCCATTCGTTGCTTTAACAACAAAAAATCTTTGTCTATTTGTTGTGAAAAACAAGTAAAGCTAGTAATGACAAAAAGGGCAATGAAAAAATACTTCTGCATCATTCGAGGTCTTTTTTAATGAATAAATAACTACCAAAAAGTGCTGTTGCTACTGTATAAATGAACAATAAAACAGTATTAAAACTTACTTGCTCCCATTCCACTTCAGGATAAAAAAAGTATTGCCAACTGTCAATTAGTTTTACATAAGCCCACTGGTTTAAGAAAGTAGAATTTAAATCTATTTTTAGCAATAAATTAGTAAAAACCAGAAAAAAAGTAGCCGCAATCCAAGTGGCTGTGGCTTCTTTTATAATGATTGCCAATGTCATACTCACCACTGTATAAAACAACATTGAAAAACCTCCAGAAATAAAGGCAAAAAGAATACGCTCCTTCGCTTCTTCATTAGTGAAAAAATTAAGTGATTCTAAATACACAATCAAATCACCTTGTCCAAAAAGCATATTAGACAGCAAAACAGAAGTTAAAGCAAGAAAAGCCAAAACAAGAATCGTTAGTTGCAATGCAACCAAATATTTAGACAGGATAAAACTCTCTTTTTTCACAGGTTGCAAAAAGGTAGCTTGAAGTGTTTTGTCTTTGTATTCTGTGGTCATCATTCCAGATACCAAAATCATCAAAATCAAAGGCAAATGAAACCAAAGTGTATTCAATAACAGATAAATCATTAGATTACCATTCAACAGTTTTCCTTTAAAATAAAAGGATTTCCGAAGATTTTCTAGTAACAATTCGATGATTTCTGTCCCTTGAAAATAAGCTCCCACCAAAACCAATCCTTCGATGATTAAAATGGCGGCTAATGCCCAATAGGTTCGTTGCTGTTTGAAAAGTTTAAACCATTCAATTCTCATTAATTGCCACATCATACCTATATTTCAAAAAGTTCTTTCATACTGTAATCAGGAATACAAGATTCTATATCAATACCTTCAAGGAGTAAATCGTGCAGTAGTTTACTTATTTCATTGGAGTTAATAGCTACCCACACCATTTGTCCTCGTATTTTAAATGGATACTTTTTTAATGCTAGTGCTGTACTTAGTCTTTTTCCATAAAGAGCATATCCAACAGTATGAGTAGACAGAATTTCTTGGGTGGGTCCACTGTGAATCATTTCACCTCCCTTTAGCACATACAAACGGTGACAACATTTAGCCAATTCTTCTGTGATATGAGAGGATAAAATAATGGCTAGTTTTTTTTCTTCACAGAGCTCCAATATCAAATCACGTAAAGCAGCTACACCTACTGGGTCTAATCCATTAAAAGGTTCATCTAAAACCAAAACCGCTGGCTGATTTAACAATGCTATTGCAATGGCTAATCTTTGTTTCATTCCCATTGAAAAACGACTTACCGGATCGTTGCGTTTGAGATCCAAACCAACTTGCGAAAGGCATTCGTTAGTAAAAGCTTCTGTGGCATTTATCCCTTGCAAACCAGCAAACAACTTGATGTTTTCTGCCGCTGAAAGGTATTCATAAAGACCTGGCTTTTCGATAATTCCACCCAATGGTTTTGCGTGATGTTGAGGCAAGGTTACCGTCCCACTATCCGGTTGAATAAGTCCAAAAATAATTTTGAATAAAGTTGTCTTTCCTGCACCATTGGCCCCCAACAAGCCAACCATTTCTCCTGGCGCACAATGCATAGAAACCCCGCGAAGTACTTCTAAATCACCATACGATTTGTAAATATTTTGCACTTCCATTATTGCGAAATGTTCATTTTAATTGCGTTGAAATTAAATTTAGAACGATAACTTGGTTCTAAAAAGGTACGATTCCAAAACTTCTTCCTAAATAGAAACAATGGGTCATTCACCATAAAATAAGGGATGAAATGATACCATTTTACTCCTTTTTGCTTATAATATTCCGTTACTTGTTTTTCCAATCCTAATTCCTCGGCAGCTACAATTGCAGCCATCCGTTGGCATTTTGAAATAATATAGGTATCACAAATACGTCTGTTAAAACCGTGGATAAAAAACTGATCTTTAGCCCTTTTGTAGTTTTGAAAACGGGACCAACCATCGGCCAAGACCAAAAAAATATGAACGAATGAAAACAAAAAACATCCTATCCATAAAATGATTAAAAGTACACCTTGATGTAACAAAGCATAGCGCAATTGCAAACCATAAAACCAAGCTTCAATTACAAAAAGAATCAAAGAATAATACAATAATTTACCCACCTTCAAATAGGAAATAAATGGTGGCGGTTGTTTGGGTAAATTTGTTACAATCATAAATTAAATAAGGTTTCATTTCCATTCAAGACTTTGGTATCAATCACCAAAAAAAGCAGTTATAGAACTCAAAATAAATACTTTACCACAATAAGAAAAAACTATTAATTAGAAACAAAATATTTTTTACAATGAAAATAAAATAATAGCATAAAAAAATCCACTACCTACTTTAAAAGTAAATAGTGGATTGAAAAAATTGTTGATTAGTTTTATCCTCTAATCAATTTTCTGTATTTCAAACGTTTTGGAGTCAAATCGCCGCCTAAACGTTTCTTTTTGTTTTCTTCATAATCAGAGAAACTTCCTTCGAAAAAATACACTTCTGAATCGCCTTCGAAAGCTAAAATGTGCGTACAAATACGATCCAAGAACCATCTATCGTGTGAGATAACTACGGCGCATCCTGCAAAATTCTCTAAACCTTCTTCAAGTGCACGTAATGTATTTACATCCAAATCATTTGTAGGCTCATCTAAAAGCAATACGTTACCTTCTTCTTTCAAAGTCATCGCTAAGTGTAAGCGGTTGCGTTCTCCACCAGAAAGCATTGATACTTTCTTGTTTTGCTCACCTCCTCCAAAGTTGAAACGTGACAAATAAGCTCTAGAATTCACTTGCTTACCTCCCATCATAATCAATTCTTGCCCATCGGCAAAGTTTTCCCAAATCGATTTATTTGGATCTATATTTGAGTGTGATTGATCAACGTAAGCAATTTTTACAGTTTCTCCTACTGTAAACTCACCACTATCGGTTTGTTGTTCGCCCATAATCATTTTGAAAATAGTCGATTTACCAGCTCCATTCGGACCGATAATTCCAACAATTCCTGCTTGGGGCAATGTAAAGTTCAAGTTGTCATATAAAAGCTTTTCTCCAAAGGCTTTGGCAACATTTTTAGCTTCGATTACATTGGTTCCCAAACGAGGACCATTAGGAATATAAATTTCTAATTTTTCGTCTAGCTGTTTTTGGTCTTCATTCAAAAGTTTGTCGTAGTTCTGTAAACGGGCTTTTTGCTTGGTTTGACGACCTTTGGCACCTTGACGTACCCAGTCCAACTCACGCTCTAAAGTTTTTCTACGTTTAGAAGCCACTTTTTCTTCTTGAGCCATACGATTCGATTTTTGATCCAACCAGGAAGAATAGTTACCTTTCCAAGGAATACCTTCTCCTCTATCTAATTCCAAAATCCAACCTGCCACATTATCCAAGAAATAACGGTCGTGCGTTACGGCAATTACAGTTCCAGAATACTGTGCTAAATGTTGCTCTAACCACAATACAGATTCAGCGTCTAAGTGGTTGGTAGGCTCATCTAAAAGCAATACATCTGGTTGCTGCAATAACAAACGACATAAAGCTACACGACGACGCTCTCCACCCGAAAGATTTTTGATTGGTGTATCACCTTCAGGAGTACGTAAAGCATCCATAGCGATTTCCAATTTGGTATCGATTTCCCAAGCGCCTAAAGCATCAATTTTGTCTTGTAAGGCCGCTTGACGATCCATCAATTTATCCATTTTGTCTGGATCAGAATAGTTTTCTTCAAGACCAAACAAGTCATTGATTTGGTTGTATTCTTCAAGAACTGCCATAGTTTCGGCAACTCCTTCACGAACAATCTCAATTACTGTTTTAGAATCATCTAAAATTGGTTCTTGCTCTAAATAACCAACGGTATAGCCCGGTTGAAAAACAACATCCCCTTGATAATTTTTATCAACTCCAGCAATAATTTTTAAAAGAGAAGATTTACCAGAGCCATTAAGACCCAAAATACCAATTTTGGCTCCATAAAAGAAACTCAAATAGATGTTTTTTAATACTGGTTTATCTGCACCTTGATAGGTTTTGCTCAATTTCTGCATCGAGAAAATGACCTTCTTATCGTCTGACATATTTTAAGTTTATTTGTTTATTGTTTTATACACGTCCTTTCAAAGAGCTAAAAACCCAAGCATTGGCTAAAAACCCAATTCCAACCGCTGCAAATCCCCATCCAGATACGTCTCTGTAGCGAAAAGCTCCCAATGCTATAAGTAATAATCCCATTAAAATCATTATAAATGTAGCCCATCCTAGGATGGTATTTTTATTCATTCCCATAATCGTGGTATTTTAATTTTTTCGGAACTGCAAATATCGTTATTTTTTTATAGATTTTGGAACAAAATTCTTATTCCTGATATAAAATCATTGCGCTATGAGCAGGTATAGTGACGGTTTGATTTTGAGTATTCTCCTCTGAATTGATAGAGATCGCTTCACCATTACAAGAAATTGTCCAAGTTCCTTCCAATGGGATTGTTTTTGCAACAGTATCACCATTATAGTATACTCTTATATTTTTCCATGTATCACCATTGGCATAATTTTTTAATGTATAGCCTACTAATAGAGGATCATTTGTACTTAAAAAATCCAAATGCTGTTGTAACATTTTTTCTGTAGTCATTTTAAAAGCGGGATGCGCTTTACGAAGTGCTACTAAGTTTTTATAATAGTGATACAATTCTTTGTTTTCATGTTTCCAATTCCAATCGATTTTGTTAATACTATCTGGGGAATTATAGGAATTCTCAACTCCTTTTTTAGTACGTTTCATTTCAACCCCCATATGCAAAAAAGGAATACTTTGAGAAGTCAAAACAATAGTATTCGCCAATTTATCCATTGCCACCAATTCTTTTTCCGAAGCAGTAGGATTGGCAATTTTTAGCTTATCATACAAAGTATTATTATCGTGACAAGAAACATAACCAATAACTTTAGTTGGACTGTCAGCATAAGGAAACTGTGCATAACTTCTGTTCTTATCGTATTTTATCTGTGGATGATTGGTGGAAGCAACCACACCAAACGCCACTATTTCTTTGAGGTTTTTATTACCACTTACAAATCCTTTATCTTCAACATTAGACCAATGCCCTTTTACCCCATCGCGGATATCATCAGAAAAAACGGCAATATCATTCAACTGCTTCACATGGTTTTTCAAGGCTCTTTTCTCGAAAGGAAGTGGAGAGTCCCCAGCCGTCCAACCTTCACCGTATAAGAAAATGGTTGGGTCAATTTTTTTGAGTTCTTTTGAAATCAGATTCATGGTTTCGATGTCATGAATGGCCATCAAATCAAAACGGAAACCATCTACATGATATTCTTTTACCCAATATTTGAGCGATGAAAGCATGAATTGACGCGCCATAATTCTATCAGAAGCAAATTCATTTCCACAAGCCGAAGCATCGGAACGTTTACCATCAGTCCAATTTCTGTAATAATAACCTGGAACCAATTGGTCAAAAATATCAGTGGAGCTAGTGTGATTATATACTACATCCATCACCAATCGAATATTGGCTTGATGCAAGGCAAGTACCATTTCTTTGTATTCTTTCATCCTCACTAATCCATCAAAAGGATCAGTAGCATAAGAGCCTTCTAGAGCATTATAATTTTGTGGATCATAGCCCCAATTGTATTGTGGTTTATCTAAAGTAGCTTCGTCAATAGATTTGTAATCAAAAACTGGAAGCAAATGAAGATGGGTAATTCCCAATTCTTTTAGATGATCTAATCCAGTACTTTCGCCATAACTATTTTTAGTGTTGGTTTCTGTTAAACCAAGAAATTTACCTTTGTTTTTAATACCTGATGAAGCATCTATAGAAAAATCGCGAACATGCGTTTCATATAAAATAATATCAGCAACAGACTTTAGTTCGGGTTGTTTGTCCTTTTTCCAATCTGTTGGATTAATACTTTTTGGATTAAAAATTAGCCCACGGTTACCGTTAACCCCAACTCCTTTGGCATAAGGATCGGGCATTTCTTTAGACCATTTACCTTCATGTTTTGCTTGTAAAGTGTAATAGGTATTATGGAAATCTCCTTTCAATTCGATTACCCAAACACCTGTCTTGGTTTCGTAAGTTAAATTTTTTGTAGCAATAGCATTTCCTCCATTCCCTTTTGCATAAAGATGTAACTGAACTTCTTCAGCATTAGGACTCCAAAGTTTTAAAATCGTCTTTTGAGGAGAATAAGTAACCCCTAAATCCTCTTTTAAATACACTGGATAAGTATCAAATGAGTTGTATTTTATAGTATTCGTTTTTGAATTTTGAGCTTTGGCCCACGGCATCATTAAAAGTAATCCAATACTCAAAATGATATTTTTAAATAATGTAGTCATCTGTACTTAATTGAAAATTTTATATAACATCTCTTTAAGCAGGTCACCATTCGAAAGTGCATTGGCTCCTACTCCTTTACTTTTCACGTCGATATCTCGTAAAGAGCCAACAATTTGGCTAACTTTTCTCATCGGATAATTTTTAACAGCCACATCATAATCTTTTAAGAAATATGGATTAACACCTAAAACAGCAGCTACATTTTTAGGATTTTTATCTTTCAATCCATGATATTTGAGCAGTTGCACAAAAAAACTAAATACCAAACCTGTTGTCATTACCAAGGGATTGTCTTTGGGGTTTTGTGCAAAATTCTCGGCAATGGTATACGCTTTTAGTTGATTGCGTTCACCAATCGCTTTTCGCAATTCAAAAACATTAAAATCTTTACTAAAACCGATATTCTCCTCAATATGATGGGCTGTAATGGTACTTTCAGCAGGTAATATGATTTTTAGTTTTTCAAGCTCATTGTTGATTCTGCTCAAATCGGTACCTAAAAATTCGACCAACATCGCTGAAGCTTTGGGTTCAATAGCGTATTTTTTTCCTGCCAATACTCTTTTAATCCAATCTCCAACTTGGTTTTCATACAATTTCTTGCTTTCGTACACCAAACCATTTTTAGCCAAAACTTTGGTGACTTTTTTTCGTTTATCTAGTGTTTTGTATTTGTAACAAAACACCAAAACGGTTGTAGGCATTGGATTTTCGGCATAGCTTTCTAACTTATCAATGGTTCTCGAAAGTTCTTGAGCTTCTTTTACAATCACCACTTGACGTTCGGCCATCATTGGATAACGCTTAGCGGTACTTACAATATCTTCTACAGAAACATCACGACCATACAAAACCGTTTGATTAAATCCTTTTTCCTCTTCTGTTAAAACTGTTTCCTCAATATAATCAGATAGTTTATCAATATAATAAGGTTCTTCACCCATTAAAAAATAAATAGGTTTAATATTTCCAGCTTTTATATCGTTAACAATCTTTATTACTTCGTCCATTCTATTTTTATTCGAGTTTCTAATTTCAGGCCTTGTTTCAACAACGTGAAACTTTAAACTCAAAACCTAAAACAATTTTATATTTTTGCAGTATGCAAGAACTTAATTTTCCTTCTTACTCTTTCCGATTCAAAAATAGCGAAAATAAAGTGTCTATTTTTGATGAAATACGTAAAAAGTTTATCATTCTTACTCCTGAAGAATGGGTACGTCAGCATGTAGTTCAATTTTTGATGCAAGAAAAAAAATACCCAAAATCCTTAATAAATGTAGAAAAAGTGTTACACGTTAATGGTTTGCGAAAGCGCTATGATATTGTAATTTTTAATCCTAATGGCGCTATTCACGCATTAATAGAATGTAAAGCTCCACATATCACTATAAGTCAAGCTACTTTTGATCAAATTGCACAATACAACATGACATTGCAATCCCAATTTTTGATGGTAACCAATGGTTTGAATCATTATTATTGCACAATGGATTTCGAAAATGAAAAATACGAATTCCTAAGATCAATCCCAGAATATGGTCCCATATCTCAACAAACTTCTTAAACTCACCCATGAAATTAGCCGTAGTTATACTTAATTGGAATGGACAATCTCTTTTAGAACAATTTCTTCCAACGATTATTCAATATTCACCAGAAGCCACCATTTATGTGGCTGATAATGCATCTACAGATAATTCTGTGACTTACGTGAAAGCTAATTTTCCCTCAGTAAAAATCATTATCAATAAAGACAATTATGGATTTGCTGGGGGCTACAACGAAGCTTTACAGAATGTAGACGCCGATCTGTATGCTTTGGTAAATTCAGATATTGAAGTTACTGCCAATTGGTTAGAACCAATTATCGAAACGTTTAAAAACGAGCCCAAAACAGCTATCATCCAACCCAAAATATTAGACTTTAAAAACAAAGAATACTTTGAGTATGCTGGTGCCGCAGGTGGTTTCATTGACAAATATGGTTTTCCGTTTTGCAGAGGACGTATCTTTGATACGCTTGAAAAAGATAACGGACAATACGATAATAGTATCGAAATTTTTTGGGCATCTGGCGCTTGTTTCTTTATTCGAGCACAAATTTACCATGAGTTAAACGGATTTGATGCAGATTTTTTTGCGCATCAAGAAGAAATCGATTTGTGTTGGAGAGCCATCAATTTAGGTCATTGTATAAAATATATACCAAACTCCATTGTTTACCACGTAGGAGGAGCAACATTACAGCAAGGTAATCCCAAAAAAACAGAATTGAATTTTAGAAATTCATTGTACATGTTGACCAAGAATTTGCCAAAAGCTAGTTTATACCCAACCCTTTTTCTTAGAATGGTATTGGATGGAATTGCAGGGCTACAATTTTTAGCAAAAGGTAAGCCTAAACATTTTTTGGCAATTTTGAAAGCGCATTTCGCTTTTTATCAGTATTTTAGTAAGCACTTTAAAAAGAGAGGAGCTTATCAAAAAAAGTCATATTACAAGGTAAATAGCATCGTCTATACTTATTTTATTAAGAATGGCACTGTTTTTGAAAAGCTAGTTTAACAATATTTTATACCTAGGTATTCATATTAAGATTTAACTTTGTAAAACATCATTAAAATAAAAATTATGAGAAAAATAGTAATTGCTTTGTCGGTTTTAACTTTGTTAACCTCTTGCGTGTCCAAGAAAAAGTACACAGATTTGGAAGCTAAAAACAAAGAAACTCAAGATTTATTAAATACTGCTACAGTTAAATTGAACTCTTGCTTAGAAGAGAAAGCAGGTTTAGCAGCTACTGTAGAAGGTTTGAAAGAGAAAAATCAATTATTGATCAATACTTCTAAGGATATGACAGTTCTTACAACAAAAGGAGCTGAAAACATTGAAAAAGCCTTAGAAACAATCAAAGAGAAAGATTTAAAAATTAGTAGAATGCAAGACGCTTTAACCAAAAAAGATAGCGTTACACTTGCTTTGGTGACTAGTTTAAAAAGTTCTGTAGGTATTTCTGATCCAGATATTGAAATTAATGTAGAAAAAGGAGTAGTTTTTATTTCTATTGCTGATAAATTATTATTCAAAAGCGGTAGCTATGAAGTAACCGATAAAGCTAAAGCTGTTTTAGCTAAAGTTGCTAAAGTAGTTAATGATAAACCTGATTTTGAATGTATGGTTGAAGGTCACACTGATAATGTTCCTTACAGAAGTAACGGAGTTTTATTAGACAACTGGGATTTAAGTGTAAAACGTTCTACTTCAATTATCCGTGTATTAACTAATGATTTAGGTGTAAAACCTGCTCAATTGATAGCAGCTGGTAGAAGTTCGTATATTCCTTTAGTAGAAAATGATACTCCGGAAAATCGTTCTAAAAATAGAAGAACAAGAATTGTTGTTTTACCAAAAATTGATCAATTCTATGATATGATTGAAAAAGAAATGAAGAAACAACAATAAGTTTCTCAAGAATATTCTTTAAAAGCGCCTATAAATGGCGCTTTTTTTTATGCAAAAAAACAGGCCTTTCGACCTGTAACCTATAATTTATCAATGTAACGTTTTTATAAAATATCCAAACTCCCTTTCCCTTCCCTTACAACAACTGGTTCATAATCAGACAAATCAATAATTGTTGAACCTATATTATCTCCATATCCTCCATCAATCACAACATCTACTAAGTTTTGCCATTTCTCGAAAATTAACTCAGGATCTGTTGTGTACTCAATAACATCATCATCATCACGGATGGAAGTAGAAACAATTGGATTTCCTAATTGTCTAACCAACTCTAAAATAATATTGTTATCCGGAACCCTTATTCCAACGGTTGTTTTTTTCTTAAATTCTTTAGGCAAATTATTATTTCCTGGTAAGATAAAAGTATAGGGACCCGGCAAAGCTCTTTTTAAAATCTTGAAAGTTGCTGTATCTATTTGACGAACATAATCAGACAAATTACTTAAATCATGGCAAATAAAAGACCAATTGGCTTTCTCCAATTTAATCCCCTTAATTTTTGCAATTTTTTCTAATGCCCGAGAATTAGTTATATCGCAACCCAAACCATATACTGTGTCTGTAGGATAAATGACTAATCCACCATCACGAAGTACTTTAACTACTTTCGCAATAGCAGCTTCATTAGGCTTATCTTCATATATTTTAATAAATTGTGCCATCTAGGATTATGTTTTTATTTGAAAGATCGAATTTATACCAGTAAGTTACAGATTTAATAAGTAAAAATAGTACAATTTCTTATAAACTTTTAACTGATTTTATCCAATCACTTCTAATTTTGCGAAACGCAACAATAATTTTTTAATTCCACCAACTTCAAACTTAATTTCAGCTTTTTTATCAGCTCCAGCCCCTTCTAAGTTAAGAATCTGTCCTTTACCAAAGCGTTCATGCATTACAACATTTCCAACCACTAATTGATTGTCAAACAAATTGGTACTACCAGAGGAACTGGTAGTTCCCATTGGCTTTAATTTACGAATAACAGCTTCTGGTTTGGGTTCATTATTAGTAGTATACTTTGGAGGAGTACCTGCTACGGGTTTAGCTAATCTAAGTTTTGATTTATCTACATCACCAAAAATATCACTATCGATTTGTGGTTTATAGCGATAATTACTTTCAGCTGGTGTCAAATATTCTAAATATTGACCATCAATTTCCTCAATAAATCGTGATGGTTCGCTATCTGTTAGTTTTCCCCAACGATAACGAGATTGCGCATAAGTCAAATAAGCTTGATGCTCTGCACGTGTTAAAGCTACATAAAACAATCTTCGTTCTTCTTCTAATTCACTTCGAGTACTCATACTCATCGCTGATGGGAATAAATCTTCTTCCATTCCTACTACAAAGACATGAGGAAACTCCAATCCTTTTGCTAAGTGAATCGTCATTAAAGCTACTCGATCTTCATCGCTGGTATCTTTATCCAAATCAGTTGCTAAGGCTACATCTTCCATAAATTCAGACAATGCACCACGAGCTCCATCAATTTCTTTTTGCCCTTCGGTAAAATCTTTAATACCGTTTAAGAGCTCTTCAATATTTTGAATTTTAGCCATTCCTTCAGGAGTAGCATCTTTTTTTAATTCTTGAACCAAGCCTGTTTTTTTAGCGACATGATCGGTAATATAGAAAGCATCTTGATTCTCATTAATGACTTGAAAACTCTGAATCATTGTCACAAAATCGGCTAATTTTTGTTTAGTTCCCGAATTCAATTTCAAATCAATTTTATCTACATTTTGCATAACTTCCCAAATCGAACGCTTGTAATGATTGGCTGCAATAGTCAACTTTTCGATAGTTGTATCCCCTATTCCTCTCGCAGGATAATTAATCACACGAATTAAAGCTTCTTCATCTTTTGGATTGATTACTAAGCGCAAATAACACAACACATCTTTGATTTCTTTCCTTTGATAAAAAGACAATCCACCGTAAATACGATATGGAATATCTCTTTTTCTCAAAGCATCTTCCATAGCTCTAGATTGCGCATTGGTTCTATACAAAATGGCAAAAGCACCGTTATGCAACTGATTTTGCATTTTTTGCTCAAAAATAGTACTTGCTACAAAACGGCCTTCTTCTGCGTCGGTTAAACTGCGGTGTACTTTTATTTTGGGACCAAAGTCATTGGCAGTCCAAACTACTTTATCTAACTTGGTTTTATTTTTATCAATTATAGTGTTAGCGGCTTCCACAATATTTCGGGTAGAACGATAATTTTGCTCTAAACGAAAGGTTTTTACCCCTTCATAATCTTTTTGAAAATTCAAAATATTATTGATATTCGCTCCACGGAAAGCATAAATACTTTGCGCGTCATCTCCAACCACACATATATTTTGAAATTTGTCCGATAAAGCTCGAACAATTAAATACTGCGAATGATTAGTATCTTGGTACTCATCAACTAAAATATATCGAAATCTGTTTTGGTATTTAGCTAAAACCTCTGGGAATCTAGTTAGTAACTCATTGGTTTTTAATAATAAATCATCAAAATCCATTGCGCCTGCTTTAAAACAGCGTTCAACGTATTGTTGATAAATTTCTCCCAAGCGTGGTTTTTTCGACATGGCATCGGCTTCCATCAGTTCAGGATTATTAAAATAGGCTTTAACAGTAACCAAACTATTCTTATAACTAGAAATTCGACCCAACACTTGTTTTGGTTTATAAATATCACGATCTAATTGCATTTCTTTAATAATTGAAGAAATCAATCGAGCAGAATCTTGAGAGTCATAAATCGTGAAATTTGAAGGATACCCCAAATGATCCGATTCTGAACGTAATATTCTTGCGAAAACTGAGTGAAAGGTTCCCATCCACAAATTCTTGGCTTCGGAAGATCCAACGATCTGAGAAATTCTATTTTTCATCTCTCGAGCCGCTTTATTGGTAAACGTCAACGATAGAATATTAAAAGCGTCAATTCCTTGATGCATTAAATAGGCAATACGAATGGTAAGAACCCTTGTTTTTCCAGAGCCAGCACCAGCGATAATTATCATTGGTCCATCTTTTTGAAGTACTGGTTCACGTTGGGCTTCGTTAAGCTGATCGATATATTGATGCATGAATGATTTTTATTAAAGATAGGCAAAAATAAGGATTTAAGTAGGAATTCCGAATCGCTACAAACAATTAACTAAATTAAAAAGTAATGGTTTTAATTACAACAAATCATTAAATGAAATAGTAAAATTTTTAA
>JAGOFG010000174.1 GCA_017997335.1 Flavobacterium sp. | reverse complement strand
AAAAAATCATTCTTCACTATTACAACAACTATCACATGAAAAAAATAATCATCCCTTTTATAGCCCTAATCGCTTTAGTTTCATGCAAAAAAGAAGCAACTGAAACCCTACCCACAGAAAAGCCTATTGTGGTAAAAGTGAGCGGAATTTCCGCAGGTACCAATAGTTCTTTTGTTAGTGCTAGCGGTAAAATTGAAGCTGAAAATTCAGCTAATCTGAGTACAAGAATGATGGGCTTTGTAACCAAACTTCACGTACAAGTTGGACAAAAAGTAACGACTGGGCAATTAATCGTTAGTATTAATAATACCGACTTACAAGCAAAAAAAGCGCAAGTAGACGCTAGTATTCTGCAAGCTACTGCAGCTTACAACAATGCTAAAAAAGATTACGACCGTTTTACCAATTTGTTCAAACAACAAAGTGCTTCTCAAAAAGAATTGGACGATATGACCGCTCGTTACGAAATGGCAAAAGCGAGCTTGCAAGGCGCCAAACAAATGCGAAACGAAGTAGTAGCACAATTCTCATATGCTAACATAACAGCTCCTTTTAGTGGTGTAGTCACCAATACCTTTGTAAAAGAAGGCGACATGGCGAATCCTGGAATGCCATTGGTTAGCATAGAAGGAGCCTCTAAGCTACAAGTAACGGCTATGGTTAGCGAAAATGATATTACCGCAATACGTAACGGAATGCTTGTTGACATTTTAGTAAAATCGAATGCAACTGCACTTAAAGGAAAAGTGACAGAAGTAAGCGCTTCAGCCAAAAACACAGGTGGACAGTATTTGGTAAAAATCAATTTAGAACCAACGAAAGCGAAAGTGTTATCTGGAATGTTTGTAAATGTTCAGTTTCCTACTGAAAGTAAAACACCTTCATCAACAAATGAACGAATGCTTGTACCAGAAAGTGCTTTGGTACATCAAGGTCAGCTGACTGGAATTTACACTATTGGCAATGGAAATGTTGCGATTTTGAGATGGTTACGCGTTGGTAAAAAATTAGGCAATCAAGTAGAGGTTTTATCTGGACTTTCGGTCAAAGAACAATACGTAGTTTCGGCAGAAGGGAAATTGTACAACGGAGCTTTGGTTACAGTACAGTAAAAAAAGTGGTCAGTGCTCGGTTTCGTAGTATTCAATTGCTGAATACTGACAACTAGTATTGAACATAAATGGTTTCAATAAAACATAAAAATCATCATTAATCATGCGTGAGGGATAGTAGTGGAAATCCTTTTTGTTCTAAATCCCGATAGGGTTTAGAATAAAAAGATTGCAACGGATAGCCCGACCCGACCTTTTCGGGAGGGTCACGCCCAAATAAATAAAAGAAATTATGCAAGAAGGTATTTCAGGCAAAATTGCCCAAGCATTTATGAACTCCAAATTAACGATATTGTTAATGATTGGGTTGATGATTATTGGGGTATACAGTTCGTTTCTAATTCCAAGGGAAGAAGAACCGCAAATCAATGTTCCGATGGCTGATATTATGGTTGGCTATCCTGGAGCGAGTCCAAAAGAAGTGGAAAGTCGTGTCGCCAAACCACTAGAGAAAATTATCTCGAATATTAAAGGTGTAGAACACGTGCATACTATGGCTATGAACGGTCAGGCGATGCTTATTGTACAATTTTATGTAGGGCAAGATGTAGAGCGCTCTTATGTAAAACTGTATGACGAATTGGCCAAACACGAAAATATGTTCCCTCAAGGTGTGTACAAACCTATGGTAAAAACTCGTTCTATCGATGATGTTCCTATGCTTGGAATAACCCTTTGGAGCGAGAAACAGGATGATTACCAATTGCGTCAGATTGCAGAAGAAGTAACTTCTGAAATAGAAAAAGTAAAAGATGTAGCCATTACCAAAGAAATTGGCGGCAATAATCGAGAACTTAAAGTTATTCTCGACAAAGATAGAATGTCCGAAAATGGTGTGGATGCTTTAGGAATTATGCAAATGATTCAGGCCAATAACGGCAGTTCGCAATCGGGAAGTTTTGTTGAGAACGATGAAGAATTTTTGGTTACAACAGGACAATTTTTATCGAATGCCGAAGATGTAGAAAACTTAGTGGTTGGTGTCAACAAAAATATGCCTGTCTACTTAAAACAAGTAGCTACAATTACAGATGGACCTTCTACTCCTAGAAGCTATGTTTCTTTTGGTTACGGCAAAGCCAATGAACAATTCAAAACGGCAAAATCAGAATATCCTGCTGTTACCATTTCTGTTGGAAAAGTAAAAGGTGCCGATGCTATGAAAATATCGGATAAGATTTTGACCAAAGTAGAGCAACTTAAAAAAACCATCATTCCAGACGATGTACACGTTGAAGTGACTCGTAACTATGGGGAAACTGCATCGCACAAAGTGGGTGAATTACTGCTTCATTTGGGAATTGCGATTATTGCGGTTACTGTTTTGGTAATTCTAGCTATGGGATGGCGTGGTGGATTGGTAGTGTTTTTCTCTGTGCCGCTCACTTTTGCATTAACACTATTTGCTTATTATTTGTTGGGGTATACACTGAACAGAATCACACTTTTTGCCCTTGTATTTGTAGTTGGAATTGTGGTTGATGATAGTATTATTATTGCCGAAAACATGCATAGGCATTTCAAAATGAAGCGACTTCCCTTTAAACAAGCCGCAATTTATGCGATTAATGAAGTGGGGAATCCTACAATTTTGGCCACGTTTACAGTAATTGCCGCAATTCTTCCTATGGCTTTTGTCTCTGGAATGATGGGGCCTTATATGAGTCCGATGCCTATTGGAGCCTCTATTGCTATGTTGTTGTCCTTGTTTGTTGCTTTGACCGTAACTCCATATTTAGGTTATCATTTGCTACAAGAAAAAGAAGAACAAGCGCACAAACATGCCGAAGGCTTAGAAACAAATTTAATTTATAAAATATACAGCAAAATAGAGCGTCCGTTTCTGGACAATAGTTTCAAGAGAAGACTTTTATTGGCTGGAACTGCGGTCTTATTGATGGGTTCGATTTTGATGTTCTTTACCAAATCGGTAGTAGTTAAAATGTTGCCATTTGATAACAAAAATGAATTTCAAGTAGTGATTGATATGCCTGAAGGAAGTACTTTGGAAAGAACCTCGGCAGTTACTAGAGAAATTGCTCAATATGTATCGACTCAACCCGAAGTAGTCAATTATCAAAACTATGTAGGTACCTCTGCTCCTATTACTTTCAATGGTTTGGTGCGTCATTACGATATGCGCGGTGGTAGTAATATGGCCGACATTCAGGTGAATTTGTTACATAAAGAAGACCGTGATTTACAAAGTCATGACATTGCCAAAGCCATGCGTCCAGAGATTCAAAAGATTGCCAAAAAATATGGTGCCAATGTAAAACTGATTGAAGTACCGCCAGGACCTCCTGTACTGTCTACTTTGGTCGCAGAAATTTATGGTCCTGATTATGAAGAACAAATTAAGGTAGCCCAACAAGTACAAACCATTCTGCAAAACACGACAGATATTGTAGATATCGATTGGATGGTAGAAGACCATCAGACGGAATTCCGCCTTGAAGTTGATAAAGAAAAAGCCATGCTCAATGGAATTGCTCCTCAACAAGTAGTAGGGAATCTTACGTATTTATTAAAGGAATATCCTGTTTCTAATTTATACGACGAAAACTCAAATGACAATGTTAGTATCGTACTTTCATTAGATGACAAAGACAAAACCAGTTTGCAAGATATCCAAAACTTGAAAATAAAAGGAAGTCAAGGGAATATGATTCCGATTAGCGATTTGGTAAAAGTTAGAAAGGACACCCTTCAAAAAACCATTTACAGAAAAGATCAAAAACGTGTGGTGTATGTTACAGCCGATATGGCAGGTACATTAGAAAGCCCAGTCTATGCTATTTTAGGAATGAATGAAAAACTGTCTAAAATGAAAATTCCAAAAGGCTACAAGATAAATGAATTGTACATGGAGCAACCTACAGATGAAAGTGATTATACTGTAAAATGGGATGGTGAATGGCAAATAACCTTAGAGGTGTTTCGTGATTTGGGCGTAGCCTTTATGGTGGTGATTGTAATAATCTATATGTTGATTGTAGGATGGTTTCAAAACTTCAAAACACCAATCGTTATGATGCTGGCTATTCCACTTTCGTTGATAGGAATCGTTTTAGGCCATTGGATGCTAAATGCCTATTTCACTGCAACTTCTTTTATTGGAATGATTGCTTTGGCAGGGGTTATGGTTCGAAATTCAGTTTTACTTATTGACTTTATCGAAATCCGATTGAATGAAGGCGTGGCCTTGAAACAAGCCATTATTGAAGCGGGAGCTGTCCGCACCACTCCTATTCTATTAACCACTGGTGCAGTGGTGATTGGAGCGTCGATTATTTTGTTTGACCCCATTTTTCAAGGATTAGCCATTTCACTTGTAGCTGGTGCTATTGTTTCTACAGTTTTGACGCTAATTGTCGTGCCTTTGATTTATTATATTACTGAGAGAAAAAAATGGGAAACAAATAGTCTCTCCGAAAAAGAGGAATCAGGAGCTGCTAATCAATAAAAATTAGTTTCAAGTTTAAGGTTTCCAATTTTAGAAACCTTAAACTTTTAAACCTTTAAACCTAAAAAAATGAAATTATTACTCATCGTTGCCGTCAAAGCTTTCCAAAAAGAAATCCAACAGCTATTGAAGAAGGCCAATATTAGTTCATATTCCTATAAAGAAGTAACGGGCTACCAAAACAGTTCAGAAGAATTTATAGAAGAAAACTGGTTCGCCACCAATAGTATCGAAAATGAATCCGTTTTATTTTATGTTTTTGCTCATGAAAAAAAAGTAGACCCTCTATTTGAATGGGTTGCAGATTTCAATGCAAAGCAAGAAACGCCATCACAAATTCATTTGGCGGTTTTATGTATAGAAAAATCCAATTAACCTCAAAAATCAAGCAATGAAAAACAGAATTATAAGAGCCATAGCCGGAACTTTTGTGCTACTAAGTATCGTATTATCTATCTATGTCAATCAAAATTGGTTGTGGTTTACCGCCTTTGTGGGCGCTAATCTATTGCAATCGGCTATTACCAAATGGTGTTTAATGGAAGACATACTAACCAAATTGGGAGTAAAAGACTAAATGA
>JAGOFG010000047.1:14966-16465 GCA_017997335.1 Flavobacterium sp. | reverse complement strand
TGCTAATTATTGGCGTGATGTTACCGTTGCATCTTATTGAATACATAGCACCATTTTTTATCGCCTACACACTGATGATTTTTGTACTTATCGCCATTAGAAAACGATTTATTTACGAATAAAAGCCTCATAGATAAATCCTATAACAAACACATAAATAACTAATAACCAGTGTTTTTAATAAATTTCATCTAAACTAAAAAATGAAGTCATTTTTTTAACCAATCCAGTTTTTGAAATCGGCTACTTTCTCTCTACTTACTATCACTTCTTCGGCTTTATAAGTAGGCAAAATAATCTTTAAACGGGAGTTACTGTACACCACTATCTCCTTTATGGCCTTTAATGGAATGATAAATTTTCGGCTGATTCTGTAAAAAGCAGCAGGGTCTAATTCTTGTTCCAAAACCTCTAAAGTGGTTTCCAAAAGATAATCTCTGTTATCAAAAGTATGCAAATAAGTGCCTTTGTTTTCGCTGTAAAAACATTCGATTTCATCTACCGAAATCACTTTCAAATGTTGCCCTATTTTTAGCGTAAATCGCTTTTTGTAATTTTTCTCAAACGGGTTCGTCAGCATCCTTTTGATAGCTTCAAAATCTAAAGCAAGCGAAGGATTTTCAGGTGCCTTTTCTGGCACTCGAGATTTGTATTTATTCACTGCAATTTCCAAGTCATCTTCATCGATGGGTTTGAGTAAATAATCAATACTGTTGAGCTTAAAAGCACGCAAAGCATATTCGTCATAAGCGGTGGTAAAAATGATAGCACTCTTAATTTCGACTGCTTCAAAAATGGCAAAAGACAAGCCATCGGATAATTGAATATCCAAAAAAATTAGGTCGGGATGGGGATGATTCGAAAACCATTCGATAGCCTCTTCTACCGAGTGCAGCAGCACGGTTACATTGATTTGTAGTTTTTCGAGTTTACGTTGCAACAAACGCGCTGCTGGTTTTTCGTCTTCGATGATTATAGTTGTCATTATTTGAGGTTAGAGGTTAGAAATTAGAAATTAGAGGTTAGAAATTAGAAATTAGAAATTAGAGGTTAGAGGTTAGAGGTTAGAAGTCAGAAAACTGAGAACCAAGAACTGAAAACTCAGAACTCAGAACTGAAAACTCAGAACCGAAAACAGAAATCACTTCCACTGTTGTTGTTTTTCATCTTCTTCTTTTAAAAATTCTTCCATTTTTCTTTTCTCCCAATCTTTGCCTAAAAACAAATCTTTACCAAAAACAGAAGCTCCGTGTGCTACCAATCCAATGCCCCAAAAGAAAGCAGTATTGAGTGTTTGCCAACTCCAAAAATTGGTATCTAATGAATCAAAATGTCTTGCTCTCATAGCGATTAATCCGATATTGACTAAAACATAGACTATTAGATGCACATAAAATCCTTTTATTTTTTGCACTCTTTTAAAAGCGATATCATAACGCTCTTCTTGAGTTCTGTCTAAAAATGAATCGTATTGGTTTTGCTTATTTTCCATCTTATTT
>JAGOFG010000047.1:12813-14866 GCA_017997335.1 Flavobacterium sp. | reverse complement strand
TTTTTTATTTCCAATCGTTTCTGGATTGTTTTTCTTTTTCCATAAACTCTTTAATTTTTTGCTCTTCCCATTCTTTGCCGAAAAAGGGCATCCAATTGAACACTTTCATCGCGTGAAAGAACACGCCTACACCCCAACCTAGTAAAGGCCAAAAGAACCATAAATATCCAGGAGAGGTTAGTAAATTGATTACTACTAAAAATATATTCACTACAATGTATGAGGTCAAATTTCCGTAAAATCCTTTTAAATTCTCCACTCTTTTCTTGGCTTGATAGTATCTATCTTCTTCTTGAAAATTCGTTTCCATAATTATTTCCAGATTTGTTTTTCGTTATTCTTTCCGATTATTCTTTTAATTTGCTTTTCTTCCCAAGATTTACCCAAAATAACTTCAGTAAAAAACAATTGAACCGCTTGAATAGCAAAAAAGGTAGTCCAAATCGCCATTACAAAACCGTTGATGTAACGTATGGGAAAAAAGTTCAAAGGTGCGCCATAATACGTTTTCAAAACATAGATTACTACGCCTAGCATAAAAAACACCATATGAAAATAAAAGTCTTTCAGCTTTTTTACTCTCTCTTTGGCCATTTGAACCAAAGCTTCTTGTTCTTGATTAGTATCTATTCGTTCCATCTTTATTTCCATTTTTGTTGTTCGTCTTCTTTTCTTAAAATCTCTTGAATTTTTCGTTCTTCCCAGCTAGAGCTGTAACCAAAAACTTTGAAACCGTGCATAATCAAACCAAATCCCCAGCCTCCTACAGAGAACCAAAACCAATGAAATTGTGGGACAAAAGTAAGATTCACATAAATTAAAATGGGGATCACTACACAATACGAAATCAGGTTGCCATAAAATCCTTTTAATTCCTCTACTCTCTTTTTTGCGCGGTAGTACGCATTGTTTTCTCTGTAATTTAATGTCGTTTCCATAACAGTTATTTGTTGGGTTAAAATGGGTATTTTAACGGTAAAAGTTTGTTCGTTTTGTTCAATCAGTACTTTTCGTTTGGTAATGATTGCGTATCGATTGATGATGTTTTGTAATCCAACGCCTTGGCGGTCTTGCAATACTTCTTTCTTTTGAAAATCATTCTGAATCACTAAATAATCATTTTCAATATAAATTCGGATGTGTAGAGGTCTTTGCTCGCTTACCACATTGTGTTTTACGGTATTTTCTAATAACAATTGCAGTGAAAGCGGCACTACTTTGGCATCTGGATTTTGAACTTCAGCAGTCACCTCATAAAACAAACTGTTCTCAAAGCGCATCTTTAGCAATTTCATATACGTAGTTGCAAAACTCAATTCCTCTGCTACCGATACCAATTCTTTATCTTTTTGTTCCAACACATAGCGGTAAATTTTAGACAAAGAAGTAGTGAATCGTTGGGCATTATCTGGATTTTCCTCAATCAGCGAACTCAACACATTCAAACTATTGAAAAGAAAATGTGGGTCGATTTGATTTTTTAAGGTTTCAAATTTAGCCGAAGCTGTTCCTGCAATAATCTTTTGTTCGAATACTTCTTTTTTAGAAGCTTGTTTCCAATTAAGCATAAAACTACGTGCGTGCATAAAGGTCGAAACTCCCAAAGAAAGAATGATATAAAACATATGCACCCAAACCATTCTGTTGTTGAAAAACTCCGAAACTTCTAGTTTTTGAAACACTACGAAAGTCAAATAGTCAATCCCTAAAACTACAGGAACGGTGTACAAAATGGTGCAAAAAATTCCAAAATACACTCTCAAATTGGTTTGCTCTAACCAATTCCATCTGCGGTCCAAAATATCATTGATGAGTCCGTTTCCAAAACCAATTCCGTAAGAATATAGAGCACTAACTAAAAAAGTAGTGAGTAGACTTTGAGGACTGAAATCCCCTTGCAACAACGAAAAAACAAGCGTAAATACTAGTGTAATCTTCAAACAATCTATAAAGCCTTTTTTGATTCCTTCTAGTGTACTGTATTTCTGTTTTTCCATTTTTTTTAGGTTTTGGGTTTTGGGTTTTGGGTTTTGGGTTTTGGGTTTTGGGTTTT
>JAGOFG010000047.1:6488-12713 GCA_017997335.1 Flavobacterium sp. | reverse complement strand
GGTTTTGGGTTTTGGGTTTTGGGTTTTGGGTTTTGGGTTTTGGGTTTTCAACCCTTCAGAGTTAAAACTCTGAAAGGGTTACTGCTATTTTTTACAATTTTTTTGAGCTTCTTGAGCACGGTCCAACCCCCATTTTGGTGAGAAAGCTGTTTCTGGTTTAAAAGTAGCAAAAAGTCCGATAGCTTTATCAATTTGTGCACACATAGGTGTTGTATCTGTTCCCCAGAACTTAGCTCCACCAATTTCGAATTCGGCTTTACAGAATACCACTCTTGGGTTTTCTGGAGCAATGGCCTGTGCTTTACCATAGAGTTCCATTACTTTTCCAGACAACTTTTGTCCGTTGGTCATTGGGTCATAAGCAATCCAAGCGGTGTGAATCATAGCTTGCATTACTAATAATTCGGGATTGTTTTCGTTTTTGATTAATTCTACATCCAAAGCGTTTTGTGCTTTAGTCAACAAAGCGGTTACTTCGTCTTTGCCTTTGGTTCTAAAAGCGGTTGTGGTGTTTACTAAAGCCACATAATAGTTAGGCAACCAGTTGTTTTTTTCGACTGCTGCAATTCTTTCGAATAAAGCGGCAGCTTCGGTGTTTTTGCCTTCTCCCCACAATTGGAACGCTTTTCCCATTCCTTGTTCGTATTGTCCTTGGGCAGCTAATAAACTGCAAATAAATAAAGCGGTGGCGGTTAAAACTTTAATCATAATTTCTATTTTTTTAGTTGTTAATTTCTTTTAAATGGTTGTTGTTATTTTGATGATGTAAAAGTACTACTGATGTAATTGCTGTAAAATTGATTGTGACTGAACTGTCGTTTTTTGAGGATGAATTGTAAACTGATTATACTTTCAATACGATGTGCTTGTTTTGGGTGGCTTGGAACTTAGCGTCTTTGTATTTTGGAGGCCCCATAAACCCTTTGGCATCGTTTGAAGCGGTATAAGCTTCTTTTGGAATTCCCATAAAGTTGGTGTCTAATTTTCCGTTGCTGTTTTCATCGTGAAAAACACTAATCGCATACTCACCAGCAGGAAGGTTTTCAAAAGTGACCGTTGCTTTTGCGTTTTTGATTAAAGCGACATTGCCTTTGTAGACTTTTTTTAGAAAATGATTTTCGGAATTGTACAATCCGATTAGGACTTGACCTTTGTTGTTTTTTAGACCAACGATGTCTACTTTGATAGCGACTTGAGCGGTTGCCATTGCACTTATGGCTAAGAACAGGATAAGAACTGATGTTTTCATAGTTTATTTTTTTAAAGGTTGTTGCTTTTATTATGCTGATGTAAAAGTAGTTTGGACCAATCGAAACTAAAATTGATTGTAACTGAACTGTTGTTTTTGGAGGATGAATTGTAGTGCATTCGCTTTTAAAAAAAGTTAGCCACTAATTACACGACTTGTCACTAATTTTCATCGAAACTGAAATTGAATGTCACGAATTCCATCAATAGTAATAATTCGTGTCATTAAAACACATTTTTATTCGTGATTCATTAGTGAATTGCTTCGCCTATTCGCTATCGCTCGGGTCGTGGTGGATATTTTTAAAAGCAAATACCTTGGATGAATTGTAAAAACACTTTTCTTTCCAAAAACACCTTATCTTGCCTCTTAGCCCCGGGAGGAGCGGCATCCTTTGCTGACGGGGTTCGGCAGCAAAGATATAGCGGATCACGGGACGATGCCTGCTGGAAAAGCCCTATGCTTACTGCTCCCAGCCTGACTTATAAACAAACCTTAGAGGCAAATTCAAAAACTTTATCTTTTCTTTTCTCTGCGTCTTTGCGTCTTTGCGAGTTCAATTTCACGCAAAGGCGCAGAGCCGCAAAGTTTATATTTAACGCTTTGATTTTTAGTACGAGTTACGGACAATCGTTAAACTATAAATACTATGATTCTAGCCTGCACTGAGGTATCGAAGTGTGGTCAAAAATAATTTCATCCAACAGGTTACAAATTCTTTAACTGATTGTCGTTTTTGTTGTCGCTGATGGTCCAGAAGAAACCTACAAAAAAGAAACTATCGGCAGTTGGTGTGATGGCTCTGCGGTTGTACACGCCCGCTGCATCTGGAGTATTGGCGTACTCGTAACCAAAGACATTTTGAGTTTGTAAAATATTGGACACGGAGAAATACAGGATTTTTTGTTGCGACACTAAGTACGCCCAATTGAAACTCAAATTATTGAAAGCTTTGGTTTTTCCGTTCATAAATTGGGTTTCGTTAGGATTGTTGTACGGACGACCTGTGGCGAAAGAATGGGTGAAACCGATTTGTGATTTCCAGTCGGTGATGAAATATTTGGTCACCAAAGACGCTGTATGGTCCGCTACGAAACTTGGCGTAACTTGTTTAGGGAAATTGCGATAATCGCGCTCGGTATCGATGTAAGAATAGGAAATCCAATATTCTAAATTCTTAATCGAGCTGCCATCTCTCCAGAACAAATCGAGTCCTTTGGCGTAGCCAGAACCATTGTTATTGTACACTGAATTAAACATTGGCGTTGTTGTATTGAATTTCACCAAATTGCTGTAGTCTTTGTAATAAGCCTCAGCTCTAAACGTTTGACGGTCGTTGTTGTATTGAAAATTTAAAATGTAATGCGAGGCTTTTTCGCTTTCGAATTGGTGCATTTTGGAATATTTGATAAAATCAACACTTGGCGCCTGAGTGAAATGGCCATAAGCGAAAGAAAACTGGCTGGTTTTATTCAGTTTGTACGCCAAGGAAACACGAGGAGCAACGGCGGTTTCGTCCAACAAATCATTGTATGAAGCACGAACCCCTACTTTGGCAGCAAAGTTTTTGGTGAATAAAATATCGCCTTCGGCAAAAGCTGCTGCTATTGAGGAATTGTATCCGCTAGTACCACCAAATCCAGAATTTGGCGTAAAATCTTCGTTGAAACGAGTAATGAAATAATCCGTACCGAAAGCTAATTTAACGTGTTGTGAAATGCTTTTACGGAGTTTGAATTTAAGATGTGAGGCGTTTTCGTCATTGTTTAGTTTATCCAAATCCAATCCCAATTTGTTTTTGGAATAGCCATAACTCAATCCCGTTGTCACTTGCCAATTGTTTCCAAAACCACCTTTGTAAGAAGTATTTAAGTAAAAGTTGTTATTATTCAAATCGACTCTGACTTTGTTAGGCGAATTGACGCTTTCTTGATTCAAATCGAATTTGGAAGAATCGAAAGCAGCATATAGTTTTAGGATTCCGTTATTGAAGTTGTAGCGATAAACCGTTTCTCCAGAAAGGGATTGAAAAGGATTGTTCCATTCGATATTTTGAGGCACCACTTTTTGATACGGCGCCAAATTGATATAAGCGGCATTGACACTCAACGAGCTTTTTTTCCATTTTTGTGTATTTCCAACCCCTAAACCTACGGTCATTAAGGCAATTTCGGTTTTGTTTTGGTCGGGTTCGTCTTGGGTATTCAATAATAACACACTTGACAAAGCCTCGCCATACTCGGCAGAATAACCTCCAGTAGAAAAAGAAATTCCGCTAAACAAAAACGGAGAAAAGCGTCCGCGAGTAGGCAAATTATTCGTGCTAGCGCCATAAGGCTGTGCCACTCGGATACCGTCGACAAAAGTTTGTGTTTCATTGGCCTCGCCTCCACGAACGAACAAACGACCGTCTTCACCCACGTTTTGAGTACCCGGCAAAGTTTGTAGCGCAGCAATAATATTTCCCGCAGAACCTGCTGTGGTTACAATATCTAAAGGCTTCAACACCGAAACACGAGCTTTGTCTCCCGACTCTAAAGTTCCAGCCGTAATCACCACCGCGTCTAAGGTGTTGACATTCTCTTTGAGCGTTATCGTTTTGTCTTTGTAATTGGCTACATCTATAACGAGAGTTGCCGTTTCGTGTATCAAAGAGCTTATGATTAGGGTCGCATTTCCTTTGACTGTGGTTTCGAATGAGAAAAGTCCTTTCTCATCGCTTGTGGCGCCATCATAAGTGCCTTCGATATAAATATTGGCGCTAACGACGGGCTTACCTTTTGGATCGATAACTTTTCCTGAAATGGTATTTTGAGCAAGAGCTATACTACTCATCAAAACCAATAGGGTTGCTAAAAAGAATTTGTGTGCGATTTTTTTGATACTTGTTTTCATTATACTGTTTGTTTTTTGATGAAGCAAATATCTTTCGGGATTATGGATTCTCTAAAAAGTTATGACTGAATTGTAGAAAAACGAGGTTGAATTGTAAAATCATTTAAAATAGCGATTTTCTTAATCGATTTCGACAAAATAACACTGCATTTTATTCAATCGAGACCGATTTTAAATATGCTAAAAACAGTCAAAAAGCCTTGTCAAAAATGGCTTTTACCCGTTGAATTTCTTACATTTATTGGATATTTAATACTTGAAAAAATGAAACTTTATTCTCTTGGCTTTTTGCTACTTGTTCTTGTAGCTTCAAGCTGTAATGACGCACTAAAAGAAACCCCAGCTCTTTCTACCATAGAACAACTCACTCTGGGAAACCAACGTTTTTTAAACAACCAATCCATACATCCTCATCAGAACAAAGCGGCAGTCTTGGCCAACGAAAAAGCACAGCATCCGTTTGCTGTTGTTATTACTTGCTCCGACAGTCGCGTAAGTCCTGAAATTGTTTTTGACCAAGGAATTGGTGATTTATTCGTGATTAGAAATGCAGGAAATCTTATCACTGATATCGATATGGGAAGTGTGGAATATGCCGTTGAACACTTAAAAACAAAACTGATTATCGTGCTAGGACATAGCGAATGTGGCGCTATCAAAGCTTTTGTTGAAAATGCAGACACAAAAAAATTAGAGCCTAAACACGACCACATCGAAGACATCATCAATACACTCAAAAAAGAGGACGAAGAAAAACAAGTTCCAAGACCTTACAAAACGCATCTTAATGAATGCATTGTGGCCAATATCAAACATTCTACCCATCAAATCTTAAAAAACACTTGGATTGACCAAAAAGAAATTCAAGTCATTCCTATGCTTTATGACATTCATACGGGGCGAGTGACTCGTGTGAATTAAATCAAAAAAGAGCGTTTTATAACAGTAAATTAATTTATACCTTTGAACCAATAACTTTTAAACAATAACCATGAAATCTTTAAAATTCTTAGCTGTATTGTTCTTCTTTTTGGTGGTTTCCAATGTGTCTGCACAAACTACTTTTGAAAAATGGCCTGCTATCAAAACCTTCCATGGGGTAATGTCACAAACTTTTCATCCTGCAGAAGAAGGTGATTTGAATCCAATTAAAACACGTTCTGAAGAAATGGTTCAAAAAGCTGATGCGTTGTCAAAAGAAGCTATCCCAGCCGAATTCAAAACCCCAGCCATCTTAGCTTCCATCAAAAAATTGCAAGAAGGTGCTAAAGGTTTGGACAAACTAGTAAAAGCCAAAGGTTCAGACGAAGCTACCCTAAAATCATTGACTGCCTTGCACGATGTATTCCATGAAATCGTAGGTTTGTGTTCTGAAGAGAAACACTAAAACTTCACAATTAATCATAGTAAAAGCTGTCTGTTACGGACAGCTTTTTTTGTTTACGCAGCTTTTGAAAATAAAATCTTTTCAACAAAATAAGATTGCAAAAGAGTTTTCTAAAATTAAATTTTACCTTTGACGTTTCAACAAAAACAAAAATTATGGTTTATAAATTTAGGGTTATTCTAGATGCCGAAGAAGACATTTTTAGAGACATAGCAATACTTTCTGACGATACTTTAGAAGATTTACACAACGCTATTTTTAATGCATTTGGCTTTGATGGTATGGAGGTAGCTTCCTTTTATACCTGTGACGAAACTTGGAATCAAGAAGATGAAATTCCTTTGTTTGATACGGGAGATGTTCCTGGCGAACAACGTACCATGAGCGATTACGCTTTATCGGATATCCTTGATGAAGCCAATACCAAAATCATCTATGTGTACGATTTCATCAACATGTGGACGTTCTTGGTTGAATTAGCCGCTATAGAAGAACCAGTTGCTGGTGGTACCTATCCAGAAACCTTATTCTCTCACGGTATTATGCCTGCAGAAGCCGGTGAAAAAAACTTTGAAGCCGATATGAATGATGACATCTACGGCGAATTCGAAGACGATCTTGACGAAGATGACCTAGACATGTTTAGTGGTGACGATAGCTTCGAAGACTACGGTTTCGAGGAGAATTGGAACTA
>JAGOFG010000047.1:4195-6388 GCA_017997335.1 Flavobacterium sp. | reverse complement strand
CCTTAATGATCAACTTATTCAACACCCACATCGAAACGCTTTCCATACATCGTGTTGGAAACAAGAGTCGTAATGAAGCGATCTTCTTATCAGAACAACCTTTTAACCTCAACGATGAAATTGTTCCGTTGATTAAAGAATTCTTCTTGAAACCTTTTAGAGAAAAAGAAGAAAATTACTTTCAATTTGCACACGAAGTAGATTTGGATTACAACGATATGTTCAAATTTGCCACTCAAATTTTTGATAATCCAAACAATCTACACGAAGTTTCTAAACAAATCACACAGCACTTGTTCGAGCAATCCAATCATCCGCACATCAAGAATGGCGAGGTGTATGTGGCGCACTTGACGAATGTTTCGATAGACAATAACATAGTAGACGCTATTGGTATTTTTAAAAGCGAAATCCAATCCGACTTTTTACAATTTGAGGAAAAGGAAACGCACTTAGAGATGATTCTTCAACATGGCGTGAGCTTGAACAAACTCGACAAAGGTTGTTTAATCTTTAACCACAAAAAAGAAGAAGGTTACAAAATATTAACCGTAGACAGCAATCGTTATGATGCGCGCTACTGGTTGGAGCATTTCTTATCTGTAGATGCTTTTGAGGACGAAAACTTCATCACCAAAAAGTATTTGAAATTTTGTCAAAACTTTGCCAAAGATGTTGTTTTTCCTGCCGAGGACAAAAAAGAAGAAGTGATGTTCATGAACCGCTCGGTGAATTATTTTGCTAAAAATGACCAATTTGAAGAATCGAATTTCTTGAACGAGGTTATTGATAATCCCGATTTGATTCCTGAATTCAAAAACTATAAAGTAGACAAAGGAGAGAAATACAGCATCGAAGATGTGACCTCCTTCCCTATTGCCAATGCTGCCGTTTCGGATGCAAGAAAATCCATCAAAAACGTGATTAATCTGGACACACATATCCAAATCAAAATGGATTTTATCAATCCAGAAAGTGCCGAAAAATTTGTAGAAAAAGGCTGGGACGAAGAAAAACAAATGTATTACTACCTAGTATATTTCAACAAAGAAGAGAAAAATTAGATTTTTTTCAGACTTCAAAAATACTATCCTCAATTGCCCTTTGCAGTTGAGGATTTTTTTTGAGCCATAGTCTTCTTGGCGGATTCGATTATGGCCGTGTTTGGCTCCCTAGTGAAAGTTCTAGCAAATGGCACCAAGCCTTTGGCGGCGGCCTTTGGCTAAACGGATTGAATGTGCTAACCGCCAAAATAACTTATTTCAAAAGTAGGGATGAAGAAGCGAGACTTTCTATAGGCCTAGGGTTTGGATTTTAATTGACGTAGCGAAGTCAAATACATTTTTGACCTTCCTTTTTTCTCGGCTTCCTCAGCGATTAGTAGTTGATTATTGTCGATAAAAGCAATGGATTCTTTTTGTGAAAAATGCCCCAAACCAAAAAGGGTTTTCGTTCCATTTAGAACTGTTCCTCCTTTGAATCCTGATAACAAAAATACTTTGTCGTGGCAAAGCAAAACGATTTTGCCTTTATCGGGACTTAGTGCCGCTCCGGTGATTTGACAACTGTTGTAAGTGTCGCACGTTTTAATTTTTCCAATTAATTGTGCTTGCTGTACTCCAGCCGCATTTCGGACTTTATACACTAACGAAGTACCATCAAAGTTTTTACTTCTGTTTTTGGTAAACAAATAAAAATAGCCTTGGTATTCAATAAACGCTTCGGTATCGAAAAAAAGTGTCGATTTTTTTGGTGGAAATTCTTTTTGCTCCGGAAACGAAAACGAAATTTTATAGTCCGCTTTTGCAGAAGATGCATTGAGTTTTGAAGATGCAATTTTGTAAATACACAAATCACGACGGGTATTGTCATTGTTCCCAAAATCACCAATATACACATTGCCTTGCGCATCTTTGGTCAACTCTTCCCAATCAACATTGGAGGCATTGGTGATGGTACACGTCTTTTTGAGGTCACCCGAATTCGCATCTAAACCAAAGAGCACGTTGTCATTACCGCTATCTTCTAATCCCCAAATCATTTTGGTTTGAGGTATATATACCATTCCAGAAATCTCTTTTATTTTCTTTGGGAGTTCAAACTGTAAAGTCAAAACACTACTGTCACTTTGACAAGCCAAACATACAATCCCCATCAAAACTATAATTCCCTTTTTCATAATTAAGTCTTTAA
>JAGOFG010000047.1:0-4095 GCA_017997335.1 Flavobacterium sp. | reverse complement strand
GTATAAGCATAAGATGGTTTTGAGACCGAACCTACATTGGCACTTCCATTCATACAACCATCGAAAATGAGTCCAACCGTGCCTCCATCGGTGCTATTGTAATTACGATAAACACTCGCAATGTTTGCAAAATTGGTATTTTCAACATAACAAGTAGTGTTATTATTTCCGCCACCTAAGCCAATGGCCAATGAACCAGAAACCGTAGTATTGTAATAGCAATTTAATAGATGTAATTCTGCATTTCTGGCTCGAGGCATTCTTTCTTTACAACCTTCAGCCCAATAGCAGTTTTGAAAAGTAATGCTGTAATGTCCATCTGCAGGGAAATCCGATTTACTAGACCCCACCAAATTGGTAAAACGATGGTCATCCGCACCGCCAGGACCGCCAGCTTTTGCCGGTTTTAAATAGGTAAACTTACACCAGGAAATGGTGGTATTGTCACCAGCACCTTTATTGTCAAAATTTCCGTCGGTGCCATCTTGAAACTCACAATGGTCTACCCAAAGATTGGTACACTCTGAAGTGAGATTGTCTCTACCATCTACATCATAGGCGCCAGGCCCTTCAAAAATAAGATTTCTAATAATCACGTTATTCGAACCTGGTTTTAGATAAAGAATTCCTGAACCCGTTGTCGTTTGATTCGTATTGACCAAGCGTGCTCCTTTCAACCCGATGATGGTTTTATTGGTTAGCGTTTCACTGGTATAACTACAAGTAATCGTTCCAGAAACCAAAATAACTTGGGGAGTAGTCAATTTGATAGCGGCCTTAAATTCATCATAGGTAGAAACGGTTATGGGAGTGGCATTGCCTCCACCAGTAGCGGCAGCTCCAAAGCCTTCGGGTTTGGTCATATAATAATTTTGTCCAAAGGCAGCCAAAAACACGAAAAAAAGGAAAGGCGTAAGTACAGTTTTCTTCATAAAATAATTAGTAGGTTAAGATTTTGGGAAATCAGTGCAAAATACAATATTCTTAGCTGATGTAATCCATTACCCAACCAGATACTATTTATTATTTACAATAACTTAATTGATGAGATATCACCCATTTTCTCTAAGTAAAAGACGATTACTGGCATTTTGCTTTGAATTATTGAATTAAAAATCTTATTAAAAATATTCGAAATAAGCGACTGCTCTTTAAAATTCTAAAATTAGTTTTTTACTCCATAACAACAGACCCCCATCTAAAAACAGGAAAAAACATATTTATCAATAGAGAATCAAGAACCTACCCCCTTGGAATGAGTTTAATAAGATAATAAGTATCAAAATAAAGATATAAATCTAGTAAAAAGCACATTAACTGTTTTTTAACCAAAACGAAATTGTATGTATTTCTCTGTTTTAGTAACTTTACATTGTGAAAAAATCAAAAAACATAGCATTTTTATTTCTTTTATTTTCATATTCTTTATTATGGACCCTAGACTGCTATTTAGACATAAAAGATTCTAAAACAATAGAATGGACCGTAAAGAATGAAAATCAAAAAGAATTGGACTCCGAAGTTTTTTGGATGTTCAAAGCTGAGTCTTTGAACAATACTAAAAAAGAATACTTCAGCATTCGAAGACCAAAAGTGATTATGGATTCTTTTTATACCACAGGGATTTATTTACAAAAACATTGTCCGCCCCCAGAATGCTAATTTTTTTTATCAGATTACAATTATTTTAAAAAACAATAACAAGAAAAAAATTAGTACTATGAGAACTTTTATAACTTTATTATTTTTAGCTATATCTGCACCATTTTTTGCACAATCACATACTTTAGTAAAACATAATGGTGAAAAACTGAATGTGAATTACATCAAAACAGACAACAATTTAGTCTACTTCAACTCTGGAAAAGATCAAGTAGAACAAACGATAAGCACTTTTGCGGTAGCAGAATTGATCAACACTTCAACCAATGCGACTACTAAAGTTTCGGATAAGATTGTGGTAAACGGTGAGCAAGATTACAACAAAGTAATTGTAATTGCTCCTAATGCAACTACTGGTTTATCATCAACTACAAATGGCTCTAAATTTGTTAACAGAGTAAAAGGGCAAACTCCATTGGCTGTTCAGCAACAAAACATTATTGCTTTGAAAAGAAAAGCTGCCAAAGAAGGAATTCCTTTTGTTTCATTGGCACAAAACAACAGAGCGGAATCAAGTGCTACGATGTACACTTACTAAATACCACAAAAAGTAAAAAAAGCTCCATTTTGGAGCTTTTTTTTTGAAATTATTTATTATCAGATGCATACTTTTTTAGATAAGCTCTGGTTTTTTTACCGGATTCCTTTAAATCGCTATCTCTCCAATTGCCTTCAGATTTGGCTGTTTTATAAAGCATCGAACAAGTTTCATCTTTATCAGAAACCGACCAAGTAATCCAACTTAATTTTCTGGATTCCATCCACTCAATGTATTCTTCCCAGGCTTTTACATTCAAAGGACCATCGCCTGTAGCTTCCATTCCAGCGGATTCTGAAACAAAAATTGGCAATCCACTTTTGATAGCTTCATCGGTACGATCACGAAGCCATTTTTCATGTGTTGCTGCATAAAAATGCATAGTGTACATCAAATTATCAAATCCTTTAATTGGATCTTGCGCTGGAAGTTGCACCTCTTGATCCCACTTTGGACTTCCAACTAAAATAATATTATCAGGATCATTAGCACGTATTACTTTGATGACTTCCTCTGAATACGCCTTGACTTCGGGCCAAGTTTCATAATCAGGTTCATTGAATACTTCATAAATCACATTCGGATATTTTCCGTATTTCTTGGACATTTCTGCAAAAAACACTTTAGCTTCTTGGAGATTGATGTTATGACTATGCCAGTCAATAATAACATAAATATCAGATTTTATGGCTCCTTTTACTACTGCCTCCAATTTTTCTTTTGAAAACTCAGTTGCTTTAAGATAGGGATACTCCCCTATTTCGATTCCAAGAGCGGCGCGAACCACGGTGCAATTAAAATCTTTTTTTAACCAATCTACTGCTTTTGCATTGTAAAAACGGGGCCACATACTATGCCAGCCAAAACTTACACCTCTAAGAACGATAGGATTTTGATTTTTATCTACGAGTTGTGTGCCTTTTACACTTAGTTGTCCATGTTTCTTCACGAACTGAGCGTTGGAACATAGTCCAACGAGCAAAAAAGCTACTATAAAAAAATGGTATTTAGATTTCATATTCGTAAATTAAGGAATTAATTTCAAAGTGATTACGTCATGTGCTATGATGGCTGCAGTAAAATTTTTCTTGGTTGAACCTGCACTTTTATTTTTCCATAGATCTTGAAGTTGATAAGTGTTTTTGGCAAAATCAGCGTCAAAACCAAAATCAGCATTTTTGATTGGGTGTTTTTTCCAATCGAAGTTGATTGTTTTTGGTAACTCGGTTCTGTTTAAAAAAGTGACTGCCCAAGCTCCATCTGACAAAGGTTTTACCCAAACTTCTACACCATCCTCTACCGTCAATTTGAATCCTTGAATTCCTAGTTTGTCTTGATTTACAGCAATTAAGTTTTTATTAGTCAAAATGGCCAATGTTTCGGGTTTCATTTTTCTAAAATCATTCCCTGCGATAAGAGGAGAAGCCAACATACACCACATGGCGAAATGCGAACGATCTTCGATAGTAGTCATTTCATTACCTACCTCCATCATATCAAAATCATTCCAATGATCTGGGCCTGAAAATTTACGAATATCTTTTCGCATTTCGGCAATTTTCATGAATCCCCATGAAGACCAATTTTCTGGATGTTTGAATTCGCAATCAAAACAAGGATAAATATCTCCCGAAATTCTCCAAAGGTTTCCAACTGGTTTTCCCCATTCCCATGGTTGATTGTCTCCCCATTCGCATAGGCTAAATACGATAGGGCGACCTGCTTTTTTGAGGGCATTACTCATAGTAGTATAAGCCTCTTTGGCAGTATTACAAATAATAGAAGACGAACTCAACAATAAAAGAGAACAATAAAATAAATTTTGAACTAGTATTTTTATAGCATGATTACATTTGAAAACAACATAGTAACACAAAGATTAGAAAACCTGAAAA
>JAGOFG010000173.1 GCA_017997335.1 Flavobacterium sp. | reverse complement strand
TCCTTCGGCTTTAAATAAAAGCTCGGCTCTTTCTGTCCACTCTGCCATATTCTTTGTTTAAAGTTATTCTTTGTTTATTTATCGTTTTCCTACAAAGTCTTTTTATGACCTAGTATTTATCTAAATTTATGAAACATACCTACAAGGTTTTGAAAACCTTGCAGGAAGTAAAAAATGCTATTCTCCTGCAAGGTCTTTTTTCGACCTTGTAGGTGTTTGAATTCTAGAAACATACCTACAAGGTTTTGAAAACCTCGTAGGAAGTAAAAAATGCTATTCTCCTGCAAGGTCTTTTTTCAACCTTGTAGGTGTTTGAATTCTAGAAACATACCTACAAGGTTTTGAAAATCTTGCAGGAAGTAAAAAATGCTATTCTCCTGCAAGGTCTTTTTTCGACCTTGTAGGTGTTTGAATTCTAGAAACATACCTACAAGGTTTTGAAAACCTCGCAGGAAGTAAAAAATGCTATTCTCCTGCAAGGTCTTTTTTCAACCTTGTAGGTGTTTGAATTCTAGAAACATACCTACAAGGTTTTGAAAACCTTGCAGGAAATAAAAATATTTGAAATCCCCAATCTTCCCTTCTAGCCCCGGTAGGAGCGGCATCCTTTGCTTTTTTTCTTTAAAAAAGCAAAGATATAGCGGATAACGGGACTTTGCTGGCTAAAATGCCTATTTTTTCTGCTCCTAAAAAATCATTTTATTCTAAAATCAATCGAGTTGTAATCCAAAAACTCGCTTTATGTTTGCGTTGATTTGTTGCTGTATGGCTTCAACGGTTGTGTTTTTGTATTGGGCGGCCAAAGCATAGACTTCTTCGATTCCGTTTTCGATGGTATCGGTTTCTAGAAAGAACTGATGGTCTGGAACGTTTTGAAAAACGCTTGCCAAGGCTGGGTTTTGAACCAAATACTTCCCAAAGGACAGATAAAATCCGTTGTTGAGTAACGATTGTGCAACGGTTTCGTTCTTTGAGAATCCGTGAATGAGTAGCGGAACGCTGATTTTTAGTTTTTTGCTACTAGCTATTACTTCCTGATAGGCCGCCACGCAATGAATCACCACGGGTTTGTTGTACTTTTGCGCCAAATGCAATTGTTGTTCAAAAACGGCTTGTTGCACCTCTAACGGAATAGCTATTCGCTTGTCTAAACCGCACTCGCCCAAGGCCAAACAATTGGGGTCTTGGAGTTGTTGCTCGATGATTTCTAAATCGCTTGTTACCCGTTCCTCCACAATATACCAAGGATGAATGCCTATGGAATAATAGGGAAAAGAGTTCTCGAACTCGTTAGGATACTGATTGACCAACTCGATTCGGTTGGGATTTTGGGTGGCTTTGTGCGTATGTAAATTGAAATATTTCATTTAGTCGTGAAACTTTTTTACTCCCGCATTTATGGCTACTGGCAAATCATTTTCAAGCGGCACTATGGGGCAAGAATATTTGTGATTGTAAGCGCAATAAGGGTTGTAAGCCGTATTGAAATCGATAAGAATAGTATCGCTTGTTGGGATTTTCAAATCGATGTAGCGTCCGCCGATGTAACTTTCTTTGCCGCAAGTCAGGTCAGAAAAAGGTAAAAACAAGTAGTCTACATATTCTTTCTTTTTGGAAAGTTCGATGTTTTGATAAATATTGAGAACCAAAGCTTTTCCGTCGATTTTGAAATGGGCTTCTCCGAATTTAATGTACAAAGGCTTTCTTGTCGTAGAGGTTTTCATTTCAAACACTTTTTCATTGGGCGTACGAACGAAACGAGCTTCAATTTGCAAGTTGGGATTATAAGGAAAAAAATCCAAGTTTTTGAAAACGGCTAAATCCTCTTTGAGCAAGGGACTTTTTTCAGTGGAAGCATATTCTGCATTGAGTTCTTTTTGAAATTTTTCTACGGCTTCGCTACCTTTTTGAGCTTGTCCGAAAGTCCAATTTGAGCAAATAATCATCAATACAAGAAGTGCTTTTTTCATCTTTGAGTCGTTTTTGGCAAAAATAACTTAAAGTTAGCAGTCAGCAAAGTGCTTCCAAACAAAGTTACTACCTTTGGCAAAACGAAAAAAAAGATGCTGACCACTGCCATTCAACGCTATTTTGACAATTACCGAGGTTTTTCGAGAGAAATTTGGATACTTACTTTAATGACTTTTATCAATCGAGCTGGAACGATGGTGTTGCCTTTTTTGTCCAAATACTTGAAAGAAGACCTTGGTTTTTCGTTTGGGCAAGTCGGTTGGATTATGGTCTGTTTTGGTTTAGGCTCTATGCTTGGTTCTTGGCTAGGTGGTAAACTCTCTGACAAAATAGGTTTCTACAAAATAATGATTTTCAGTTTATTCACTACTGGCGTTTTGTTCTTTTTTGTGCAATATGTGACTTCTTTTTGGGGATTGTGTTTCAGTATGTTTTTTATTATGTCCATAGCCGATATGTTTCGACCCGCGATGTTTGTTTCGTTAGGAACTTATGCCAAACCAGAGAACAGAACTAGAGCCTTGACATTAGTGCGATTGGCCGTAAATCTCGGTTTTGCAGCTGGACCAGCGCTGGGCGGTTTAATCATTATGGGAATGGGGTATCAAGGATTGTTTTGGGTAGATGGTGCTTCGTGTATTATTTCTATTTTAATTTTTGCCCTTTTGGTAAAAGAAAAGAAAAGCACTATCGACAAAGAAAAACTAAAAGAAATCAATGCTACAAGAATCTCGGTTTTTAAAGACACTGTTTTTTGGATTTTCTTGTTTGTGTGTTTCATTACGGCGGTGTTATTTTTTCAACTATTTACAACTTTGCCTTTGTACCATAAAGAACAATTTGGATTGACTGAATTTCAAAGCGGTTTGCTATTGTCGTTGAACGGATTGATTATCTTTTTCCTCGAAATGCCTATTGTAAGTGCCTCCCAACGAAAAAACGTGAACAAACTCAAAATCATTCTTTGGGGTTGCGTTTGTATGTCAATTAGTTTCCTAGCGTTGTTGTTCAATTTTTGGGTGGGCTTTTTAGTGATTAGTTTATTGTTTATCACTTTTGGAGAAATGTTCATTTTTCCTTTTTCGAATTCTTTTGCTTTGAGCCGAGCTCCCAAGGGACACGAAGGGCGTTATATGGCACTTTTTACGATGAGTTTTAGTTTGGCGCATATCGTTAGTTCCAAAACAGGAATGGATATCATCAGTCGATTTGGCTACCAAAACAATTGGGTTTTTATGGCTCTCTTGGGTGCGTTATCCATTTTTGGTTGTGTTTGGGTAATGCGATTGGTTAAAAAAGAAAACCAATAACTCCCTATTTTACTGCATTTTGCGATAGTAAATTTTTAACTAACTTAAAATTTAGTTAAATAACTATATTTTTAGTTTGTCAACTACAAAAATAGTTGTAGGTTTGTTTTGTCAATACATCAAACCTAATCAAGATGCAAAAATTAACCAACAAGGAAGAAGAAATTATGCACATTTTATGGAAGCTTAAAAAAGCTTTTGTAAAAGAAATACAAGCAGAAATCACCGAAGAACAACCCCACTACAACACCCTTTCTACCATTGTCAGAAATCTAGAAGAGAAAGGATATGTGTCGCACAACGCTTTTGGAAATACGTATCAATATTTCCCTGTTGTTAAAATTGAAGATTATCGCAAGAAATTTATGTCGAATGCCATAGAAACATTTTTTGGCAGTTCCTACAAGAATATGGTATCACAATTCGCGAAAGAAGAAAAAATATCTGCTGAAGAGTTGCGAGAAATATTAGCGATGATAGAACAAAAATAAGCGCTATGGAAACCATCTATCCCTACTTACTAAAAGCAAGCGGTTTGATTGCTTTATTTTATTTGGCTTACTATTTCTTGCTGCGAAAAGAAACCTTTTTTACGGCCAATCGCTTTTTCTTACTCGCTGGATTAGGAACAGCTGTGGTGCTTCCGTTATTTTACATTACCAAAATCGTTTGGGTAACCCCTACTCCACTCACTTTTCCTATTTCAGAACTGCCACTGAAGGAAGTTGCGCCTGAGGAAACCTTTGAAATAAATTGGTATTTGACTGCCATTGCCATTTATATAGTAGGTTCTGCTTTGTTTTTTATCAAATTCGGAATGGATTATTGGAGTTTAAATCGCGTGTTATATAAAACGAAAGCACAACAACAAGCCGACTTCAAACTGATTGATGTTCAGGAGAAAATAGCACCTTTTTCGTATTTCAACACGATTGTTTTCAACTCTTCTTTGTATTCGCCATCAGAATTGCAAAGTATCTTAGAACACGAAAAAGTACATAGCGAACAGCATCACACCATAGATGTTTTGATTATTCGCTTTTTTAGTATCGTATTTTGGTTCAATCCTTTTATTTGGCTTTACCAAAGAGCCATACTACAAAACCTTGAGTTCATTGCTGATAGCGAGGCAACTAAACGACTTAACGACAAAAAGGCCTATCAAATGGCACTTGTAAAAATAACAACACACGAAAATTGTGTTGCCCTTACCAATCATTTTTATCAATCATTAATCAAAAAACGAATCGTTATGTTAAACAAAAATCAATCAAAAAAATGGAATTCGTGGAAGTATGCGCTGATACTTCCTGCTTTAATCGCTTTTGTGTTTATCTTCCAAATTAAGGTTTTGGCACAAGAAAAAACAGTAACACACACTACATCAAAAACAACAACTGAAGATATCATCTTGGTCATTGATAAAAACACTACTGATGCCAAATTAAAGCAAGAAGCACAATTACTAAAAGACCTGCACGGCATCAACCTAAAAGTTTCTAAAGTTAAGCGTAATGCGAATCAAGAAATTACAGGAATCAAAGTGCAATTTGATGACAAAAACGGTAACAAAGGAACCAATCAAGTAGACAGCGACCGTCCGATTGTACCTATCACTTTCATAAAAAGTACCGATAGCAACGGAAAAACAAGTATCGGCTTTTATACTGGAAAAGCTAATCCGAAAGGAAAAATCAATAAAAGAATAGTACTAAATTCTTCTGATGATGAAGAATCTAACTTTGCTTTTTCTTTTAGTGATGACGAAGATGATTTAACTACACCTGATGCTCCAAGTACATCAGATGCTCTTGATGCACCAGATGCAACTACAACCTTTGTTTATCAAAAAGTGCCACCTTCTATTCATTCCCCTTATAACCCAACA
>JAGOFG010000046.1 GCA_017997335.1 Flavobacterium sp. | reverse complement strand
TAGTAGCGGGAACAGGACTCGAACCTGTGACCTTCGGGTTATGAGCCCGACGAGCTGCCTACTGCTCTATCCCGCGATGTGCGTTTTGTAATCTCAGTAAAATTAACTTAGTAGCGGGAACAGGACTCGAACCTGTGACCTTCGGGTTATGAGCCCGACGAGCTGCCTACTGCTCTATCCCGCGATGTTTCGGGTGCAAATGTACGACGTTTTTCTAGAAATACAACCAAAATTTAAAAAAATGTTTTATTTCGTCTATTGAGTTGATATGGCTACCTTTGCAGCCTATATCTTTTGCTTTGAATTTTACGAAGTGAAATTAAATGAATTTAAAATGACACATAAAGCCGGTTTTGTAAATATAATTGGAAACCCAAACGTAGGAAAATCAACGCTAATGAATGCTTTTGTTGGGGAGCGATTATCCATTATTACTTCTAAAGCACAAACTACCAGACATAGAATTTTAGGAATTGTAAATGGAGATGATTTTCAATTGATTTTGTCCGATACTCCGGGAATTATTAAACCCGCTTATGAAATGCAAGAAGCAATGATGGGTTTTGTAAAGTCGGCTTTTGAAGATGCGGATGTCTTGGTATATATGGTAGAAATAGGCGAGCAGGAATTGAAAGACGATGCTTTTTTTAATAAAATTATCCATTCCAAAATTCCAGTTTTGTTGTTGTTGAATAAAATTGACAATTCAAATCAAGAGCAATTAGAAGAGCAAGTGGCTTTTTGGACAGCCAAAGTGCCGAATGCGGAAATTTACCCAATTTCGGCATTACAGAATTTTAATGTTCCTGAAGTGTTTCAAAGAATCATTGCCTTGTTGCCTGAATCGCCAGCGTATTATCCTAAAGATCAATTGACCGATAAACCTGAACGTTTTTTTGTTAATGAGATTATTAGAGAGAAAATCTTATTGAATTACAGCAAAGAGATTCCGTATGCTGTTGAAATTGTTACCGAAGAATTTGTAGAAACGGATGCTATCATTCGAATTCGATCGGTGATTATGGTAGAACGTGATACGCAAAAAGGAATCATTATTGGTCACAAAGGCGCTGCTTTGAAAAAAGTAGGAATGGAATCGAGAGCAGAATTGGAAACGTTTTTCGGCAAACAAATTCATATTGAATTGTATGTGAAAGTGAACAAAAATTGGAGAAGTAATGCCAATATGTTGAAACGTTTCGGATATAATCAGTAACTATAAGTTAGAAGTGAGAGATTAGAAGTCGGAAGTGAAAAGCAAATTGAAGTTGTTCAATTTTTTATTGAGTTACTATAAATGTGAAATCAGTAGTGGAATTTGTTTCGACTACTGATTTTTTTTAGCCCAGATCGTAATGGAAACCCCGGAGTGCCAAAAACTAGTGGTTCTTGTGCTAGCAGAGCGACCAGCGGAAGCTCCTGCAAGCGCATTAGAACCGCAGTTTTTGGAACGAGGAGTTGTAATGGAGAGCTGGATTAGCTCCTAATAGGTAGGGTTATTCAATTATTTTTAAAAACACTTTTTCTAAGTCGTTCATTTGTTTTTCGCCGTTGGAACGGATTTGACGGGCAATAACATAAAGTAGAAACCAAGCAAAAATCATCATAGAAAGTACGATGAAATCCCATTGTGTGGATTCTTTGAGGACATAATGCGTGTAGGCAATACCGCAAAATACGATGAAAGTGCCAGCAATCATAAAATGCAGAAACATAAATAAGGTCCATAAAGTTGGGTCTGGACCGAAGAGTCCACGGATATGGGTTTCGTTTTCGGATTTTTTTTCTAACTCGAGATGTAAATGGGGTGACCAATATCTTTTTTTATCACCTTTGATGTTGAGCCAAATGTGATACCCTCTGATTTTGGCATAATAATCAGGGGATTTTTCATGAATGAATTTTTCGAATTTTGCGCGAACGGCGTCAGTGTTTTCGGTGATGTCTTTGTAAAATCGTAGGCGTAATCTAATTTTGTTATCTGGGTTCATGGTTTTGGGGAATTGGGTTTGGTATAGTTTAGTTGTGCTAATATATCAAAAAAATTGATTCTCATAGTTTTAAACACTACCTTTGCACGCCTTAACCGCAAAAGTGTGCGCTAAGGATAACTATTTGAATACGAATAAAATGAATAATATTGTTGCGATAGTAGGAAGACCTAATGTAGGGAAATCAACCCTTTTTAATAGGCTGATACAAAGAAGAGAAGCTATTGTAGATTCGGTTTCTGGGGTAACCAGAGATAGAAATTACGGTAAAAGCGAGTGGAACGGAAAAGAGTTTTCTGTGATAGATACGGGTGGATATGTCCGCGGATCTGATGATGTTTTTGAAGGAGAAATCCGCAAACAAGTTGAATTGGCAATAGATGAAGCCGATGTGATTGTTTTTGTGGTAGATGTAGAAGAGGGAATTACACCGATGGATGAAACGGTTGCAAAGTTGTTGCGTAAAGTGACTAAGCCTGTTTTATTGGCCGTGAACAAAGTAGATAATGCGATGCGTGAGAAAGACGCAGTAGAGTTTTATAATTTAGGATTAGGAGAGTATTTTACTTTTGCAAGTATTTCTGGAAGTGGAACGGGAGATTTGTTGGATGCTTTGATCGAAGCTTTCCCAGTGAAACCTGAGCCAGTGAAAGAAGAAGTGGTTTTGCCACGTTTTGCTGTGGTAGGACGTCCTAATGCTGGTAAGTCGAGTTTTATCAATGCTTTGATTGGTCAAGATCGTTTTATGGTGACGGATATTGCGGGTACAACTCGTGATGCTATTGATACAAAATTTGATCGTTTTGGATTTGAATTTAATTTAGTAGATACTGCTGGAATTCGTCGTAAGGCCAAAGTAAAAGAAGACTTAGAATTTTATTCTGTAATGCGCTCCGTTCGTGCTATTGAACACGCAGACGTTTGTATTTTGGTGATTGATGCTACTCGTGGTTTTGAAGGTCAGGATCAAAGTATTTTTTGGTTGGCAGAGAAAAACAGAAAAGGGGTTGTTATCTTGGTAAACAAATGGGATTTGGTAGAAAAAGATACCATGTCTACTCGTGATTACGAAGAGAAAATTAAAAAGGAATTGATGCCATTTACAGATGTGCCAATTCTTTTTGTTTCGGCTTTGACCAAACAGCGTTTGTTGAAAGCATTAGAAGCAACTGTAAAAGTATATGAGGATAGACAACAAAGAATACCTACTTCTAAGTTTAATGAATTTATGTTGAAGGTTATCGAGGCCTATCCACCACCAGCTACTAAAGGTAAATATGTGAAGATTAAATATTGTATGCAATTACCAACGGCTACACCGCAATTTGTGTTTTTTGCAAATTTACCACAATATGTAAAAGAACCTTACAAACGCTATTTAGAAAATAAAATTAGAGAACAATGGGACTTTTCTGGTGTTCCGATTGATATTTATATTAGAGAGAAATAATAGAAAAGAGAACATAAAAAAGCCTCCAAAGTTGAATTTTGGAGGCTTTTCTTTTGGATTAGATTTACTCAATCCCTGCACAAAACAGTTTTAATTTAAGCTTGTAATCAGGGTTTAGCGGTTCATTGGTTTGTGCCAAACGTTGCGATCCTACATTCGCTGGGCAAGCAATATCATTGGTAGCGTCGTAAATAATTCTTTTACCGTTTGAGTTCAGGAGTAATTCTTTGGGAACATAGATTTGTACTTTGGTAATCGAATAGCCTGAAGGAAAATAGCGGATATAATATCCATCAGGGTGTAGGGTCCAAATGCCACTAGGTACGTCGGTTCTTGGTGGTGCAAAACCAGCAATGATGGCATATTTTTCCATCTCGGCATAGCTGTAGTTTCCTGAAGCAACTAATTTTCGAATTTGATTTTCGGCTTCAAAAATGGTTTGAATTCCTTCTGGTAATTTGCTTTTTGCTTTTTCCATTATGTTACCTGGTAATATGCCTAGCGCGCCTCCTTCTAATTTCAATAAGTCTTGCGGTGAAAGTAAAGTGATAGCTGTCAGCTTTATTTGTCCACTATAATCGGCAAATTTGGTTCGAGCAATAATAGCCCATAACAACATTTGGATATCGTGTTGGTGTACTTCGGGGTGTTTTTCAGCATTTTTTAAAATCGTAGTTACAATTTCCTCTTTTGGACCCAAAGTCGGGGCATACATGTAACCATCTCCACTAGAAGGGGCAAAAGTTCCAGCCATCAAGCAGTAGCTTTTGGTAGTCATTTCGTAAAAACCTTCACAAAGTACATAGCCTCCATCAGGAGCTTTAGGAAGTAAATAAAGTGGTTGGGCTTTTTCGTTGGCTTTAAAATCAGGAAGTTTAGAGCCTGTTTTGTCTACATCTTCGAATGAAGTGGTTATGGCAGCAGGTTGTTTCAGGATTTTGTCAACCCCTAATGCTTTGGACGCGACAGCCGATCCCGCACTTATGAGTTTGTCTTTAAGTCCGCCAAACTGCGCATAAGCAGTAAAGGTTAATGAGTTTTGTAAAAGAATAACGAAGAAGCTAGTTTTTAATAGGTTCATTTTCATAATTATAGGGCAGTTAAAATCAGCCCAAATATAAAGGAATAAATATTTTCGTACTACTTTATTTATGAAAAAAAGTAAAATTTAATAAAATGTTTACCAATGCATTTTATGAAAAATACTCAGTCTTATGATGTCTCTATTGAAATAGTCGACCCCGCTAGGACGTTGTTGAAAGCTCTTTAGATACCCAAGTTCCACAGAGATATTTTTGTTGATGCCATATTGTACGGCAGCATAGATCCTATTTTGGTCGAAGGTGTTGTAGATGATACTTTTTCCAGCATTTAGCATAATCTCGTCGTATACAATTGCTTTGAGATATTGTTTTTCTTTTTCCCAAAACGAATATTCTGCTTGCAATCGGTAACGAAAACGCCAACTAAAGGTAGTGCCATCTATAAGTTCTGTTTTAGAAGCGTTGTGTATGAACCGTTCTTCAACCTGTAGTCTTTGGTTGAGGGTTATTTTTTTTAGATTGAATTTATACGTTACATCCTGCTGTCCTCTATATTCAGGAATTTCAAAATCAAAGTCCTGTTTTGGGTTTTGTGTATAAACCGAAAAGTAAGTGAAACCAGCTCCAGTTTCTATATTTGAATTCCATTTGTATCTGCCTTGGATTCTAAAGACAAATAGGTTTTCGGCAATTGGCTTCAAGAAAACACGATTGTCAAACTCTGTATGAATGGACCAATTGTCATTTAAAGTTAGTAGATTATAATACCGAGTCCAAAGAATGCTTTGGTGGTCGATGTTTTTTTCTGATTGAGAAAAGGAAAAAAAGTAGGATAAAAAGAGAAGAATAAGGAACTTTTTTTTCAAAATATTTTTTTTGTAAATGTAAGTCTACGAATAGAATAGTGCAAAAAAAATGTTTTATTTTATATCTTAGTAAAAAATCAAAATGTTATGAATGTAACTGAAAAAGTAATTTGGATTACAGGTGCTTCAAGTGGAATAGGGGAGGCATTAGCCTATGCTTTGGCTTCAAAAAAGGCAAAGCTTATTTTATCTGGACGAAATCTTGAAGCATTAGAGCAAGTAAAGGAAAAGTGTAATAGCGCAGATGTTGTGTTACTTCCTTTCGATTTGTCTCATTTTGATTTATCCAAAAGTACCGTTTCTAAAGCCTTGCAATTTTTTGGTTCCATTGATGTTTTGATTAATAATGGTGGAATCAGTCAACGCTCCTTAATTGCCGAAACTGATTTTGAAGTAGATAAAAAACTGATTGCCGTTGATTATTTGGGAACTGTGGCTTTAACAAAGGCGCTTTTACCGTATTTTATACAACAAAAGAAAGGTCATTTTGTAACGGTAACCAGTTTAATGGGGAAATTTGGAAGTCCATATCGTTCAGGTTATTGTGGAGCAAAACACGCATTACATGGTTTTTTCGATGTTTTACGTATGGAACATGAAAAAGACAATATAAAAGTCACGCTTATTTGTCCCGGCTTCGTACAGACTAATGTAGCTATAAATGCTTTAACCGCAAACGGAGAAACGCAAAAGTCAAATGATGAAGCGACACAAAACGGAATGCCCGTGGATGTCTTTGCTTCAAAAATGATTAAGGCCATTGAAGCCAATAAATTTGAAGCTTATATTGGGGGTAAAGAAGTTTTAGGGGTTTATTTGAAAAGATTTTTTCCCAAAATGCTTCATTATTTTGTTTTAGAAAGCAAAGTGAGATAGATACTTATGATAAAGAGCCATCTAAAACATAAGTTTCAGACGGCTCAAAATCAAGTAAAAAAATGAAGTTCATTTAGACTATAACGAATATTTTAAGGTGATACCATACGTTCTTTGGTCACCAAGTACTGCTGCATAATGTCCAGAATTTCCACCAGCGGGTAATAATTGCTCATAGTAATCTTTGTTGAATAAATTACGTCCCCAAATGAACGCTGACAAACCATCTGCAACACGGAAACCAAGACGACCATTAAATATTGCATAACCCGGTACCACCAAATATTTTGATGCAGAAGGGCTTGAAGAGAATTCAGAACGAGCAAAACTATCAAGAGCAATGAAGAATTTCCCTATGCTTCCGAAGAATTTAGCATTTTTAGTATATTCCCCTCCAAGGCTTCCTGCCCATTTTGAAACCCCTGGCAAGTCTGTTCCAGAAACATCTTTAAACGATACCGCTGCTCCAGTTTCTTCTAGTGGCAATGGGGCGTTTGTGAATGTAACATATTTTCCATCGCTATAAGTACCGGCAGCGTTAAAGCTAAAGTGTTTGTTAAGTAGAAAACTAGCATCTAATTCTATACCCTTTACTCTTACTTTATCAGCATTGGCAAGGTAGCCACGATTTACACCCAATTCAGCCGCTTGCACATTGGTTTGGAAATCTTTAATTTCAGTATTAAAGAAGGTCAGGTTTAAAACCGAATTTTTAATAGGTGAACTTTTTATACCGAATTCATAATGGTTTACGCTTTCAGGTTTTATTACTGCAAGGTCAAGGGCTGGTTGGCCAGCAATAGTCGGAAGTCCTGCTACATTCACACCAACCGGTTTATAGCTTTTTGCATAGGTAGCATAGGCATTGACTTTATCGGAAACTTTATAGTTCACGGTTAAATTTCCTGAAAAGTCTGTGTCGTCAGTGCTTGAAGTAAACGATTGGTCTGTATAAACTAATCTTTTAAGTGCAAGTAAAGCTGGATCTGTAGTTTGAAGTCCTCCGTAGGTTTTACGGTCGTAATCGGCAGCTTTTTTGTCATAATTATATCGTAAACCTGGGAGTAAGTGTAATCTCTCAGTGATTGCCCAATCCAATTGAGTAAATACAGCAGCACTTGTTGAACGTACATTCGAGTTGGTTCTTATACCATAACCTTCAAAAAGACCCGGTGTTCTCCATAATGGGCTAGTAGTACTTTGAGCAAATCGCCATTGTGCCGTTCCAGATTCTTCATTTCCTCTTACTTTTACTTCTTGGTCAATGAAAAACAGACCTACCACACCACTCAAGGATGAGGTTACTTGTCCTGCATAGCGTACTTCTTGCGTAAATTGAGTATGTCGGGCAGGGTTTTGTGATAATGCCAATACTTGCAAACCTGTGAAGTCTCTATCATTCGATGGGTCCCAATTCCAGAATCTCCAAGCTGTTGTAGAGGTAAGTGTTCCAGTGCCAATTTTTGTATCAATATTTAAAGAGGCGCCACCTAAATCTTGTCCAGAGCGCCAAGGGGTATCGTGGTCAATCTTACGGTCAAAAGCATTCAAGCTAGGAAGTTGATAATTCAAGTCAGCAATAATTGCATTAAACTGACGGTAAGCCGCTCTTTGTGTAGGAGCAACACCAGCAACTACTTGTGCATATCCGTCTGGACGTTGCAAAGTGATGTCTGCTGCGAACAGTATATTTGTTCTCTCAGAAGGAGTATAAAGTAATTGTCCTCTAATTCCTTGGTTGTTTAGTGTATTAGTAGCTCTTCCAGTTACAACATTCTCGATTAATCCATCACGTTGAGTACCAGAGAATGATATTCTACCAGCAATTTTAGAACTCAAAGCTCCTGTAACAGAGGCTTTGGCTTGAATGAATTGGTAATTACCATAACTCACTTCAAAATCAGCACTTGAAGTGAAACTAGGTTTGCGAGAAGTAATGTTAAAAGCACCTGAAGTTGTGTTTTTTCCAAATAAAGAGCCTTGAGGACCACGCAATACTTCAATTCGATCTACATCTATAAAATCTAAGGTTGTAGCGGCAGGTCTAGAGAAGTAAACACCGTCTACATAAAAACCAACACCAGGGTCAATACCATCGTTAGTCAGTCCAAAAGGAGATCCCAGACCACGAATGTTAATTCCGGTATTTCTTGGATTGGAAGAATACAATTGAACAGACGGAACCAATTCTTTTAGACGATTCACGTTGAATGCCCCAGCTTGTTCCGCTTGTTTACCTGTTACAACTGAAATGGCAATGGGAATATCTTGAGCTTTTTCTATTCTTCGTCTTGAGGTAACCACTACCTCAGATAGCACTTTTTCTTCTCCAGTAGAGATATTTATTTGTAATGGTTTTGCATTAGAAGGTAGTTCGGTGATTTTAATTTCTTTGGTATTAAAACCAGCGTATTGCACAATAATGATAAATGGCAATGCTTTGGATTGAATGGAAAACTTACCATTAACATCTGAAGTCGTACTATTGGTAGTTCCTTTTATAAATATATTGACACCTTCTATAGGTGCGTTGTCATCGTTTCTAACTTCTCCCTCTAAAAGGCTTTGGCTATAGGAAGTTGAAAATAGTAAAATTAAAAGTAGAGTTGATAGTGTTTTTGTATAGATATTTTTCATTATTATATAAATTATATGTAAATAGTCGAATTAAATTATAAATTTTTATTTAGCTAGGCACATACACATCATACAATCACTGATTTTGATACTTGATACTCGTTTCTTTTTTAGCTTTTCCTTTGAATAAGCATTCTTTTGATTCGTTTTCATTGTAGTCTTATTTTGGATTGAAATTATTTTCGGGAGCAAATATATTATTAATTCTATAAAATTAGTAGAATTATTAAAATATTTTTTATCTAAAAGCAAAGCGTTGATTAATAAGGTGTTTTGGTTTGGTTTTAAAATAAAAACAGCGCAATGAACTATCATTACGCTGTTCTTTTATGCTTTTGTGAATGTGTTTTTACACTAAAGTAGAAGTTTTACTTACCAACTTCCGCTTGAACCTCCACCAGAGAATCCGCCTCCGCCGAATCCACCTCCGAATCCGCCACCGCCAAAACCTCCGCCAGATGAACCACCAAATCCGCCTCCGCCTCCGCGACCAAGGTTGCTTAAAATGATTACATCGAGAAGGCTAGGGCCTCCACCACCTCGGTTGCCAGAATTGCCTCCGCCTTTGTTTTTAGAGAAAATAATAATCAGGACGACAATAATGAAAATCAAAGGTAAAATAGGGAAACTTTTTTCCGAAGACTTTTTTCGTTCTCCTTTGTATTTGCCTTTGAAAACATCAAAAAGTGCATCAGTTCCTTTATCTATTCCTTTATAATAACTTCCTGCCTTGAATTCTGGTGTAATGATATTTCGGATGATTTCTCCTCCAATTCCAGCAGTTAGTCGGTCTTCTAGTCCGTAACCAGGGTTAATGGCTATTTTTCTATCATTTTTAGCAATCAAAATGATGACACCGTTATCTTCTTTGGCTTGTCCTATTCCCCAAGTATGTGCCCAATTGGTAGCCAGTTGATTGACGTTTTCATTCTTCAGACTTTCAATAGAAATTACTACAATCTGGGTGGTAGTCGAATCCGAATAGCGAACTAATTTTTCTTCCAGTTGCGCTTTTTCTTCAGCACTAAATAAATTCGCATAATCGTAGACCGAAGTTTGGAAACTAGGTTTTTCTGGAATAGTAAATTGTGCAAAGGTGCACTGAAACGTTAAGAATGCTATAAGCAAAAGAGGTAATCGAAAAATCCCGTTGGAATTTGATGTTTTTATTTTGGAATTTTTCATAGGTTATCCTTTAGAAATTTCGTTTGACAATTCATTAGTGTCACCTTCTTGCCAAGGGAAATATTTTTTAAGTTGTTCTCCAGCATTTAAAATACCATCAATCAAGCCTTGTTTGTAATTTCCTAATTTGAATTGGCTCACCATAGCATCACGAGTGCAGTCCCAAAAATCAGGAGCTACTACATCGTTTATGCCTTTGTCACCACAAATCACAAAGGTTTTGTCATTCACTGCAAGATAAATGAGTACACCGTTTTGTAATTCGGTAGCATCCATATTGAGTTCGTGAAAAACCTCCATAGCACGGTCATAAGCATCCAGAGAAGTGGTAGCTTCTATGTGAACTCTAATCTCGCCCGAAGTATTTTTTTCGGCCACGCGAATGGCTTCTACTATGGCACTTTCCTCTTCTTTAGTTAAAAAGTCTTCTACTTTTGACATTTGTTTAGTTTTTTTATTGGTATAAAAAAAGCCCCTCCTTCGGAGGGGTTGGGGAGGTTTAGAATTTAACTTCCACAGGTTTTTCTGCACCTTCAACAGCTTGGAAATAGGCTTTTTCTTTAAAGCCAAACATTCCAGCAAAAATAGAGTTAGGGAAGGTTTTTATGTGCGTATTGTAAGGTTTAACCGCTTCGTTGAAACGAGTTCTGGCAGTCAAAATTTGATTTTCAGTACTAGCCAGTTCGTCTTGTAATTTCAAGAAATTTTCGTTTGCTTTTAAATCAGGGTACTTTTCAACAGAAACTAATAATTTCGATAATGAAGAGGAAACACCTGATTGTGCCGAGTTGAATGCGGTTAATTGTTCTGGGGTAATGTTGGTTGGGTCAACAGTAACCGAAGTAGCTTTTGCACGGGCTTCAATAACTGCAGTTAATGTGCTTTTTTCAAAGTCAGCAGCACCTTTAACAGTATTTACTAAGTTTCCAATCAAGTCATTTCTTCTTTGGTAAGAAGTATTGACATTACCCCATGCTTCGTTGATGGTTTGTTCGTAACCAACAGCAGTGTTGTTAATTCCTTTCACCCAGCTATAAATTCCAAATACCACTACAGCTGCAATAATCCAAGGCAAAAATCTTTTCATGTTTATTTAATTTAGTTGTTAATTTTAATTTTTAAAGTTCTGTTTTTATTTGTACTAATTGTGTTTTTATGGCTTCTAATTTTCGAATAATTTCAAATTTATCCAAGGTTTTCTTTTGACCTTCTTTTAAATGGGTTTTAGCGCCTTCTAAAGTAAACCCTCTTTCTTTGACCAAATGATAGATTAATTGTAAATTTTTGACATCTTCGGGAGTAAACATTCGGTTTCCCTTGGCATTTTTTTTAGGTTTTAAAATATCAAATTCACTATCCCAGAATCGAATCAAAGAGGCATTAACGCCAAAGGCTTTGGCCACTTCGCCAATGCTGTAATATCTTTTATCTGGTGCTAATTCTATATGCATTTTCTCTTGTTTTTTACACTCTTTTTATAATTATACGAACCGATTACTGTTTAAAATATTAATCCAGTGACTGATTTTCTTGGTTGGCAGCATTAGAAATGGCAACATATTCTACTGCTGAAATTGAACCGTAATAAAAATTCAACGGATTCACTACTTTACCATTTTTATGTACTTCATAATGCAAATGTGGAGCCTCGGAGCGTCCTGTACTTCCTACATAACCAATGATGTCGCCTCTTTTAACACGTTGTCCCGCTCTGCACTTGTATTTACTCAAATGTGCATAGAGTGATTCGTAACCATAACCATGCCGAATTACAATATGATTCCCAAATCCAGAAGCCGAGTTGTCAGCCCTAACAACGATTCCATCACCACTAGCAAAAATTGGTGTTCCCGTTTTTGCCGTAAAATCCATTCCCTCATGCATTTTACGTGCTTTAGTAAACGGGTCGGTACGATAACCAAAACCAGAAGCAACATGCCTTAATTTTTCATTTTGCACTGGCTGAATGGCAGGAATACTAGCCAAAAAGTCCTGTTTAGCTTCTGCCAATTTCAAAATAGCATCTAAAGATTTTGATTGAATCGCCAATTCTTTACTCAAAACATCCACTTTCTTGGTGGTTCTAATCACCAATTCAGAATTGTTATACCCTTGCAAAGCAACATAGTTGTTTTTATAGCCCGACTTACGCTCTTCTTCAGTGATGGGAGTCGTATTAAAATAGGTTCTGTACAAATTATTGTCGCGATCAGCCATTTGGTCAGCAACTACTTGCAATTGCTCCAGTTTTTTATTTAAAATCGAATAATTTAGCCTCAAATTTTCAATCTCTCTTTGCTGAACTCTATCATTTGGAGTCTTAAAATAAGGTACATTCAATAAAACAACAAACGACAAAAAACCAAACAAAGCCGAAGCAACAATAAATAAGGCAGCAAAACCAAACTTTTTTCTCTTCTTGGGCGTAATTTTTCGGTACGCTAATTTTTCGGAATCGTAATAATATTTTACTTTCGCCATAGTTTAAAATACCCTATTTTTGCAACCTGTAAAGAGTTAGTCGAACAAATTTAAGAAATGTTTCAAATCTTCTTTCTTTTTACATAAATAAAATAAGGGCCTAATCCAGCTATTCGTTGCAAGTTCTCGGTTACAAGCCTTTTTTTTCTAGCTACGTCAGGAGCTTCCTCTGGTCGCTCTGCCCCAGCAAGAAAAAAATAGTCTTCTAATCCTCAAAGCTTTCCACTACTATCTGGGGCAAAAGTTGAGCGGTTACATTCCCGTTTCGTCATTTCGAGACACTCAAGAACCCATCAACAAATAACCGATTAAAAAATAGAAATGAAATCACAAGACGTACGTAAGCAATTTTTAGATTTTTTTGAAAGCAAAGGACATTTAATTGTTCCTTCTGCGCCTATCGTTCTTAAAGATGACCCAACGCTGATGTTTAATAACTCAGGAATGGCACAATTCAAAGAGTATTTTTTGGGTCTAGGAACGCCAAAAAGCCAACGTATAGCCGATACTCAAAAATGTTTGCGTGTTTCAGGAAAGCATAATGACTTAGAGGAAGTAGGTATTGATACCTACCACCACACAATGTTTGAGATGTTGGGGAACTGGTCTTTTGGAGATTATTTCAAAAAAGAAGCCATTCATTGGGCTTGGGAATTGCTAACAGAAGTCTATAAAATAGATAAAGACATATTGTATGTAACTGTTTTTGAAGGAAGCGTTGAAGAAAATGTTCCTTTCGACCAAGAAGCATATGATATTTGGAAAACTTTAATCGCTGAAGACCGAATTTTATTAGGAAATAAAAAAGACAATTTCTGGGAAATGGGAGACCAAGGTCCTTGTGGTCCTTGTTCCGAAATTCACGTAGATATTCGTTCAGCCGAAGAAAAAGCAGTAATTGACGGTAAAGAATTAGTCAATGCTGATCATCCTCAAGTGGTGGAGATTTGGAATAATGTATTTATGGAATTCAACCGTAAAGCCGATGGTTCACTAGAGAAATTACCAGCACAACACGTAGATACAGGTATGGGATTTGAACGTCTTTGTATGGTTTTACAAGGGGTTCAATCGAATTATGATACGGATGTGTTTACCCCAATCATCAGAGAAATCGAGACGATTACTGGGACAACCTATACCATCAAAGCTTCCAATGAAGAAGAAGAAAAAATAAATATTGCGATTCGTGTGATTGCAGATCACGTTCGTGCTGTTGCTTTTGCAATCGCCGACGGACAACTGCCATCCAACACAGGTGCAGGATATGTTATTCGTAGAATTTTACGTCGTGCTATTCGTTACGGCTTTACTTTCTTGAATACCAAAGAACCTTTTATTTATAAATTAGTAGATACGTTAAGTGCTCAAATGAGTGCTTCTTTCCCTGAAATTCGTTCTCAAAAAGCCCTTTGTTCTAACGTAATTCGTGAGGAAGAAAGTTCATTTTTGCGTACTCTAGATCAAGGTTTGGTTTTATTAGATGCAGTGATTGCAAACAATCAAAGCAAGGTTATTGATGGTAAAAAAGCTTTTGAATTGTATGATACGTATGGTTTTCCAATCGATTTAACAGCTTTGATTTTATCTGAAAAAGGATTGCAACTAGACGAAAAAGTTTTTGAAGAACAATTACAATTGCAAAAAGAACGTTCACGTGCGGCTTCAAAAGTTACTGCAGGTGATTGGAATGTAATTGTAGAAGATGATATTCAGGAGTTTGTAGGCTATGACCGTTTGCAACACCAAGTAAAAATCACAAAATACCGTAGAGTAGAGAGTGTAAAAGAAGGAGAAATCTTTCAGTTGGTTTTTAACGCGACTCCTTTTTATGGGGAAAGTGGAGGACAAACTGGCGATAAAGGATATCTTGAAGCTAGTAATGGCGACATTACCTACATCATTGATACTAAAAAAGAGAACAATCAAACGATTCACTTGGCAAAATCATTGCCTGATAATTTAACCGATACTTTCCAAGCGATTGTAGATGTGAAGCAAAGAGCAAGAACGTCTTCTAATCATACCGCAACCCACTTGTTGCATCAAGGATTGCGTAAAGTGTTAGGAACGCATATTGAACAAAAAGGCTCTATGGTGCGTTCGGCTTCTTTACGTTTTGACTTTTCTCACTTCTCTAAAGTGTCAGACGAAGAATTGAAAGAAGTAGAAAACTTTGTAAACGCAAGAATTCGCGAAAGTTTGCCATTAATTGAGAAGCGTGGAATTGCCAAAGAACAAGCGCTAGAAGAAGGAGCTATTGCTTTGTTTGGAGAAAAATATGGCGACTTGGTGCGTATGATTAAGTTTGGTGATTCTGTTGAGTTATGTGGAGGAACCCACGTGGCGAATACTTCTGAGATTTGGCATTTCAAAATTGTTTCCGAAGGTGCTGTTGCTGCAGGTATTCGAAGAATTGAGGCAATCACCAGTGAAGCAGCTAAGGATTTCTTTGAATCACAGTTGATTACTTTTGGAGAGATGAAAGAAGTGTTGAAAAATGCTGTTGACCCTATAAAAGCGATTCAAACACTGCAAGATGAGAATGCTTCTTTGAAAAAGCAGATAGAAGCCTTGCTAAAAGACAAAGCCAAGAATATGAAAGGCGAGTTAGCAGCAGCTTTCCAAGAAATAAACGGTGTTAAATTCTTAGCGCAACAAGTAGATTTGACGGCTGAAGGTGCCAAAGATTTGGTGTATGAATTAGGTAATTTAGGAAACAATATTTTCATTGTTTTGGCTACTGTAAATGAAGACAAGCCAATGTTGACCTGCTATATTTCTAAAGAATTAGTAGCTGATAAAAATCTAAATGCTGGACAAGTAGTTCGCGAATTAGGGAAATACATCCAAGGAGGCGGAGGAGGACAACCGTTCTTTGCTACAGCTGGTGGAAAGAACGCAGCTGGTGTTTCTGAAGCTTTAGAAAAAGCTATTGAGTTTGTGAAATAGTTCGCTAATCTTTTAGACAATATTATCTCGCAAAGACGCAGAGTCGCAAAGGATTATTTTAAGATATAATATAAATAAATTAAGTAGATTGAATTGATTTTGTAGTTCGTCGTTTGCTTATTTTTAATAGTCTCGTAAAGACGCAATTACGTAAAGCATTTTGGATATATACTATTCATACTAAAGCTTGGCGACCCTGCGTCTTTGCGAGATTTTTAGTATATTGTATAAAAATAATGAATATGACTGAAAACGAAATTTCCAGAATTGTTGTTAATGTTTGTTATAAAATTCATACTAAACTTGGTCCAGGATTATTGGAGTCGGTTTATGAGGCTATACTTTATTATGAATTGACTAATAGAGGATTAAAAGTTGAAAGACAGAAACCATTACCAGTAATTTGGGATGAAGTATTCTTGGATATAGGTTTTAGAACTGATTTGATTATTGAAGAAAAAGTGATTATTGAAATAAAATCGGTTGAACAAATAGCTAATGTCCATCCTAAACAACTTTTAACCTATCTAAAAATAACTGGAATGAAATTAGGCTTGTTGATTAATTTTAATGAATCATTGATTAAAAATGGAATAACAAGAATTGTGAATAATCTTTAGTTTGCTCAAAGTTTAAAGATTATTTCTCTCAAGGATTTTACTAAAATTATATCTCAAAGACACGAAGGTGCAAAAGTCGAGTTTTATTTTCTTTGCGGCTCTGCGCCTTTGCGAGAAAATGACTTTTAAACTGTTTTCATTGTCTAGTTGTTAAAACTTAAAAGAAGAACAATGAACTTTACAACGAAAATACCCATTACTCAAAATGCCAATCCAATAGATTACAACTCGAAAATTGTTTCTTTTGGCTCTTGCTTTGCTGAAAACATGGGGGATAAATTACTCTATTATAAATTTCAAACCCAAGTGAATCCTTTTGGGATTATTTTCAACCCATTTTCTATTGAAAAGCTTATAGAAAGAGTGGTGTTACAACGCTATTTCACCAA
>JAGOFG010000045.1 GCA_017997335.1 Flavobacterium sp. | reverse complement strand
TGAAAGCACAATTGTTAGAAATTATTGCTTCAATAGAGTGAGAAAGTGAGAAGTAATTAGTAAAAAGTGATTAGTGAATAGTAAAGAGTGATTAGCCGTTTTTAATCACTCTTTTTTTTTAGAAAAGTAAAAAATAATTGACAACTTACAAAACCCTCTCAATAGCGTCAATGGCTTTGTAAAAATCAATAGGCTTTACTTCTTCAAAAAAGTCGATTTCGTGGGTGTGTGGCAAGAAATCTGAAATAATACGGACGATAAAATCCTGTGGTTGTTTGAGATACATAAAAGTATAATCTTCCATATTCACCACGGTGCGTTCGGCCAAATTAGTCGTTTTTACAAATTTGTCCGAAGTTAACGAAGACAAACAAAGTAAGTTGGTTTTGGGTTCCGTCAAAATTGGCTTACCGTTTTCGAACAATTGCCCTTCGTAACCATAAAGCGAAGCATTGGTAATTTCAATGGGCATTCCTAATTGTAATTCGGCTGGCAAATTTTCAGGTTTTCCTACGATGGCAGCAAAGCCAATTAATACACACAAATCGTGCGGAGGCAAATGCATCATTGCTTTGGCAGTGGTTTCTCTTCCCACACCTGAGATTACGATTTGGTAGTCATTTTGTAAAGATGGAAAGCGTTGCAAGGCATTTTGCACTTTCTCGGCTTCGATTTCCATTGGGGTAAGTAGGATAACTTTCATTTTCTGTGTTTTATTTTCGGGATGTTGGCTAATCAAGCCCTATCTTGCCTTCTAGCCCCGGTAGTAGCGGCATCCTTTGTGGCTGGGGTTCGGCCGCAAAGATACAGCGGATGACGGGACTTTGCCTATAAAAAAGCCGCTTCTTTCTGCTCCTAAAAAGGATTACTGTAACTTTCGAATGACGCGCGCGGGATTGCCTACAGCTAGCGAATGCGGAGGAATCTCTTTGGTCACCACCGAGCCTGCGCCAATCGTGCAACCGTCGCCAATGGTCACCCCTGGGCAAATCACGGTATTGCCGCCAATCCAGCAATCATCGCCAATGGTGACGGGTTTAGATACCTCGAAAGTGCGTCGCTCTACGATGTTCAAAGGATGCGAAGCGGTGTAAATATGTACGCCTGGGCCAAAAAACACGTTGTTGCCAATGGTGATTTTCATCGTATCGAGCACCACACAATTGAGGTTGAAATAGACATTCTCGCCCGTGTGAATGTTGTACCCATAATCGCAATGAAAGGGCGGCTCTATATACAAACGCTTGTGCGCATTGGGCAACAATTGCTTGAAAAGCCCGCGTGTTTTGCCGTTTACGATATACTCGGCATTGATTTGTTGCAGCATTTTCTTGGCCCACAATCGCTCTTGCACCAACTGTTTGTCGTTGCTGAGATAGGATTCGCCAGCGAGCATTTTTTCTTTTTCAGAAGGCATTGTCTTTATGTTTTAACACAAAAATAAATAAAACGATGCTTTACTTCTTGCTTAATGTTAGATTTTGAAAACTAGAAATATCTACAACTTTTTCAAGGTCTAAATCATAGGTGATTTTGATAGAATCTCCCACAACCGTAACCGGTAATTCACTCGAAATTTGTGAAGACCCCACATAAATAGTGGGTGATTTTCGCAGGGTGAAGTAATAAAAACTATTGCCGTTTTTGACGTCGTTTTGAATTCTTGTCACTACCGATTGAATGATTTTTTTATTGGCTACCGAATTGGGATTAATCTTATTGTCGGCCATATTATACACATTTTTGTATGCCGTAAGGGTCTCACGCATCGTATTGCCTACGCCCACTATCGTATAGTCAGAAATGGCAACCATAGCAAACATTTTGACCAATCCACCCTTGTCTTTTAAAGTCATTACGTAGGTAGGAATGGAATTGATGTTATATGGAATTGGCATAGAAGCAGTATATTCTTTTTCTTGAACCTTACCTTGGGCTGAACTTTGAGCCGCAAATTCGGTAGCGCCACCTTGTTTGTAAAAAGTGGTTTCTTTGGTACGAGTATCAACCAATACAAAGCCTACAGCAGATTCGTCTTTACCGGTTGAAGTGATGCCTGTATACCAATAGGATTTATTGTCTTTTCCATACACCAGCGTCATCCCTTCGGTGATTTGTAATTTGTCTTCATTTGAAAAATTAAAATACCCGTGAATTAGTGTTCCCCAATCGTTTAATTGGTCTTCGATAAAATCTAAAGGTTGTATGCGGTCTACCCATTTTGGTGTGTTGGCAATGGAATATTCTTGAATGGCTCCGTTTTGTGCATCAACTACCAAAACTCCGGTAGCATTATTTCCAGAGAAACCGATGGTTTTGTCATAGGTTGTAATCACCCAAAACGGCTTTCCTTCGTCGTTGATTTCAAAAGTAAAGTCGGTTAAGCCAATAGTTGAGTATCCGTTAAGATACGCGTGGCGATGAATTTCGGACTGAAAATAAGCAGACGGTTGGTATTTTATTTTTAAAGGCTTCCCGTCAATTTGTTGCACCAATTTTACATCACGCTCATTGGTAGCCGAAACCATAACATAACCCGCAGTTCCTTCGGAATTATTAATCCATTTAAAAAAACCAGAATGCAACAATGGGGCTACCCAATACAATTCGTTTTGTATTTTTTGAATGCAAAAATGTCCCAATTCTACTTGACTTCCCAAAGCTGGTTGCGAGCCTAATATTTTTTCGCCTAATAAATAAGCTAATTCTTCATCAACTACTCGGATTTTGTCTATCGCAATTGGTGCAATATGTTGAGTAATTTTTTCGCCTTTATGCACTTTGCCAAGCAATTGTTGGTACGCCTCGCTTCTGAACATTTTTACCGTTGTAAATAAAGGGACAATGGCTACATAAAAAAGTAATACCAATATACTGTAATAAAACACCTTGTGAGGCGCCTTCAAAACTGTTGTCTTGTGGGTTTTCGGGTCTACTTTTAGTTTAATAAAAAACAAACTCACTACTCCAATTAACAATAATAGAAAAAATGGCAATTTGAAAAAGCCATAATTAAGTACCGGCAACCCGAAATACATCAAAAGGAATGCGATAAAAACTGTAAAAAATGCTAAGATTACTTTTTTCATAATATGAAGATATTTCCTTATTAGTCTGTTAATTTTTTAAACGTTACAACCAGCAAAAAGAAAAGATTAGGAGTGTTTTTTTTACATTCCATAAAAATAGTACTTTTGCTGCTACTAAAATTATTTACGACATAAACATACTATTATGAAAGCATACGTTTTTCCAGGTCAAGGCGCACAGTTCACAGGAATGGGCAAAGACTTATATGAGAACTCTCCACTTGCCAAAGAATTATTCGAAAAAGGCAACGAAATTTTAGGTTTCCGCATCACCGATATTATGTTTGAAGGTACTGCAGAACAACTAAAAGAAACCAAAGTAACACAACCTGCGGTATTTTTGCACTCAGTTATTTTGGCCAAAACTTTAGAGGATTTCCAACCTGAAATGGTGGCTGGACATTCTTTGGGTGAATTTTCTGCCTTGGTAGCCAATGGTGCTTTGTCTTTTGAAGACGGATTGAAATTAGTTTCTCAAAGAGCTTTGGCGATGCAAAAAGCGTGCGAAATTACCCCTTCGACGATGGCTGCTGTTTTGAACCTAGACGACAAAATAGTAGAAGACATTTGCGCTTCGATTGATGGTGTTGTCGTGGCGGCAAACTATAACTGTCCTGGTCAATTGGTGATTTCTGGGGAATACAAAGCCGTAGAATTGGCTTGCGAAAAAATGAAAGAAGCAGGTGCCAAAAGAGCCTTGATTTTGCCTGTTGGTGGTGCGTTTCACTCTCCAATGATGGAGCCAGCTAGAGAAGAATTAGCAGCCGCTATCGAAGCGACTACTTTTGCAACTCCAATTTGTCCTGTGTACCAAAATGTAACAGCAAGCGCGGTTTCTGACCCTAACGAAATCAAGAAAAACTTAATCATTCAGTTGACTGCTCCAGTAAAATGGACACAATCCGTGCAACAAATGATTGCCGACGGAGCAACACTATTTACTGAAGTAGGTCCTGGAAAAGTATTGACCGGACTGATTGGAAAAATCAATAAAGAAGCCGCTACTGCAAATGCTTAAAAATTTAAGATAGCAGATTGCAGAATTTAGATAGCAATTATTATCAACAGAATCCTCATAAACGTAAAGTTTGTGGGGATTTTTTGTTTACCTTTAGTTCTCAAAAAAATAACAACCAATAAAACCCATTGACTATGAGAAAAGTAATTTTAGGATTGGCATTTTTAGCTGTAGTAAGCGTTTCTTGTAAAGAAGAAACCAAAGAAAAATTGGATGAAGCCAAAGAGGCTGTAACCACAGAAGTAGAAGAAAAAATAGATACTGCCACCGTAAAAGTAGAAAAAGCAGTAGATACTCTACAGACCAAAACGAGTAAAGTCCTCGAAAAAGGCGCTGAAAAACTAGACAAAGCCGCTGACAAAATGAAAGAAGCTGCTAAAAAGTAACAAAAAAGCCGAATCTTTGAGATTCGGCTTTACTTTTATTTACAACTCTTTCGCTTCTTCGCAATGATTATTGCTAATTCCAGTAATCAAAATAGCAGTTGCTTTCTTTTCGAAAAAAATGTACCAAGTAGTTCTTTTATTCGATTTGTAAAAAATATAATAGGTTCCTAAATGAGAAAGTGCTAAAGGTGTTTTTTTATGCGGAAAACTAGCTATTTCTGAAACTATAAAGTCAACAATTTTATTTACATAAACTTGTGCATTCTCACTATAGCTAAAATATTCTTCTTCAAAAAGCACATATACTAATTGATCTAAATAATTCGAAACCTTATCTGCAAAAATTATTTTTTCCAAGGATAGGCTTTTATTCTTTTGAGCATCTCGGCTTTGAACTCTTCTGGAGTCAATCCCTTAGCGAACTCGGTATCGAAATCAAATGTTGCTCGATCTATTCCTTTAGGCTTCACCTGCGAAGATTCATAAACTACGGCTGGTTCTTCCACTTTGGGCAATTTTGAGGATATTTTTTTAGCACTCATTCCTTTATATTTTTTACCTAACGAATTTACAAATAGTTCTTTAAAGAAAAAAACACCAAATTATCAATGGATACTTTGGTGTTTCTTACTGATGACTTTTTACTGATGACTGAATACTACTTATGAGCGTATTTTTTGTTCCCATTTCCAGGCACTAGCCATTGCCTCATCAAGTGTAGACTCGGCTTTCCATCCCAAAACCGTATTGGCTTTGTGCGTATTAGCATAGGCTTCTGTAACGTCGCCTTCTCTTCGAGGTACGATTTTGTAAGGTAGTTTTTGGCCACTTACACGCTCAAAACTCTGAATCACTTCGAGTACTGAACTTCCTGTTCCTGTTCCTAGGTTAAAAGTCTCTACTCTGTCTGTATTTTTCTTTTCTAACAAGCGTTCTAGCGCAATAACGTGTGCTTTGGCTAAATCAACTACGTGAATATAATCGCGAACCGCTGTACCATCAGATGTTGGATAATCATCTCCAAAAACCGATAATTCTTGGCGCAATCCAATCGCCGTTTGTGTAATAAAAGGCACTAAATTTTGTGGCACTCCAATTGGTAATTCTCCAATTGCGGCAGTTGGATGTGCTCCAATAGGATTGAAATAACGCAATAAAATCGCATTGATAGACGATGCTTTTGCGGTATCTCTGATGATTTCTTCTCCTACTTTTTTGGTGTTCCCGTATGGCGACATCGGTTGTTGTACTGGAGCGTCTTCGGTAATTGGCATTTTTTCGGCCTGTCCGTAAACAGTGCAAGAAGAACTAAATATAAAGGAAGCCGCATCTTTTTGCTGTAATTCTTGCAAAAGATACACTAAGGCTGCAATGTTGTTTTCGTAATACAATAACGGATTCTCAACACTTTCCCCTACAGCTTTGGAAGCTGCAAAATGAATGACTCCAGCAATATCTGAATATTCTTTGAAGAGCGCTTGTACGGATGCTTTGTCGCGCAAATCAATATTTTTGTAATGCGGCGCAATTCCAGAGATGCTTTCGATTCCTTTGAGAACATCGATTGACGAATTGTACAAGTTATCGACGATTAGGACTTCGAATCCTTTGCTTTGCAATTCTACTACGGTGTGAGAACCGATGAAGCCTAAGCCTCCTGTAACCAATATTTTCATAATTGTGTGGTTTGGGTTAGCCCTGATGGAAGCGGCATCCTTGCTTGGCGGGGTTCGCCAAGCAAGATACAGCGTACAGCAGGAAATAGCTCCTAAAAACTATCCTAAAAATTCTAAAACACTATCGGTAATAAATTTAATTTGCTCATCATCAAGCTCAGTATGCATAGGTAAAGATAACACTTCTTGCACCAACTGATTCGTAACTGGGAAATCTTCTTCTTTATATCTTGGATCCAAATAAGCCTTTTGTGCGTGCAACGGAATTGGATAATAAATAGCACATGGAATACCTTTATCCAACAAATGCTGCATTAATCCATTGCGATCTGCATTGATGATGCGCAAGGTATATTGATGAAAAACATGACAATCGCAGCTATCGCAAATACTTGGCGCAATGATATTGTCGTGACCTTGAAAAGCCAAAGTATACTTACGAGCAGCATCTTGACGCGCTTTATTGTATTGATCTAACAACGGTAATTTAGCATTTAAAACTGCCGCTTGAATACTATCCAAACGCGAATTTACGCCCACCACATCGTGATGGTATCTTTCGTACATTCCGTGGTTTACGATTCCGCGTAGTGTGTGTGCCAAGGCGTCATCGTTCGTAAAAATTGCACCACCATCGCCATAACATCCTAAGTTTTTAGAAGGAAAAAATGAAGTCGCTCCTACATGACCGATAGTTCCCGCTTTCTTTTTAGTACCATCTGAAAATTTGCAATTCGCCCCAATAGCTTGCGCATTATCTTCGATTACATATAAATTATGCTCCTTGGCCAAAGCCATAATCGCTTCCATATTGGCCGCACGACCAAACAAGTGTACGGGTACAATCGCTTTGGTTTTTGGAGTAATGGCTTTTTTGATGGCTTCTAGGGAAATGTTCATGTTGTGCATTTCTACATCAACCAAAACTGGGGTAAGTTGCAATAATGCAATCACCTCTACTGTTGCTGCAAACGTAAAATCGGCTGTGATTACTTCGTCTCCAGGCTTTAAACCCAATCCCATCATAGCAATTTGCAATGCATCGGTACCATTGGCACAAGGAATGACGTGTTTTACACCCAAATAGGTTTCTAATTCTTTCTGAAAAGTATGTACTTCTGGCCCGTTGATGTAAGTATTCGTATCTAAAACGTTTTGAATTGAGGTGTTTACAACGTCTTTTATTTTATCATATTGACTCTTTAAGTCAACCATTTGGATTTTTTTCATTGAAAATTAATTTAAAGTTTGAAAACAAAGTAGGTTAAACCAAAATGTTTTCGCAAAAAAGAACAACAAAAATAGTTATTTAATCCCTCTTAGACAATGAAAAAACCATAAAGAAACTGTATTTTAGCCAAAATTTATACTCATGTTTTTTCTGTATAATCAAATCGTTTTTATAGCAGGTTTTTTATTGAAAATCGTAGCCTTTTTTAGCCCAAAAATGGCTCTTTTTGTAAAGGGTCGAAAGGATGTTTTTAAGACTTTAGAAGCAAAAATTCAAGCTAACGACAAATCCATCTGGTTTCATGCCGCATCCTTAGGCGAATACGAACAAGGACTTCCTGTCATTGAAAAAATAAAAGAAAAATACCCTTCCCATAAAATTATTGTCACCTTTTTTTCGCCTTCTGGATACGAGGTACGAAAGAACAATACTGTGGCTAATTGCACAGTTTATTTACCATTGGATACTCAAAAAAATGCCAAACAATTTATTGAGTTAACAAATCCCGAACTGGTTTTCTTTATCAAATACGAATATTGGCCAAACTACTTAAACGAACTCAAAAAACGAAACATCAAAACCTATTTGATTTCTGGAATTCTGAGAGAAAACCAAGCCTTTTTTAAGTGGTACGGCGGTTTTTACAGAAAAGCACTAAACGCTTTTGATTTCTTTTTTGTACAAAACGAATCTTCGAAACAACTCTTGCAAAGCCTTGGTCATCAAAATGTTTTGGTTTCTGGAGACACGCGTTTTGACCGTGTGAGTACCATTTTAGAGAAAGACAACACTCTTAATTTCATAGCCGAATTCAAGGACAACAAAATCACAGTTGTAGTAGGTAGTTCTTGGCCAAAAGACGAAGAAATTATCGCCCAATACATTAACCAATACAGCAACGAAAATGTAAAATTTATTATTGCTCCGCACAATATAAAAGCAGAACAAATCGCCAACTTAAAAACACTAATTACCAAACCTACGGTCTTATTTTCCGAAAAAGAAAATCAATCCTTATCTGACCAACAAGTTTTTATCATTGACACTATTGGGATTTTAACCAAAATCTACAGTTATGCCGATATTGCTTATGTAGGCGGTGGCTTTGGAAATCCTGGCATTCACAACATTCTAGAACCCGCAACTTTTGGAATTCCAATCGTAATTGGACCTAATTATTCGCATTTTGCAGAAGCAACAGCTTTAGTTAAACTTGAGGGATGCGTTAGCATTGCAAACAACAAAGATTTACTCGAAACTTTTGACGATTTGATTTACAAACCAGATATTAGATTTCAAAAAGGAGCTATTTGCCGCCAATTTGTACAGCAAAATAAAGGCGCTACTGCTATCATTCTAAATCATCTTCAATGATACAATTTCAACCACTCGAAAAAAAGGATGTCGATACCGTTACCTCACTGATGAGCGAATTTTATGCGATTGATAACTATCCTTTTGACACAACTAAAGCAACTAATTTGTTTGAGGAATTTTTAGCAAACGACAATCTTGGAAAATGCTGGTTACTCCTTTGGAATCAAGAAATTGTAGGGTATTTGATTCTGACTTTTGTTTTTAGCTTTGAATACCAAGGTAAGATTGCTTTTTTAGATGAATTATACATTCAACCCAAAGCACAAGGCCAAGGAATTGGGAAAAGTGCCGTTGCTTTTGCAAAAATACAAAGCGAAGAACTAGGCTTAAAACTACTTTATTTAGAAGTCGAAGAACACAATCTTTCGGCTCAGCAATTGTATCTCAAAAGCGGCTTTACTATTCATCCGAGAAATTTGATGAAACACAAATTATAATTTTATTACCTTTTTAAATACCATTACTCCTATGAAATTCTTAAAACTATTCTTATTGCTTTTTGTGATTCAAACACAAGCCCAACAAGGCGGTATGTGGATACCTTCTCTCTTGGAAGGAATGAACGAAAAAGAAATGAAAAGTCTAGGCATGAAAATGACTGCCAAAGACATTTACGACACGAACAAATCCAGCTTAAAAGACGCTGTACCTCAATTTAACGGAGGCTGTACTTCGGAAGTTATTTCACCTAAAGGGCTTTTGTTAACCAATCACCATTGTGGTTACGGACAAATTCAATCGCATTCTAGCACCGAGCACGACTATTTAGCCAATGGTTTTTGGGCCTACAAAATGGAAGATGAATTACCCAATAAAGATTTAGTGGTGACTTTTATTGTCAAAATAGAAGACGTGACCAAACAAGTTTTGGAAGGAGTGAACACGCTATCAAATGAAGCCGAAAAGCAAAAGAAAATTCAAGAAAACATAAGCGCTTTAAGCAATTCATTTCCCAAAGAAGCTTGGCAAGAAAACAAAATCCGAACCTTCTACGATGGTAATCAATATTTACTTTTTGTTACCGAAACCTTCAAAGATGTTCGTCTAGTAGGTGCGCCACCCACTTCGATTGGAAAATTTGGTTCGGATACGGACAACTGGGTTTGGCCTAGACATACTGGAGATTTTTCCCTTTTCAGAATTTATGCTGACAAAAACAATCGTCCAGCCGCTTATTCAAAAGATAACGTTCCTTACACTCCAAAACACTTTTTGCCTGTTTCTTTAGATGGAATTGCTGAAGACGATTTCACTTTGGTTTTTGGATACCCTGGAAAAACCAATGAATACCTACCTTCAGTTGCTATCAATCAAATTGCAAACGAACTAAATCCTGCAAAAATTGAAATCAGAGAACAAGCACTTAAAGTTGCCGATGGTTTTATGAGAAAAGATAATGCTATCAAAATTCAATATGCTTCAAAATATGCTGGAACAGCCAATTATTGGAAAAAATGGCAAGGCGAAACTTTAGGCATCAAGAAATCAAATGCAATTGCCGTAAAAAAAGAAGCCGAAAAGAAGTTTCAAGAAAAAGTTAGCAAAGCCAAAAAAGAAAAAGAATACGGTAGTATTTTGAATGATTTCGAAAAAAACTATACTGAAATCGCACCTTACGCTTTAGCAAGAGATTATTTTAACGAAACCGTACAAAGAAATACGGAACTACTTAGTGTTGCTTATAAATTCTATCAATTAGAACAACTTTACAACACCAAAGGAGAACAGGCTTTTACTGACAGAAAAAACAATCTTTACAACGGATTAGGTGATTTTTACAAAGACTTTAGCGCCAAAGTTGACGAAAAAGTATTCGAGCAACTTATTGCATTATATGTCACAAAAGTACCAAAGCAATTCTTACCGAACACACTCAACAATATTGATGTTAACCAAGTGACAAAAGCTATTTATTCTGGCTCCAAACTCACTTCCTATTCTGGCTCAAAAGAACTACTAACTGGCGACACAAAAACGGTATTAGAAAACATCAACCGCGACCCTGCTTTTGTTCTAGTAAAAAGCATGGCCGATATGTATCTAAAAGAAGTGAATCCTACTTACGAGGTTTTAAATTTGAAAATAACGGAATTGCAACGCAATTATATGAAAGCGCAACTGGAACTGAGCGAAAATTCAAGAATTTTTCCAGATGCCAATAGTACTTTGAGAGTAACTTATGGAAAAGTAAAAGGATACGAACCAAAAGACGGCGTATATTACAATCCTATTACTTATCTAGACGGCGTAATGGAAAAATACATTCCGGGTGACTACGAATTTGATGTTTCGCCAAAATTGATTGATTTGTATAAAAACAAAGATTTTGGAAATTATGGTGAAAACGGAAAAATGCCCGTATGCTTTATTGGTACCAATCATACTACAGGCGGAAATTCAGGAAGTCCAGCGCTAGATGCCAAAGGAAATTTAATTGGATTGAACTTTGACCGTGTTTGGGAAGGCACGATGAGCGACATCTATTACGATCCTAGCATCTGCAGAAACATAATGGTCGATATTCGCTATGTGCTTTTCATTGTGGACAAATACGCAGGAGCAAAAAACTTGATTGAAGAATTACAATTGGTACATCCTAAAAAAACCAAAAAGGGAAACGTTAGTAACTAACAGCTACTATTTTAGCACACCCCCCACATTGGCATACTATTTGATATTTAAACCCACGTGAACAGAGAATATAATTTAAAAAAAATACAAAAAAATATATTGCGTATTAATTTTTTTATATCTTTGCCACGAATTAATAATTAACCTTTATAATAAAATTAAGATGAAAAAAGTATTTTTAAGTTTAGCTGCTGTTGCTGTATTAACTGTTGTATCTTGTAAAAAAGCTGACGCTGCTGCTGAAGGAACTGAAGCTGCTGCTGACACTGCTGCTGTAGCTGTTGATTCTGCTGCTGCACCTGCTGTTGATTCTGCTGCTACTGTAGTTGATTCTGCTGCTGCACCTGCTGCTCCAGCTGCTGAAGCTCCAGCTGCTAAGTAATTTTTAAATTACAGAAAAAATCAAGCCATCCATGTGATGGCTTTTTTTATGCCCAAAAAAAACAAAAGCTCAAGAATCATCTTGAGCTTTTGTTTATTAAACTATATCATAGAATCAATCTGGAAAAACAAATGTGTTTTCAGAAAAATCCAATATTTCAGACACCGCAGCATATTTTTTTATCTCCTCTATTCCTTTGAGCAATCGCAACTCTGTAGTATACTTTCTACTGGTTGCCAAATGGCGCTCTCCCAACAATAATCTAAAATAATACTTCCCAGCCGCTGATTTTAATTTAATAAAAACCAACACCTCAATCGACTGCTGTATCAAGACAATATCCTCCTCCCCTTCAAACTTCAATTCATAGCTTTGACTGGTAAAAATCACCTTCCCTTTACGTGATGTAAAAACAAACTTATAAGTATCATTAAACCGTTTACTAATCACAAAAGCACCCATACATTAATTTATACGTTAAAGATTTTAGAATCAAATTACTCCATCCTCATCAGGCCGATGTTAGGATTTGTCATAAATAAAAAAAGCTCCAAACATAGTTTGAAGCTTTCTTGTACTCAGAGCGGGACTTGAACCCGCACGAACATTGCTGTTCACTGGATTTTAAGTCCAGCGTGTCTACCAATTTCACCATCCGAGCATTATGTGGTGTTTGAGCGAAAAACGGGGCTCGAACCCGCGACCTCGACCTTGGCAAGGTCGCGCTCTACCAACTGAGCTATTTTCGCGTTTCAAATTCTCAAAAGAACTGCAGTACTTGTTTCGTATTGCGGTGGCAAATTTAGCACAAATATTCAATAAAACAAGCCTTTTTCAGAAAAAAAATTCAATAAAAATATAACTTTCTGATAACCTATTCTTTATACTGTAATTATTTTCGACTGAGCATTCGTTTTATCTCGTTCAGCTTCATTAAAGCCTCCATTGGTGTTATCGAATTAATATCTAATTGTAAAATTTCGTCTTTAATCTCCTCCAACAAGGGGTCATCTAGATTAAAAAAACTCATTTGCATCTCATCTTTTGCTGCTTTGATTCCATTTAAAGCATCTCCTGAATGGTCTTTTTCTAATTTCTTTAATATTTTCTGAGCCTTCAAAATGACCAACTGCGGCATTCCAGCCATTTTAGCTACGTGAATACCAAAACTATGAGCAGAGCCTCCTTTTACTAATTTTCGAATAAAAAGCACGTTATCTTTTAATTCTTTTACAGCCACATTATAATTTTGTATACGAACTAATGATTCACTCATTTCATTCAATTCGTGATAATGCGTAGCAAAAAGAGTTTTAGGTTGCGATGGATGTTCGTGTAAAAATTCAGCAATAGCCCAAGCAATAGAAATTCCATCATAGGTACTTGTTCCTCGGCCTATCTCATCCAACAGTACCAAACTTCTATCTGAAATATTATTCAAAATAGAAGCCGTCTCGTTCATTTCGACCATAAAAGTAGATTCACCCATCGAAATATTATCTGAAGCTCCTACCCTAGTAAAAATTTTATCCACGATGCCCATTCTAACACTATCTGCTGGAACAAAACTTCCCATTTGAGCCAAGAGTACAATCAGAGCCGTTTGTCTCAAAATAGCTGACTTACCCGACATATTTGGCCCAGTAATCATAATCAACTGTTGTGTGTCTCTATCAAGGAAAACATCATTGGCGATGTAAGGCACACCAACAGGCAATTGTTTTTCAATTACTGGATGACGACCGTTTTTGATATCCAATTCAAAGGTTTCATCCAATTCAGGGCAAACGTATTGGTTTTCGATAGCCAATTGTGTAAACGAACACAAACAATCCAACTGCGCTACCAAATTGGCATTCATTTGAACTGGTTTTATATACGTTGAAATCCATTGAACCAATTGTTCAAAAATCTCTCCTTCAATTTTATGAATTTTTTCCTCGGCACCTAAAATTTTGGTTTCGTATTCTTTTAGCTCTTCGGTAATATAACGTTCCGCACTCACCAAGGTTTGCTTACGAATCCATTCGCTTGGCACTTTATCTTTATGCGTATTTCGAACTTCGATGTAATAGCCAAAAACATTATTAAAAGAAATTTTCAAAGAAGAAATACCCGTACGCTCCGATTCACGTTTCTCAATTCCTTCTAAAAATTCTTTTCCAGATGTAGAAATGGCGCGTAACTCATCCAATTCTGAATGTACCCCAACTGCAATCGCATTTCCTTTGGCGATAGCCACTGGTGCATCTTGATTTAACGTCGTTTTTATTTTCTCACGAAGTAAATCGCAACTGTGTAAACTATCACCAATTACTTTTACGGCTTCTTGCGGACTTTGCAAGGCTATCGTTTTAATAGGCAGAATAGCATCTAAAGATTCTTTCAAATACACCACTTCACGAGGCGATACTTTGCCTGCTGCGATTTTTGAAATCAAACGTTCCAAATCAGAAATCTGCTTGATTTGATATTGTATTTGTTTTAAAACTTCTTGGTTTTCTTTTAAATACCCCACCACTTGATGACGACTCTGAATTTTGGCTGCATCTTTCAATGGCAAAGCCAACCAACGCTTCAATAATCGCCCACCCATTGGCGAAAGTGTTCGGTCGATTACATCTAGCAACGTCACCGCATTAGGATTATAACTATGGTACAACTCTAGATTACGAATGGTAAAACGATCCATCCAAACATAAGCATCTTCTGCAATGCGCTGTATGGCCGTAATATGCTGCACTCTATTGTGCTGTGTTTCGGACAAATAATACAAAATAGCGCCCGAAGCCACGATTCCTTCTTTCAATTCTTCGACACCAAAACCTTTTAAAGAAGTGGTTTGAAAATGCTTCGTTAAGCTTTCAAACGCATAATCCTCTTTGTAAATCCAATCTTCTAGATAAAAACTATGGTAATCGTCTCCGAATGTTTCTCGGAACGTATTTTTGTTGTTTTTTGGCACTAAGACCTCACTAGGATTGAAATTTTGCAACAACTTATCAATGTATTCTGCATTTCCTTGTGCGGTAAGAAATTCTCCTGTAGAAACATCTAAAAATGAAATTCCAATATTTTTATTGGTAAAATATACCGAAGCCAAAAAATTATTGGTTTTGGACTGCAAGACCTCATCGTTCATAGAAACCCCAGGAGTAACCAATTCGGTCACACCACGTTTCACAATCGTTTTGGTTATTTTGGGATCTTCTAGCTGGTCACAAATAGCTACACGAAGTCCAGCTTTGACTAACTTTGGCAAGTATGTATTGATAGAATGATGAGGAAAACCCGCTAGCGCAGTCTCGGTATCGGATCCTGCACCTCTCTTAGTTAAAGTAATTCCGAGTATTTTGGAAGCACGAATCGCATCTTCGCCAAACGTTTCATAAAAATCACCTACACGAAACAACAAACAAGCATCAGGATACTTTCTTTTAATTTCATTATACTGTTTCATCAATGGCGTTTCTTTCACGCCTTTTTCTTTTGCTGCCAAATTAGTGGAAATTAAATTCTGTAATTACGACAGCGAATTTATAGATTTTAAAGCGAATAACGAAGGGTTCAAAAATTAAAAATTTTAAGCCTTTTTTAAGTCATGGTTTCTGTTTTTTGTATAGATTTGCGTGTACTAAAAATTAAATCTTATGAAAAAAATACTTACCCTATTTTTTGTTTTGAGCTTAGGAATAACTACAGCTACAGCACAAGAGACTTCAAAAAAAGCTAAAAAAGCAAAAGCAACTGTTGCCAAAGTTGAAGGAGCTGGAATGGTATTCGTTAATGAAACTATTGATTACGGAACAATTGCACGTAATTCTGACGGAAAACGTGAATTTGTTTTCACCAACAACGGAAATGCACCATTAATCATTACCAATGCTCAAGGATCTTGTGGTTGCACAGTACCAAGTAGTCCTAAAGAACCAATTATGCCAGGTGCAAAAGGTGTTATTGGTGTAAAATATGCTACAGATAGAGTTGGTCCTTTTACAAAAACAGTTACTATTACTTCAAATGCGGCTGGTCAACCAACAAAAACTTTGACAATAAAAGGAAACGTTTTACCTGACGAAGTAAAAAGCTAAAAAACATAAATATTACATAAAAAGCTTCCTTCCTTTAGGAAGCTTTTTTTATTAAATTGACATTGCAATGAGAAAATTAGAGAATAGCGAACTCGAAAGAAAGTCGGTTGAAGGATTCAAACAATCTAAAAAAACACCTCTAGTTCTGGTTCTTGATGATGTGAGAAGTCTTCATAATATTGGATCTGTATTTAGAACTGCTGATGCTTTTTTGGTAGAAAAAATTATACTCTGTGGAATTACTGCGACACCTCCTAACAAAGAGATACATAAAACTGCTTTGGGCGCAACAGAAACAGTAGCTTGGGAACATTATGAAAACGTTTTGGATGCCATAACTGCTCTAAAAAAAGACAATGTTATTACTTTAGCGATTGAACAAGTGGAAAGCGCTGTTTTTCTTCAAGATTTCAAAGTTGATGTTTCAAAAAAATACGCATTAGTTTTTGGTAATGAAGTTCACGGAGTAGCTCAAGAAGCCGTAGCTCTTTGTGATGGTTGTATCGAAATTCCTCAATTGGGCACCAAACATTCCTTGAATATATCGGTAAGTGCTGGTATAGTTGTTTGGGATTTATTCAAACAATATCACTATTGATTTCTTTATTGTTT
>JAGOFG010000044.1 GCA_017997335.1 Flavobacterium sp. | reverse complement strand
GCCTTTTTCAAAACTAGAAGATCTTCTCAAGAATAAAACATTTAAATGAATTTAACTATCCTAATACCACTTCTTAACGAAGAGGAATCCTTACAAGAATTGTACACTTGGATTCTAAAAGTGATGCAATCCAATAACTACTCCTATGAAATCCTTTTCTTGGACGACGGAAGTACCGACAATTCTTGGACTATTATTGAAAATTTTGCTACTACAAATCCCAACGTAAAAGGGATTCGTTTTATGAAAAACTTTGGTAAATCACAAGCGTTACATGCTGGATTTGCTCAAGCCAAAGGTGACGTAATCATCACTATGGATGCCGATTTACAAGATAGTCCTGACGAAATTCCAGGATTATACAACATGATTACCGAACAAAAATATGACTTGGTTTCGGGTTGGAAAAAGAAACGCTACGACTCAGTTGTAGCTAAAAATCTTCCTTCTAAATTATTCAATTGGGCAGCTAGAAAAACATCAGGTGTTGAACTAAACGACTTCAACTGCGGGTTAAAAGCCTATAAAAATGTAGTAGTCAAAAACATTGAGGTTTCTGGCGAAATGCACCGATATATTCCTGTTCTGGCTAAAAATGCTGGTTTTGGAAAAATTGGAGAAAAAGTAGTACAACATCAAGCTAGAAAATACGGAGAAACCAAATTTGGAATGGATCGTTTCATTAATGGTTTTTTAGATTTAATCACCATTTGGTTTTTATCCCGTTTTGGTAAAAGACCCATGCATCTTTTTGGCGCAATAGGCTCTTTAATGTTTATTATCGGCTTTATAGCTGCAGCTTACATCGGAATCTCCAAATTGTACCATATGTATAACGATATGAAATACACTTTGGTCACCAACAACCCGTGGTTTTATATCGCCTTAACAACAATGGTTTTAGGTACACAATTGTTTCTTGCTGGCTTCCTTGGCGAGATTATACTAAGGACAAAAAACAATGAAGCGAGATATAAAATTGCGAATCAAATCAATTTATAATTTCATCCCATTAAATCTAAAATAAATTTATTGTTTCATATAAAATCAATATAAAATGTACATTCCTCAAAATATCCTAGACGCATTAAATGTATGGCTTACTCCAACATTTGACTCAGCTACACAAGACGCTGTAAGAGAATTAATGACAACAGCTCCAAAGGACTTGGAAGAAAGTTTCTACAAGAACTTAGAGTTTGGAACTGGAGGAATGCGAGGTGTTATGGGAGTTGGCGACAACCGAATTAATAAATATACTTTAGGAAAAAGCACCCAAGGTTTGTCCAATTACTTGAAAAGCGTTTTTCCTGGCGAGCAAATAAAAGCAGCTATCGCTTTTGACTGTCGTCACAATAGTAAAACCTTAGCTAAAGTTGTAGCTGATGTATTTTCAGCTAACGGAATTGAAGTCTTCCTTTTTTCTGATTTACGTCCTACACCAGAATTGTCTTTTGCCTTAAAACATTTGAACTGCCATTGTGGAATTGTACTAACTGCGTCTCACAATCCTCCAGAATACAATGGATACAAAGTATATTGGCAAGATGGCGGACAAATCGTTCCTCCTCAAGACGGAGAAATCATCAATGTGATTGAGAATCTGAAATATGATGAAATTAATTTCACGGCTAACGAAGACTTAATTCATTTTATAGATACAGAAATTGATCAAGCATTCATACAATCCTCTATTGAAAATGCAAGTTTTAACACTCCAGCAACTGCTAAAGAGAATTTAAACATTGTTTTCACCTCATTACACGGAACTTCTATAACAGTTATTCCTGAAACACTTTCCAAAGCAGGATATCCAAATGTACATATTGTAGAGGAACAAGCTGAACCAAATGGCGATTTCCCAACCGTAAAGTCACCAAATCCAGAAGAACCAGAAGCACTAACAATGGCATTGGCATTAGCTGACAAAACAAATGCAGATATCGTAGTTGGTACAGATCCTGATTGCGATCGTCTTGGTGTTGCAGTGCGAGATAACGATGGAAAAATGGTCTTGTTAAACGGAAATCAAACGATGATTTTGATGACTGCATTCTTATTAGAAAAATGGAAACAAGCTGGAAAAATTAACGGTAAACAATTTGTAGGCTCAACCATAGTTTCCACTCCAATGATGATGGAACTTGCTACAGCCTACGGTGTAGAATGTAAAGTAGGTTTGACTGGATTCAAATGGATTGCCAAAATGATTAAAGATTTCCCTGAACTACAATTCATTGGTGGTGGAGAAGAAAGTTTTGGTTTTATGGTAGGCGATGCCGTTAGAGATAAAGATGCCGTGGCTGCAACGCTTCTAATTTGTGAAGTGGCTGCTCAAGCAAAAGCAAGCGGCAGCTCCGTTTACAAAGAGTTAACCAACCTTTATGTAGATCACGGTTTTTACAAAGAACATTTAGTTTCGCTAACCAAAAAAGGAATGGACGGATTACAAGCCATTAATCAAATGATGATTGATCTTCGTGAAAATCCTTTAAAAGAAATCAACGGGCAACGTGTAATTATGGTAGAAGATTATCAATCTTCAATTGCTAAAAATTTGTTGTCTGGCGAAGAATTGACTATGGATATTCCAAAATCGAATGTCCTTATTTACTACACTGAAGATGGTTCAAAAATTTGCGCTAGACCAAGTGGGACAGAGCCTAAAATTAAATTTTACATCAGTGTAAATGCCGATTTAGAAACAGCTACCGATTTTGATGCCGTAGAAAACATTTTAAATCAAAAAATAAAAAACATTATTGCTGCAATGCAATTGAACTAATACAAATACACCTATTTTTCTGATAGACCCGATAAGACATAGTCCTAATCGGGTCTTGATGCCTAAAACTTATCCCGATGGACGACAATTTCAAAAAAATAATTCCTTTTACAACCCCATATCGTTCGCATGTAATATGGAATGTAATTTTTAACATCCTATACGCATTGTTCAGCACCCTGTCGTTCATTGCCTTGATACCAATGATGAACGTGTTATTTGACACTTCTGAAAAAGTAACACAAAAACCCGTTTACACTTCTATCTTTGAAATCACAAAATACGCAAAGGAATACCTGTATTACTATATCACTTTGCTATCGGAACAAAACGGACCGCAGTTTGCCCTCATCTTGGTTATTGGAATTGTAATTATTACTTTTTTATTCAAAAATCTATTTAACTTCCTTGCTTCAAATCATTTATTACATTTAAAGAATGGCGTTCTAAAAGACCTAAGGAATGCTATGTACGTAAAAATCATAAATTTGCCAGTATCCTACTATTCTGAGAAAAGAAAAGGAGATATTATGGCAAGAATGCTTGGTGATGTAAACGAGGTTCAAAATTCGTTTTTCTCTATTTTAGAGCTAATTGTTAAAGAGCCGATGACAATCATTTTTACATTGATTGCGATGATTTCTATTAGTTTTAAGCTAACACTATTTGTATTTATTTTCATTCCTGTTGCTGGTATTATGATTTCGAAAATAGGAAAGTCATTGAGAACAAAATCTGAAAGAGTACAAGCAGAAAACGGATATCTGATTTCTATAGTAGAAGAATCACTATCTGGCCTTAAAGTAGTTAAAAGCTATAATGCCGAGCAAAGTTTTCAAGACAAATTCAACAACTCGGTTTCTCGTATCTTAAACCTATCCAACAGCATAGGGAAGAAAAATAATCTAGCAACTCCTTTGAGTGAATTTCTAGGTATCATTACAATATGTGTTTTGCTTTGGTTTGGAGGCCAAATGGTTTTAACAGACAAACTTCCTAATGGAAAAGCTTTATTAGATGGAGCAAAATTCTTGGCATATATGGGACTCGCATACAACATCCTAACTCCAGCTAAGGCAATTTCAAAAGCATCCTATCAAGTAAAAGGTGGATTGGCAGCAGCACAAAGAGTTTTTGATGTTTTAGAAGTTGAAAACGAAATAACTTCCAAAGATAATGCTATTCAAAAAAACACATTTGAAAGCAGTATCGCTATCAAAAACATCAACTTCAAATATGAAGATGAAAATGTCCTAAAAGATTTTTCTTTAGAAGTAAAAAAAGGTCAAACTGTTGCTCTTGTTGGGCAATCTGGTAGCGGAAAAAGTACCATCGCTAATCTATTGACACGCTTTTATGACGTAAATGAGGGCCTCATTCAAATAGATGATAATAACATAAAAGACATCGACTTACACTCGCTAAGAGGCTTAATCGGATTAGTAACACAAGACAGTATTTTATTTAATGATTCTATCAAAGCAAATATTGCTCTTGGCAATCCCAACGCAACCGATGAGGAAATCATTGAAGCCCTTAAAATTGCCAATGCCTATGAATTTGTAAAGGACCTTCCTAATGGAATTCATACCAATATCGGTGATAGCGGAAATAAATTATCTGGAGGACAGAAACAACGTTTGTCTATTGCTAGAGCGGTACTCAAAAATCCGCCAATTATGATACTAGACGAAGCCACATCTGCACTGGACACAGAAAGCGAAAAATTTGTTCAGGTTGCCTTAGAAAACATGATGCAGAACAGAACCTCAATTGTTATTGCACATCGCCTTTCTACTATTCAAAAAGCAGATGTCATTGTAGTAATGAAAAAAGGTAAAATCGTTGAACAAGGTACTCACGAAGAATTGATTGCTCTTGAAGGCACTTATAACAAATTAGTAACCATGCAATCCCTTGAATAGTCTGAAATGATTCGTATCTTTAAACTAGATTTTACTCTTTTTTAAATTTCACAAATGTATTTAGACAACCCCAATATAAAATTACCTGAAGACCCTGAAACTATTGTCTGGAAATACCTAGACTTGTCTAAATTTTTAGATTTATTATTATCTAAAAAATTATTCATGTCTAGGTCCGACAAATTTGAAGACCAATACGAAGGCACTTTTAGCGAACCTACTTTTGAGGAAATCAGAAAACTATCGATTGACAATCCTGACTTTTTAAATTACTACAAAACGCATCGTGAAAAAGTAGCAATTAGTAGCTGGCATATTAACGAATACGAATCCTTTGCGATGTGGCAAATTTTCACCCAAAACAGTGAAGGATTAGCCATTCAATCAACAATAGGAAGATTGCAAAAGGCATTGCAGCCTGAAGAGCATTTTCAGCAATATATTGGTGAGGTAAATTATATTGACTACAAAAAAGAATACATCCCTTTTGATGATTTATTTTTCCCTTTTTTATACAAAAGAAAAAGTTTTCAGTATGAAAGAGAAGTACGAATTATAAGTGATGTAACTCAAAACAACTTAAAACTGAATGATGGCCTAAAAATCAATGTAGATGTTAATCTATTAATTGAAAAGATATACATTCACCCCAAATCAGAGAATTGGTACAAAAATTTAGTTATTCAATTAGTAGCAAAATTAGGATTTGATATTTCTATCGAAAAGTCCGATTTAGAGAGTGACATTCTGATATAATTATATAGGAGAATAACGAATAACTTTCCAATCGTTTTTATTCAAATCGATATAGTTATAATGTAGTACGTCTTTTTGGTCAAACTGTCCATTTTTATTAGTATCTTCAATGGTTCTGAAATACAAACAATTAGACGCTTCTATCAAATTCCAATCAATTAATTCTTCTAAATCAGTCGCAACTTTCGTAAACTTCTCCCCACTAATGGTGCTCAAATACAACGTATTAATATCATTGGTATCTAACTTGCCGTCTCTATTTGTATCAGCATCAACCATTGTATACACCAGAATTTGTTTTTTGATACGGTCTGAAACTGTTTTCAAATAAGTCGCGGTTTCAATCAAAATAGGTTTATCAGTTAAGGAATGAATTGAATCTGAATCAATTTTTTGAAATTTTAAGTTCTGTAAAAAACCTGTTATTTCATATTGAGCTACATTACTAATAGTAAAGCTAACATCATTTACAGCTGAAGAACCATATTTAGACTTAGTACCTCTTTCATAAATACGTAAATCTCCTATCGGATGAATCAAATAGTCTGTTCCTTCCATTACAACTGGTAAATCGGCAATTTCAACTTTTGAAGAATCTAGCTTTGGTGCCATTGTGTTTTTTGACGAGCTGTCATATATCACTTTGGGTTTTTCTACTTCTTTTTGACAGCTAACTATCAAAAGAACAAAAAACAAACTTCCAATAATCAATTTTTTATTCATTCTAATTGTAATTTATTTTCAAAAGTAAACAATTCTAATAACTCTAATAGTTAATGTTTTTAAATTGGGTGTAAATAGTAAGCCTAAAGTAGTTAAAAACGTGCATTCAACTTGATGTTAAAAACTCTAGTCGTCATATAATTAGGTATCCCATATTGATTTTTAGTATACACATCACGCACCCAAGTGTTGGTAATAGCATTTTGATTATTAAAGATATTAAATACTTCAACTCCAATAGCCAATTCTTGAAAACTATTGGCCCACTTACCATATTGTCTAGAATTACTTCTATCAACTAGAAGTTTTGAAAAGCCAACGTCGGCTCTACGGTAATCCCTAAGTCGGCTTTGATACAAATAAGGATCTGCATACGATGGAGAACCGCCAGGCAAACCTGTGTTATATACCAAATTGAGATACAATTTAACACTCGGAATATTCGGCATATAATCTTGAAACAACATCGCAAACTTTAATCGTTGATCTGTAGGACGAGCTATAAATCCTTTTCCACTACTATTTTCTTCGGTTTTTAGATAGCCAAAGCTTATCCATGATTCAGTACCCGGAACAAATTCACCATTCCATCTCACATCAATTCCTTGCGCATATGCTTTTGCATCATTGTTGGCTTGATAACGAATCCTAACATTGTCGATAGTATAGGTATTGACATCAGACAATGACTTATAATAAAGTTCTGTGACTAATTTAAAAGGTCTGCTCCACAAATTAAAACTATAATCGTTCCCAAGAACCAAATGTACCGATTGTTGTGCTTTAACATTTGGTTGAACCACCCCTTCACTATCACGAAGTTCTCTGTAAGATGGCGGTTGATGGTACATTCCTCCAGACAATCGAAACAGAAGATTTGCCTTAGTATTGGGTTTAATAGTAAACTGAGCTCTTGGACTAACGGTGAATTGTTGGTCACCAGAAACATAGCCCCCTAAAACTTGCCAACTTTGCATTCTAACTCCCAAATTATACCAAACCAAACTAGTGCCTAAATTGGCCTTACGACTCCATTGCAGATAGCCCGAAAAACGATTGATAGTATTGAAGTTAATTGCTCTAACATCTTGGTAAGGAGCTAAAGGGCCATTGTAAATCGTATAAGGCTCGTCTTTTTTAGGTAAAAAACGCGGAGGATTTAGTGCAAAACCAGCAGAATCAATTACTTCCCATTCACTAATTCTGTCTCGTATAGACTCTCGAGTGTATTTTACTCCCCATTCGACAAGATTGTTTTTCCAATCATGAATACCTTTAAATTCAGCATTAGCAATTAAGGCATCCAAATCATTACGAGCGTGATTCAATTGTGAACCAATTCCTCTTGAAAACGAAACATCTCCCAAGGTTTCAGAACCAATATTGGTATCTATTTCTGCTAAACGATATTCGGCCAAAATATCAAAATGCTCTTTTTCTAAAGTATGAAAAACAGCTCCAACAAATTTATAAGTTGATACATCCGAAGCCTTAAAAGTAGTTTTTATTGCTCCAAAAAATGTTTGGTACTGGTCACGTTCTTGCCCTTCATAAAAAACCAATAACGCTTGAGGATTATCTATCGTACCAAAATTAGTTTGTCGCGTTAGAGGTTCATAATTATATTTGTTTTGAGAAATGTTTCCTAAAAAACTCCATTGCCATTTTGAAGAAGCTTGGAAATTGATGGCTGTTTGTACATCAACAAATGATGGGGCATAATTGGTTTGTGTTTCTTGACTGTTGACCAATAAACTATTGTTTCTGTAACGAACACCCGTAATTGCTGTCCATCGCTTGTCTTTTGAAATCACATCCAAAGAGGCGCTTCCACCTAAAAAACTAGCTTCTACTGTTGCACCAAATTGAGTAGGTTTTCGATAGGTTATGTCCAAAACAGAAGATAACTTGTCGCCAAATTTACTTTGAAAACCACCCGCTGAGAAATCGATATTCTGAATCAAATCCGTATTCGTAAAACTTAAGCCTTCTTGCTGCCCTGAGCGAATCAAAAAAGGACGGTACACTTCTACTTCATTAACATACACTAAATTTTCATCGTAATTTCCGCCACGAACTGCGTATTGTGAGCTCAATTCATTATTAGAATTTACACCTGCCAAAGATTTCAAAACATTTTCTATTCCAGGATTAGCTCCTGGAATATTCTTTAATGTGGCTGGCTCTATGGTCAAAATCCCTTGAACGCTTTTTTTATTGTTGGCATTTACAAAAACCTCCCCCATTTGTTCTTCTTTTTCACTTAAGACCAAATTGAAATCAACCACTTCGTTTGGAGATACCGTCAAAATTAATGTGGCTTTTTTAAATGAGATATGGCTAAAAACTACCGCTACTTTCTCATTTGAGGGAATCGCTAACGAGTAAAATCCTTTAGCATTAGATTGTGAAGTCAGTCCTTGAATCGTTATATTCACATCATTTACAGGATTTTTTTTATCGTCTAAAATAAATCCTTGTAGTTTTCCTTTTTGAGAAAACATAGGTGACCCGATAAAAACAAGGGTAAAAAAAAGGCAGATTTGGAATACTTTCAAGCGAAGAGCTATTTAATTATTTGACTTCTAAAAAAACGAGTTTCAAAGGTAGTAGAATTTCCCATTTGGTCCACTACAATTACTTTAAGAATATTAGCTCCTTCCGCAACGATTCCATCACTAAAATCGTGAGTGAGTTGTCTAGTTTTATTATCGTATTCCATCAAAATCCATTGGTCATTTAAATAAGCATTGTACGATTTAATTCCTGACAAAGCGTCATAGATAGAAAGTTTTAACTCCTTTTGAGCAGTAATCCATTTTCCTTCAATAGGTTTACCAATGCTAATTACTGGATTTACATTATCCAATACAAGACCATATTTCCCTAAGGTTTTTACCTTAGCTGTAAAGGTATTTTCTTTTACAGTGGTTGAATTGTACGAAATACGTCCACCTTCTACTCTACCCAAAAACATTTTTTCCTTTTCTGATGCAGTATGTGTTGAATCCTGAACTTGAATAACAAAATTAGAATGCACTGGAACGGTATCATCGTGTAAGGTCAACACTTTATTGTCTACAGAAAGATTCAAATCAAAATCATTATAAAAAGTATTGGCTGGAAAAGTGACCGTCCAATTATCTTTTTCAAACATGTATTCTTTTTTTGCTTTTATAAAATAATTCGAAGGAGTCGCTTCTTTTGGAATCACAATAGCTTTTGTATCATAAGAGATTGGAATGGTAATGAGTGTTTTGTTATTAAAATAATCAGCAACCTCAATACGATAAGTACCCGTCAAATTGGGCACTACTGATAGTACACCATTATTGTCATCGGTTTTTATAATGCTCAAATCGAATGGTTCGGTTCGATACAATCGCTGAATACGTTGTTGAGATTTCTTATATCTTGCATAATCTATCATTACATTAATGTAACGCATTTCATCAAACGAATAGGTATTAAATTGATAACCAAATGTTGGCGTTCCGTTGTAAAAAGCTTGAACATTAAAAATTCCGTTTTTATTAAAAGAAACATCATCCGTGTCAGTAGCAATAATACCAAAACCAATTTTCCCATTAGCCATAACAGGATCTGCAAGATAAGTTCCGTCTTTTTGTAGGGTTAAATTAATTGGTACTGGACGTAAAGACTGATTCACGCTAGTCTGGTTATCCAAAGGAAAAGCATAAACAGCGGCAACTTGTGGTTTTTTTGTGTCTTTCAAAAAAGAATCAAATCCAAAAAACAAGGGATTGATAATAAATTCGGTTTTAGAATCTCTTATTTCAAAATGAAGGTGTGGACCTTCTGATGCACCCGTATTTCCAGACAGTGCAATAAGCTGTCCTTTGGTTACAACTAACTCATTTGGCTTGAAGAAAAGTTCTACTTCAAAGGATTTTTCTTCGTATTGCCGTCTTTTTATTACTTCTTGAATTGGCCCAACAGCTTTTTGCAAATGTGCATAAACAGTCGTGTAACCATTAGGATGAGTTATGTAAATGGTCTTTCCGTTGCCAAAAGTTGAGATTTTGATTCTAGAAACATAACCTTCTGCGGCAGCATAAACAGACAAACCTTCACGCTGCTGCGTTTTATAATCAAACCCAGCATGAAAATGATTTGGGCGCAATTCACCAAAATTACCCGACAACTGCATCGGAATATCCAATGGCGACCTAAAATAATCTTTAGGATACTGATTTTGAGCAGTCAAAACGCAACAAAAAAACAGCAAAAAACATATTAATCTCATCCGATATCTTTTTGCTAAGGTAACCAAAACTGTTAAAACATAAAAAAAGAAATAAAAACATCAAAAATCTGATTATTAGATAATTAAATATTTTAGCGCAAAAAAGACAATAAAATATTGCAATAATAAAAAGGAATACTAACTTTGTAAGATTAAGAAATGAATTGGTTAAAAAATGAGTGTAATTGCAGAAATAATTGATACTCTTGAAAATAAGATTGGAAAGCTTTTTTCTAAAATGCAATTTCTAGAAAAAAACAATCTAGAATTGAGAGCTAAATTAACTAATGCAACACAAATCATAGCCCATCAATCTGAAGAGATTGAATTGCTAAAAAAGCAATATGAAACACTCAAAATCGCCAATGCATTGCTAGGCAGTGAAGACAATAAAAGAGATACAAAGCTTAAAATAAATTCATTAATTCGCGAAATTGATTACTGTATAGCCCAGCTATCAGATTAAAAATGGAAGAAAAGCTTAAAATAAAGATATCGATTGCAGACAGGGTTTATCCGTTAACGGTAGATGCCTCTCAAGAAGAAGGACTCAGAAGTGCTTCAAAAAAGATTGATATGATGATTAAGCAGTTTGAAGAAAATTACGCCGTAAGAGACAAACAAGATGTTTTAGCCATGTGTGCGCTACAGTTTGCCTCTCAAGTGGAACAAAAACAAATTGATAATGCAATGAATGGGAGTGAAACCATAGACCGATTGCAAAAAATCAATGCTGTTTTGGACCAATATCTCGATTAAATCGTTCTTACAAAAATTAAGATACTGCCTACATTAGTTCTTATTTGATAAACTCAACACTAACAATTTAGAATGAGCGAATCATCGTTACTATAGCAAGCCAATTCAGTTTGGAAGCTTGAACAACGAGTTAGCTCAAAACTTGTCTTTTCGAGTTTATACAATCCCACTAATGTAGGTTTTTTTTATATATATAATTTAAACAAAATGGATAGTACATTATTAATAATTGTTTCAGGAATAATAGGTATTGCGGCTGGTTTTGGTATCGCCAAAATTATCGAAAAAAGCAATATCTCTAATTTAATTAAGAACGCTAAAAAAGAAGCTGCTTCAATTTTAAAAGACGCCAATTTAGAAGCTGAAAACATTAAAAAAGATAAAATTCTTCAAGCAAAAGAAAAGTTCATTGAATTAAAATCTGAGCACGAACAAGTAATTTTAGCTAGGGACAAAAAAGTAGCCGAAGTAGAAAAAAGAGTTCGCGATAAAGAATCTCAAGTTTCGAGTGAACTGTCTAAAGCAAAGAAAATCAACGATGATTTCGAAGCTAAAAAAGCAGAATTCCAAGCAAAAATCGAAGTACTTGACAAAAAACAACTAGAGGTAGAGAAATTACACAAAAGCCAATTACAACAGTTAGAAGTAATCTCTGGATTGTCTGCAGAAGAAGCTAAAGAACAATTAGTAGAAGGATTAAAATCTGAAGCTAAATCAAAAGCAATGTCTCACATTCAAGAAACGATTGAAGAGGCTAAACTTACTGCACAACAAGAAGCTAAGAAAATAATCATCAACACCATTCAACGTGTTGGTACGGAAGAAGCTGTAGAGAACTGCGTATCTGTTTTCAACATTGAATCTGATGATGTTAAAGGTAGAATCATTGGTCGTGAAGGACGAAACATTAGAGCTCTTGAAGCAGCAACTGGTGTTGAAATTATCGTAGATGATACTCCAGAAGCTATCATTCTTTCTTGCTTTGACCCTGTTCGAAGAGAAATTGCTCGTCTATCCTTACACAAATTAGTTACTGACGGACGTATTCACCCAGCAAGAATTGAAGAAGTTGTAGCAAAAACAACAAAACAAATTGATGACGAAATCATTGAAGTTGGTAAACGTACTGTCATCGATTTAGGAATCCACGGATTACACCCTGAATTGATTAAAGTAGTAGGTAGAATGAAATACCGTTCTTCTTACGGACAAAACTTATTACAACACTCTCGTGAAGTTTCGAAGCTTTGTGGAATTATGGCTGCTGAATTAGGCTTGAATGTAAAATTAGCTAAAAGAGCAGGTTTACTGCATGATATTGGAAAAGTGCCTGATGCAGAAAGTGATTTACCACACGCACTATTAGGTATGCAATGGGCTGAAAAATACGGTGAAAAAGAAGAAGTTTGCAACGCAATTGGTGCACACCATGATGAAATCGAAATGAAATCATTATTATCACCAATCATTCAAGTTTGTGATGCGATTTCTGGAGCTAGACCAGGTGCTAGAAGACAAGTGCTAGATTCTTACATACAACGATTAAAAGACCTTGAGGAGGTAGCTTACGGCTTTAACGGTGTTAAGAATGCTTATGCTATTCAAGCTGGTAGAGAATTACGTGTAATTGTAGAAAGCGAAAAAGTTTCTGATGACAATGCAGCAACTTTATCTTTCGAAATTTCTCAAAAAATTCAAACTGAAATGACCTATCCAGGACAAGTAAAAGTTACTGTAATTAGAGAAACTAGAGCAGTAAATATTGCTAAATAATTTATATTGAACACATAAAAAAGGCTTCCCAAGGGAAGCCTTTTTTATGTGTTATTAGTTCGATTTCTTAAAATAAATTTTAAAAGTAGAGCCTACATGTAAGGTGCTTTCGACTTCTATTTTTCCTCCCATATTCTCAATTTGATTTTTCGTCAAATACAATCCAACTCCACGTGCATCATTGTTTTTGTGAAACGTTTTATACAAACCAAAAATTGAATCTTTGTACTTGTTCAAATCAATACCTAAACCATTATCTTTTATGTTCAAAACAACATAATCATCATTTATATCTGATGTAAAAATAATTTTGGACACTTTTTTAGTATCAGAATACTTAATTGCATTGGTGACTATGTTTAGTAAAATACTTTCTAAATACGCTGGCAAACATTCGATGGTTACACTACTCTGGATGTAATTCAGCACAACTATATCTTTTTGCTTAATCGAATCGTGTAAAACATCTAAAACTTTATTGATATAAACATTTAAGTTTAATTCCTCAATTTCTTTATCCTTTACCGTATGAATACTAACTAATTCGTTTAAGTTTTCTATAGTTGAAAACAACTCGTCTGAAACAATTTGAATATTACTCAAGGTATCCAAATCTGACAATAATTCTTCTTTGTGCAAATCCAATAAAGATTTAATATTTCCGCTATGGGTACGCAAATTATGAGAGACTATATGAGCAAAATTCAGTAGTTTATTATTTTGTGTATTCAAAATTTCAAGCATTTTGGCTAATTCCAATTCCTTCTCCTTCTGGTCAGAAATATCGGTATGCGTTCCAACTATTCGCAATGGTTTACCCTCTGCATCACGCTCAATAGCTTTTCCTCTATCTAAAATCCATTTGTAGCGACCATTACACAAAACGCGATGACAAGTTTCGTAAAAGGGTATTTTATTATCGAAATGAAGGTTTATATTGCCATAATATTCTCCTCTATCATCAGGATGCACTCTCTCATCCCATTCTTCCGGGGTAGCTACCAAATCAGATTCTGTCAATTCTAAAATCTTCAACGATTCGGAAGAATAATAGACTTTCCCTGTAACCAAATCCCAATCCCACACCCCTCTATCTGAAGCTTGTACAGCAAAATGATATCGCTCGTCTGCTAATCGCATTCTAATTTCTTGCTCTTTTACGTCTGTTATATCAGAAATTAGACCATAAAAGACAATCTCATCAAGGTCGTTTTTCTTTGGGGTAGCTTCAATCTTAATCCATTTATAACCACTGTCTGGCAACAACAATCTAAATTCGATATCCCAAACCTCAATATTTGCAATTGCATTTTCGTAAGAATCTATAAAACCTTTTAAATCGGGTTCATATATCGTATAATTAGAGAGTTTGTACGAATCCTCAATAAATTCATTAAAAGAGAATTCATTTAAAAAATCGATTGGTTTACTCAGGAAATCAAAAGCGATTTGACGTTCCTTGTTAACTCTAATTTGAAAAATAATATTTGGAAGTTGCTTAATTAAGCTTTCGTAGAGTTTATTTAAATCTTCTGGGTCTCTATTTTTTGTAAATATCATCAGTTATATAGACTTTCTTTTGCTAAAAATAGTAAAAGTTTTAATTAAACTAACATCTTGCAATAATTTAGTTAAAATCAATCCATAAATTTATCTTTTCGAGGATGATATGAATGCATAACCTGTTTTAAAAATTTTCGGTCTAAATGCACATATATTTCAGTAGTGGTGATTGATTCATGTCCTAACATTAGTTGAATCGAACGCAAATCAGCTCCATTCTCCAGCAAATGAGTCGCAAAAGAATGTCTAAATGTATGAGGACTAATTTTTTTATTTAGCTCAATCAAATCGGCTAAGTTGTTAATTATTGTAAAAATCATCGCTCTGGTCAATTGTCGCCCTCGTCGGTTTAGGAACAAAGTATCTTCAAAACCTTTTTGAATAGGCGTATGAACACGAATAGTTTCTTTATAAATGGTAATATATTTTTCAGCCAATTCGCCAATGGGAACAAAACGTTCTTTGTTGCCCTTTCCGTGAATTTTAATAAAGCCTTCTTCAAAAAAAAGATCCGAAATTTTCAACCCAACCAATTCAGAAACACGAAGTCCACAACCATATAAAGTTTCGAGCATAGCGCGATTGCGTTCGCCTTCGGGTGTGGATAAATCGATTGCTGAAATTAGCGCATCAATTTCCTCCGTAGCTAAAGTATCGGGTAATTTTCGACCGGTTTTAGGAACTTCTATTAATTCTAGCGGTGTATCTTTTCGATAATCTTCAAAAACTAAATAATTAAAAAAGCTTTTTAGTCCTGAAATAATTCGTGACTGACTACGAGCGTTTACTTTAGACGAAATTTCGTAAATGAATTGCTGAACCGTTTCTTCTGTAATTGAAATAGGAGAAACCTGTATTTCATGTTGATGCAAGAACAACACTAATTTTTCGATATCAAACGTGTAGTTTTCAATGGTGTTTTTAGAAAGACCACGCTCTAAACGAAGATAATTTTGATATTCTTTAATATACGATTGCCAAGTACTCATATTTCAAATGTAGGCAAATTACAGCAATAAAAAAATCCCGCAGAAGCGGGATTTTTGACTTATTTGTTTTTTACAAATTAGAATTTGTAAGTTAAACCAAATTGAGCAGTTGTAAAGAAGTTATTGAAAACATTTACGTTTGCATTGAATTCAGATACATTCTCAGCACCATCCCATTTTTGAGAAGAGTAAGATAAAACATCTGTTAAAGCGAAGTTGATAGCAAAACTATCAGAAACGAAATAGTTCATTCCTAATCCTGCACCAAATCCAAATCCAGAATACTTAGCATCTCCTAAACCAGCTTTTCCTGATTCCATACCTAAACCAGCTTCAGCATAAGTTTTGAATCTTTTTCCTAAATCTAAGAAATAATAACGACCAAAAACACCTGCATCAAAATTTGAATTTTTGTCAGTTTCTGTTCCTGCTACTTCTTCTTTGTCTGAACCAACACCTAATTCAACTCCAACAACAAATTTGTCAGTTAAAAAGTAACCAACTTTTGGATTGAATTGAAAACTGTTAGTTTTTTCTTCAGTGTTTTTGTCATTAGTAGATGAAAAACCTAAGTTACCTTCTACAATAACATCACCTTTAGCGAAACCAAATGCTTTTTCTTCTTCTTGTGCATTAGCAAATGCGAATCCAAATACTGCAACAGCAGTTAAAATAATTTTTTTCATTTTTTTGTTTAGTTTATTAAGATTATTCAACAAAACTAGTAATTCAAAATCAAATAAAGAAAAAAAGCATTCAAAAAAACATCCTGTAAAGAGATTTTAAAGCATTAATAAAAAGCAACACAAAAACATAAAAGACTACATATCAATAGACTAAAAAAATAACTCTCACTAAAATCAGGTATTTTTCAAAACTTAGATATGAATTAAATTTTAACAAGTTAAAACTTATTTTAATAATATTGGAAACCAATTAAAATTATTGTTATTTCGCAACATAATAACTATCTAGTTATAAGCTTGGCTTTTTGCAAAACAATATTTAGTTCAAAATGCAGTTTATAAAATATAA
>JAGOFG010000172.1 GCA_017997335.1 Flavobacterium sp. | reverse complement strand
GCAATTATTTCAAACTTGCTGCCAAATATTCTCTGTTCATACGAGCAATATTCTCTAAAGAAATTCCTTTTGGACATTCTATTTCGCAAGCTCCAGTGTTGGTACAGTTTCCAAATCCTTCTTCATCCATCTGACGAACCATATTCAATACACGATTTGTAGCCTCTACTTTTCCTTGTGGTAAAAGTGCGTACTGTGAAACTTTGGCTCCAACGAACAACATCGCTGAACCATTTTTACAAGTAGCTACACAAGCTCCACAACCAATACAAGCTGCTGCTTCAAAAGCTCTATCTGCATCGTGTTTTGGGATTGGAATAGCATTCGCATCCATTGTTCTACCAGAAGTATTTACAGAAACGAAACCTCCCGCTTGTTGTATTCTATCAAATGAAGAACGATCTACAACTAAATCTTTGATCACTGGAAAAGCAGCACTTCTCCATGGTTCAATGTAAATTGTATCGCCATCGTTGAACATTCTCATATGCAACTGACAAGTAGTAATTCCTGTGTCTGGTCCGTGAGCACGTCCGTTGATATATAAAGAACACATTCCACAAATTCCCTCACGACAGTCGTGGTCAAAAGCGATAGGCTCTTTTCTTTCGTTAACTAATTGTTCGTTTAATTGGTCTAACATTTCCAAAAACGAACTGGCAGTAGAAACGTTATCTAATTTATAACTTTCCATGCTTCCTTTTGATTTAGCATTCTTTTGACGCCAAATTTTAAGGTTTATATTGATATTTTTTGCTGCGCTCATGATTTTCTATTTGTAATTTCTAGCTGCTATTTTAATAAACTCGTATTTCAATTCTTCTTTGTGAAGTACCTCTTGATTAATGTCATAGCCCATATATTCCCATGCGCCAACAAACTTAAAGTTTTCATCATCACGAAGAGTTTCCCCTTCAGCATCTTGATACTCCTCACGGAAGTGACCACCACAAGATTCTTTTCTTTGTAATGCATCAATTGCCATCAATTGTCCTAATTCAATAAAATCAGCTACACGAAGTGCTTTTTCTAATTCTGGATTCAATTCATCAGCACTTCCTGGAACAAAAACGTCTTTATAAAATTCCTCTTTCAAAGCTGCAATTTCTTGAATAGCATCTTTCAATCCTTTTTCATTACGTCCCATACCTACCTTATTCCACATAATCAAACCTAAGCGTTTGTGGAAATGGTCTACAGTTTTAGTTCCGTTATTGTTCAAGAATTTTTCGATACTTGCTTTTACATTATTCTCAGCTTCAACGAATTCTGGCAAATCTGTAGAAATTTTTCCTGTACGAATATCATCAGCTAAATAATCAGAAACCGTGTAAGGCAATACAAAATAACCATCTGCCAAACCTTGCATCAAAGCAGAAGCTCCTAAACGGTTCGCGCCGTGATCTGAGAAATTAGCTTCTCCAGCTACGAAACAACCCGGAATTGTAGATTGCAAGTTATAATCAACCCAAACACCACCCATAGTATAGTGAACCGCTGGATAAATCTTCATTGGGGTTTCGTATGGATTTTCGTCAGTGATTTTTTGATACATAGTAAACAAGTTACCATATTTTTCCTCTAACCATTTTTTTCCTAGCGAAGTAATTTCCTCTTGAGATGGATTGTGATTTCCTTTAGCGTAAGCTACTTGTTTTCCTTTAGATTGAATCTCAGAAGAGAAATCCAAATAAACTCCTTCATTAGTATCGTTAGCTTCAATTCCGTGACCAGCATCACAAACTTCTTTGGCTGCTCTAGAAGCAACGTCACGAGGAACTAAGTTACCAAACGCAGGGTATTTTCTTTCTAAATAGTAATCTCTATCTTCTTCTGCAATTTGTGTTGGTTTTAATTTACCCGCACGAATCGCTTCAGCATCTTCTTTTTTCTTTGGCACCCAAATACGCCCTGAGTTTCTTAATGACTCAGACATCAACGTTAATTTAGATTGATTGGTACCGTGAACTGGAATACAAGTTGGGTGAATTTGAACATAACAAGGGTTAGCAAATAAAGCGCCTTGCTTGTGAATTTTCCAACCTGCAGTAACGTTAGAACCCATAGCATTCGTAGAAAGGAAATACACATTTCCGTATCCTCCAGTTGCTATGATTACTGCGTGAGCTGAGTGACGCTCTAATTCACCAGTTACTAAGTTACGTGCAATGATTCCACGAGCTTTACCATTTACTTTTACTAATTCCAACATTTCGTGACGGTTGTACATAGCTACTTTACCAAGACCAATTTGTCTAGACAAAGCAGAATAAGCTCCTAGCAACAATTGTTGTCCTGTTTGACCTGCTGCGTAAAACGTACGTTGTACTTGAGTTCCTCCAAAAGAACGGTTATCAAGCAATCCTCCGTAATCACGTGCAAAAGGAACTCCTTGAGCCACACATTGGTCAATAATATTGTTTGACACTTCTGCTAAACGGTGAACGTTAGCTTCACGTGCTCTATAATCTCCTCCTTTGATGGTATCGTAAAACAAACGGAATGTACTATCTCCGTCATTTTGGTAGTTTTTGGCAGCATTAATTCCACCTTGTGCAGCAATAGAGTGTGCACGACGAGGAGAATCTTGATAACAAAATGCTTTTACATTGTACCCCATTTCTGCAAATGATGCCGCAGCAGAAGCCCCTGCTAATCCAGTTCCTACAACAATAATATCAATCTTAGGGCGATTGTTGGGAGCAACTAATTTTAAGTGATCTTTATAATCCGTCCATTTTTGAGAAATGTGACCTTCTGGTATTTTAGAATCTAGTTTCATTACGATTGATATTAATGATTAAAATGATGAAATAACGCAATAAAAATGAATCCGAAAGGAACCACAATTGCAAACGCGTATCCTAATTTTTGAATAGTAGAAGAAAACTTGTTATTGAATCCTACTGATTGAAAAGAAGAACTGAAACCATGCCATAAGTGTAGTGCCAATAATACAAAAGCTCCAACGTAAATACCTGTTCGTACTGGGCTTTCAAATTTATGAACCAATTCTTCAAAATAGCGAGTTTCGTTAATTGCACCTACTTCTACATATTTGTAAGTGATTTCGTGAACCCAAAAATCATAAAAGTGCAATCCCAAGAAAGCCAAAACCACCAATCCAGAAATAATCATATTTCTAGAAGCCCATGAAGCATTCGCTGCTCCATCATATTTGGCGTAAGCTACAGGTCTTGCTTTTTTGTTTTGTAATTCTAAAACTATCCCCATTACAAAGTGAAAAACCACACCTGCAATTAGAATAGGTTGCATAACAAATTGGATTACTGGGTTATACCCCATAAAGTGAGACATTGCATTAAAAGTATCCGCACTAAAAACCGATATCATATTAATAAAAAAATGCAATGACAAGAAAGTAATTAAGAAAAGCCCCGAAAGTGCCATCGCCACTTTTCTGGCTATGGAAGACTTTAACAATGCTGTTTGTGCCATAATGTTTTTATATAGATTATTAAAAATTTCACACAAAAATAAGCGAATTACTCATGAATCACAACCTTTTTACAGCTATTTATAATGATTTTAAAGTGTTTAATATCCTACTATTTTTCAGGTGTTTTTTGACTTTATACACTAAACAAAACTTAAAAAAAGAAAAAAAACACAATTACCATATCTACAGTATTTTCAACCAAAAAGAAACTAAAATTACAGATTTACTAACAAAGTTTTTTGTTTTGCTTTTAATCAAAAAAAATGCAACACAAAAACATAATATTCCCCCAAAAACCTTGTATTTGCCCGTTGTCATTTTACCTTTGCAATAGAAAAATTTATACCATGAAAATCGGAATTGACGCCCTATCTTTTGACGTAGCCAAAATACACTTACCTATACAAACCTTAGCAGAAGCTCGAAATATAGAACCCGCAAAGCTGCAAAAAGGACTCGGATTGACCAATATGACACTCGCCGATGCCCATCAAGATACTGTAGTTTTTGGCGCCAATGCCTTAACAAAACTCATCCAAGATCAAAATATAGCTTTAAACGATATTGCTAGAATTTACATTGGAACTGAAAGCGCAATCGACAGCTCCAAGCCCATCGCTTCGTTTTTGATAGCCTTGATGGAACAAAAATTTGGAGAAAACTGTTTAACGCATTGCGATGCAGTTGATTTTACTTTTGCCTGCATTGGCGGAGTGGATGCGATGCAAAACTGTTTGGATTTTATAAAATTAAATCCCACCAAAAAAGCCATTGTTGTCACTACAGATTTTGCCAAATACGACCTCAACTCCACCGGAGAATATACCCAAGGCGCAGGAGCTGTAGCCATACTCATCTCTGCTAATCCAAGAATTATTGCTTTTGAGAATCATTGGGGTGTAAGCACGAAAGGTGTATTTGACTTTTTTAAACCTTACAGAACTATCTCAAAACAAGAAATCACAGGCAATAACAACAACGAGGCTTGGTTTGATAATTTGGAAGGTGAAATCGAAATCCACAAAGACCAACCGGTGTTTGACGGACAGTATTCGAACCAATGTTATATGGATCGTACCAAAGACGCCTACTTTGCTTTCAAAAAAGCAAAAAACACTTCTGAAACGATTTACGACAACTGGAAAAGCATTGTGATGCATTTACCGTATGCCTTTCAAGGACGACGTATGTTGACGGAAATTTATGCCTTAGATGCAACCGAAGCAGTTATTACTGGAAACGAAACCCCAGAAGAATACCAAAACAAACTCAAAGAAATCAGCAAGACACCAGCTTATCAAGATTTTGTGAGTCAAAAATTACAACCTGCAGAAATCGCTTCCTCTTTAATTGGAAACTTATATACGGGTTCCATTTTTATGGGTTTGTTATCGACTTTGGCACATTTTTCAGAAAACAATACTGAAATTGCTAACGAGAAAATGGGCTTTTTAGCCTATGGAAGTGGCTCTAAATCTAAAGTTTTCGAGGGAACCATTCAAGCGGATTGGAAAAAAGCCTTGCAACCTGTAGCACTATTTGAAACGCTAGAAAAAAGCATCGCTATTGATTTTACAACCTACGAGAAACTCCACAAAAAAGAACAAAAAAAACCCATTCGCACCCCACAAAACGAATGGATTTTGGATCGTATCGAAAACGAAAATCCCAACTTACTAGGCGCTCGTTATTACAAATGGGTGGAGTAGAAACTAAATTATAAAAAACAGATTTCATTGATTTATAATAAATTAA
>JAGOFG010000043.1 GCA_017997335.1 Flavobacterium sp. | reverse complement strand
AAAAAAGTCTTGCAAATACGAATTCTAGCTGTATATTTGCACACGCAATCGGGCGATTAGCTCAGCTGGTTCAGAGCACCTCGTTTACACCGAGGGGGTCGGGGGTTCGAACCCCTCATCGCCCACAGATTTTCAAAAACTCCAAAGTCATCAGATTTTGGAGTTTTTTTTTGGACAGCTCTCAAGTTTCTTGGATTTTACTTTTTATGAAGAGGATCAATAAAATGTTTGCTTAGTTTTTCTGAAATCTCTTTTGGTTGATTGGCTGTACTAAAATTAACTCATTGTGTCTTTCGATTCTTGGGATGGAGTTGATTTTGAATTTAGTGTTTTTTAAGCCGTCAATGAATTTTTTGTTTCTAGTATTGTCAGCTTCACTGAGTGTCATTGTGTTAAAAAGTAGGTAGCCATTATCTTTTAAAAGTGATAAAGTCTTATCTCTAAAATAAGGCTCAAATAAAAAGCTAGGCATTTCAAGATCTTCAAAAACATCAATGATAATTAAATTGTATTGATCTTTGCATCTCAAAACAAAATCGAGAGCATCTTGTATTTTTATTTCTAGATTAGGAATTTGGTCAAGTTGAAAGTAAGAATTTGCAACTTCAATTATTTCTTTATCAATTTCAACACCTGTAATTTGGCCTTTAAAATGGATTTCATTAACTAATGTTTTAATTACACTGCCTCCAGCCACACCAAGGACTAAAATAGTATCCATAGTTTGTATGGTATTAAAACCAATTTTTCGAAGTCCTATTCTAAGGATGCGCTGCAAACTACCATAGGAATAGTTTGTGTTTTCGGAATCAATCAGTAACTCACCATTAGTCCAAGTGACTTCAATGCTTTTGCTAACAGATGATTTCGATTTGTAAATATTTATAGGGATAAGGTAACTAAAAAGTTTTTTTAGCATTTCAAATTAAATTTATTCAAAAATACCATTTTAATCATTTATTTTGCTCAATATTTTTAAAACAATGAAAAAGCAAATTTATAAGTGGATCTTTTTTGATCTAATGGGTTGGAAGATTGTTGGCGGTATTGAGAGTGAGGTTAAAAAGTGCGTTATGATGGTAATGCCACATACTAGTAATCACGATTTTTATTTAGGTGTTTTTACAAGAGGAATCGTTGGTTTAGAAATGAATTGGATTGGTAAAAAAGAGCTTTTTATGTTTCCTTTTAATTATTACTTTAAATATATGGGGGGCGAACCCTTAGACAGAAGTGGAGGGTTGAATAAAGTTGATGCTATAGCTTCTATATTTAAAAGGAGAGACGAATTTCGTTTAGCGGTTGCTCCAGAAGGTACTCGTAAAAAAGTATCTCAATTAAAAACAGGGTTTTATTACATAGCTCTTAAGGCAGAAGTACCTATTATTCCGGTAGCTTTTGATTTTGGAAAAAAAGAAGTAAATTTAGGTAAGCCCTTTTTTCCAACTTCTAATTATGAAGCTGACTTGAATGAGTTGAAAAAACATTTTGTTGGAGTAGAAGGAAAAATTCCAACAAATGGATATGATTGGTAATTAGTTTTTTCTTCTTTTTAAAAAACATTAATCTTGTTCGTATACTTTGAAAGAACCATTCTTGTAAAAAAAGACAATTTTTTCGATTTGTTGTTTTGAAGTATTGCTAATTGAAAAATTTGTTGGTTCAACATTTTTGAAATTTTCCCCTTGGATTTGCTTTTTTTCTTTGTCTAAACCAGAAGTGTTAGAGAGAGAAGGGTGAGTTTGATTTTCTAATTTTGAAACATGTTCATCTGGAAAACTTCCTTTTCCTATAAGTAGCCAATATAGATTTACTTCTGGAAATTCTTCTACTATTTTTAAAACAAAGTCCAAACTAGGTTTGTTTCTGCCGGAAAGGAGGTGAGACAAACTAGACCTTTGTACACCAATTCTATCGGCAAAAGTAGCCGCATTCATACTGTAATAGTCAAGGATATATTCTAGTCTTTTAATGAAAATGTCTAAGTTTACCATTGTAAATTATTTTGATAGTACGAGTCTTTACAAATGTAATTAATTGTTTTCATAAAACAAATTAAGCTTATTAATAGTGACTAATAGTTTGATTTTTATTAAAATTTTAATTTAGATAATCGTATTTAATAAATTGATATATATAATATTGAATTGATTATTTGTGTATTTTGTTGTTCTCTTACGAATTGATGGAAATTGAATAGTTTTAATTGTAAGATTGTATTTTTAAAAAAGAGCAATAGTTTACAATTGTAATTTTAAAGATGTATATTTTTGTAAAACAAAAAATAAAAATATGGAAGCGTTAGATTTATTCCTCAATTTTAAGGAACAATCGGTACAAGGAAGGTATTTGACTTTGGAAGCAATTTTGCCAATTCTAAAAAAACATAATACAAATAATCAAGTTAAACACGTAGGCAACTCTGTTCAAGAAAGGCCAATATATACCTATCAAATTGGTACAGGAAAGACAAAAATCTTTTTATGGTCTCAGATGCACGGTAATGAAAGCACGACCACAAAAGCACTTTTGGATTTTATTAATCTTTTGAATAGCGAAACGGAGTTGGCAAAAATGCTTTTGGAGTCCTTCACTTTTTTGGCCATTCCAATTTTAAATCCTGATGGAGCATATTTGTATACTCGTGAAAATGCCAATAAAGTTGATTTAAATAGGGATGCTCAAGACTTGACTCAGCCAGAAAGTTTAGTTTTGAGAGGTGTTTTTGAGGTTTTTCAACCAGATTATTGTTTTAATCTTCATGATCAAAGAACAATTTTTGGAGTTGCTGATTCTGGAAAGCCTGCAACTGTTTCTTTTTTAGCTCCTTCTTATAATGAAGAAAGAGATATTAATGCAACCAGACTCGATGCTATAAGGGTTATAAACAATATTAATAGCGTTCTGCAAAATTATATTCCAGGTCAAGTGGGACGTTTTGATGATTCATTTAATATTAATTGTATTGGAGATACGTTTCAAAGTTTGGGTGTACCAACAATTTTGTTTGAAGCTGGGCATTTTCCTGATGATTATTTGAGAGAAGAAACGAGAAAGTATATCTTCATTTCTTTACTTGTGAGTTTTACTACACTTTCCGAAAACGATATAGTTGATAATGAAATCAGCCAATATTTGAATATTCCTCAAAATAAAGTGGTTTTTTATGATTTTATGTATAAAAATATCAAAATAAATTATGATGGTAATGAAATTATAACGAATTTTGCTGTTCAATATAAGGAAGAATTGATTGATGGGAAAGTAAATTTTAAAGCTTATATCGCAGCAATCGAAAATTTGGATTCTTATTTTGGTCATTACGAGTATGATGCACAAGGTGCTTTGTATTCGGATAATCAAGATAATTTGCCTAAAATTAATCAAATAGCCGATTTTTCATTAGATGACAAGGTTGTTTTTGTTAATGGAATGATTAAAGTTTAATTTTTTTATCAAAATATTGATTTTTTCTTATATTTGTACACATTCTTGCCTTAAAATAGTAATATTAATTAAAGAATTATGAGTAAATTTCGTTTGGATGAAGTAGATCATCAAATTTTAGATATGTTGATTGACAACACAAGAGTTCCTTTCACCGATATCGCAAAAAAATTATTAATTTCTGCAGGTACAGTACATGTAAGAGTTAAAAAAATGGAAGATGCTGGGATTATCATGGGATCTTCTTTGGTATTGGATTATGATAAATTGGGTTACTCATTTATCGCTTATGTTGGTGTGTTTTTAAATAATACTTCTCAAACTAAATTTGTTTTGGAACGTATTAATGAAATCCCATTTGTAACGGTAGCTTCTGTAACCACTGGTAAGTTTAATATTTTTTGCAAAATTAGAGCAAAAGATACAAAACACGCAAAAGATGTTATCTTTATGATTGATGATATCGATGGTGTGTACAGAACTGAAACTATGATCTCATTGGAAGAAAGTATCAATGATAAGAAGCGTTTAATGCATACCATCTTTAAGGAGATGTAATGACTTGATTGCTATATTTTTAATATAACCTCAAGTTGATTCTTGGGGTTTTTTTATGAAAAAATAATTTAAACTAATCAAAATAGCTACTTACTGTTATATTAGTAGCTGATAGTGTTTTTTGATGTTATATTTTTATTTTTTTTTGACAATACAAACCAATTATTAAGCCAAATAAATAACTAAATTTATTATGTATACCCTCCCAAAAATTGAGCGATTCAATAGAGATGTCCTATCTAAATATCATATATATAATAGCGTTTTTATCACATTGCCTTTTGATTCAGTAGATAATACTGGAGTCTTACTTCCTTTGTTTACAGATATTTGTGAAAAAGGTTTTAAAAAACAACAAACACCCAAAGAAATTGTAGATTTTTTCTCTGCTAAATACTTAAATAACGCTACTGAGCAAGAAGCAATCGATTTAATGTTTCGTTTCATTCAGTATATAGAAAGACAAATTGTGTTGTTTGATGCAATTGAAGATGCAGCTTTTTCCTCAGTTAATAATATGGAAGGAAGGGGGTCATTGCGTGATATTAAGGAGAAAACAGATGCTAAAAACAAGCAAAAAGAACTAATTGCTTTTTTAGAGAATTTTAATGTACGAACTGTATTGACAGCTCACCCTACACAATTTTATCCAGGTCCTGTTTTGGGAATAATTAATGATTTAACTGCTGCAATTAGAAAAAACGATCTTATTCAAATTAAGCAGTTATTAGCGCAACTTGGTAAAACGCCATTTATTCAAAACGAAAAACCTAATCCGTTTGATGAAGCAATTAGTTTGATTTGGTATCTAGAAAATGTGTTTTATAACACATCTGGAGAGATGATCCATTATTTAGAAAAAAATGTCTTTGATGGAACGACTATTCAAAATCCATTAATAAAACTTGGCTTTTGGCCAGGAGGAGATAGAGATGGAAATCCTTTTGTTACGACTGAAATCACTATTAAAGTTGCGGAACGTTTAAGAACTTCAATTTTAAAATGCTATTATTTTGAAATTAGAAATTTAAAACGAAAACTTACTTTCTCTGGAGTTGATGTGTTGATTTCTGAGTTAGAACAAAAATTGTATCGTTCTGTTTTTTATTCCAAAGGTGAAATTTTTATCACATTAGAAGAATTCAAAGAACAAATTCATAAAATTAAAACCATCATTATTGAGCAACATCAATCATTGTATTTAGATGATTTGGAAGCCTTATTGATACGTGTAAATTTATTCGGATTTCATTTCGCCACTTTGGATATTAGACAAAATAGCAAAATACATGATGCAGTTTTTAAAGATGTCGTGAATTTTTATTTAAAGTCAAATACTGAAGTTTTTCCTGATAATTATTTTACCCTTTCTGAACAGGAAAAATTTGAAGTACTTGAAAATGTAAGTGGTGATTTAGATCCAAATGTTTTTGATAATGTCATAACAAGACAGACGTTAGAATCAATACAAGCTGTGAAAACCATTCAAGTAAACAATGGAGAATTTGGTGCCAATCGATACATTATTAGTAATAACGAAAGTGCATTGAATGTTCTAGAAACATTTGCTTTGATTAAATTGAGCAATTGGGAAGAAGCAACTATTGATATTATCCCGCTTTTTGAGTCTGTTGATGATTTGCAACATGCTCATGAAATTATGGAGAAATTATATACCAATGCTTCTTATGCTGCACATTTAAAACGAAGAGGAAACAAGCAAACCATAATGTTAGGCTTTTCTGATGGAACAAAAGACGGTGGTTATTTAATGGCGAATTGGAGTATTTACAAAGCAAAAGAAGCCCTTACTGAAATCTCCCGAAAATATGATGTTCAAGCTATATTTTTTGATGGTAGAGGTGGACCTCCTGCTCGTGGTGGCGGAAAAACACATAAGTTCTATGCTTCGTTAGGGCCTCAAATTGAAAATAAAGAAATCCAGATTACGATTCAAGGGCAAACTATTAGCTCAAATTTTGGAACCTTAGATTCTTGTCGTTATAATTTAGAAAACCTTTTGAGTGCCGGAGTGACCAATCAGGTATTTAATAATTCTAAAAACAAATTATCTCAAGAAGATAAAGCTATATTGGATAAAATGTCTGAATTAGGATATGAAAAATACTTGAGTTTTAAAAATCATCCTAAGTTCATCCCGTATTTGGAGCAAATGAGTACTTTAAAATACTATGCAAAAACAAATATTGGAAGTCGTCCATCTAAGAGAAGTACCTCTGAAAGTCTAGAATTTAGTGACCTAAGAGCGATTCCTTTTGTAGGTTCTTGGAGTCAATTAAAGCAAAATGTTCCAGGTTTTTTTGGAGTGGGTACCGCTTTGAAGTATTTCGAAGATAATAACGAATGGGATAAAGTTAATAATCTATATAAAAATTCATTATTTGTAAAAACGTTATTGGAAAATAGTATGATGTCTTTGGCAAAATCATTTTTTCCATTAACAGCTTATATGCGAAAAGACCCAGAGTTTGGTGAGTTTTGGCAAATCATTTATGATGAGTTTTTAGAAACAAAACGTTTGTTGTTGAAAATCGCAGGGCATAAAGACCTTATGGAAAATTATCCTGATGGTAAAGCTTCAATCGATATGAGAGAGCGTATTGTATTGCCACTCTTAACGATACAGCAATATGCTTTATTAAAAATTAACGAATTGAACAAAGCGACTCAACCTAATGATGAACTTATTAAGGTTTATGAAAAAATAGTAACTAGATCTCTTTTCGGAAATACAAACGCGAGTAGAAACTCGGCTTAATTTTTTAATTATGAATTCAAATCAGTTACCAGTTAATGAGTATTCAAAATTTCAAGCTACTTATATCAATGCAGCTATGAATGTAGAATTAATCGAGGAATTAGAAATTTCATTACACGATTTCATTCGATTTGTCCAAAATATCCCTATGGATAAATTTGACTATCGTTATGCTGAAGGTAAGTGGACGATAAAAGAAATAATTCAGCATATCATTGATTCTGAAAGAGTTTTTAGTTATCGCGCTTTGCGAATTTCTAGAAATGACAAAACGCCTTTACCTGGTTTTGACGAAAATAATTATGTAGATAATACCAATGCTAACAAAAGAGGTTTGCAGGAATTACTTACCGAATTATCAGCTGTTCGTCATGCTACTTTGTTGTTGTTCAAAAGTTTTTCCGATGAACAGTTGGCTAGAATGGGAATAGCTTCAGAAAATGAAATTTCGGTTCGAGCCATTGGTTTTATTATAATTGGACATCAAAAGCATCATCAAAAAGTGTTTGAAGAACGATACTTATAAATTACTCAAAATCAAAGACCATTCGTTTAATTTGTTTTCGAATGGTATTGTGTTTGCAGGACTTGTAGAAGGCATTACATAATACGTAATGCCTTTTATTTGTCCATATTTTTTATAGAAAAACTGATAAGCTGTTTTTCCATTGAATAGAAGTGTTGTAATTTTTGGATGTTCGTTTAAAAAAGTATCAAAATCATTTATTTCTTGATTTTTGATAGCAATGTCTAAACTTCCTTTTCGCTCGCAATTTCTAACCACATCCCAGAGTCCAATTCGATTTTGAAGCAAAAAATCTACTTTGTTTTTATAACAATCGGGTACGACCGTATTGTTGAATATTGTACAAATGATTTTCCAAAATTGATTTTGTTTGTTTCCGTAATATTCGACTTTTTCTAACGATTTTATCCCAGGAATAGAACCCAAAATTAGGATTTTAGTTCTAGCATCTACAATTGGAGCAAAGGAAGCAATTGTCATCATTCTTGATTTTCTTTTTCAATAATGGCAAGTGCTAATCTTATTTTGTCATAAGGCAGTTGTTCTTCAAAATATTCAAAATAGGGCTTTAAAGCATTTGGATTTTCAAGTTTGGTTTTGGCTGCTCTAATTTGAGTGATTTCTTCATGACTGATGTAGCTACTTAAATCAATGGGATGACCATCTATATAAAGTTTGGCTAAATGCGATGCAATGGTACTGATGCCCAAATTTCTTTTTATTGCAATTTCATCGACACTTATTCCAGATTGGAATAATGCTAATGTTTCTTTATATGTGTTGGATTCTTTTTTGGCTTTTACAGTTTTGTTTTTTTGAAAATCGATGATGGTTTTAATAAAGATATCTCCATATTTTTCCAATTTTGCTTTTCCGACTCCATCTATTGCTAAAAAATCTGAATCACTCATGGGTCGTTGATTCTCTAATTGTCTTAGCGTTGCATCGTTAAAAATCACATAAGCAGGAACTTCTTCTTCTTTTGCAATTTCAGCACGTAGCTTTCTTAAAATTTCAAATAAAGAATTGGTTGCTGTTTTCGGACTACGTTCCTTAGGCTCTGCTTTAGTTTTATCAATTTTTTGGACAGTTGTTAATTGTACTTTTTCACCTTCAAATAAAACTTTTTTAGCCAAAGGAGTTAATTTGATTTTGTTTTGTTGGTGAAAAGCAATTTCGCAAAATCCAAGATTTATCAATTGGATAATGTATTGGTTCCAATCATACCAAGAGATATCAATTCCGATACCGTATGTTTTTAGATGTTGGTATTCTTTATCGAAAATAGAAGCGTTTTTGGAACCTCTTAAAAAATCAACGATTACCGCTAGTGGTTCTGATTCTTTCAATCTTGTGATTGCAGACAAGGCCTTTTGAGCAGTAATGGTTCCGTCAAAAAAAGCGGGAGGATTTTTGCAGATGTCACAGTTTCCACAATTTTCGGTAACCAATTCACCAAAATAAGAGAGCAAAATTTTTCTTCTACAACTTAAAGCATCAGCATATTGTTTCATTCGCTCCAATTTTGCTAATTGCACTTCGGCATTTGAACCTTCAGAAGCAAATTTTTGTAACTGAATCATGTCACCATAGCTTTCGAACAAAATCGTTTCTGAAGGTAAACCATCTCTTCCGGCACGTCCAATTTCTTGGTAATATCCTTCAATATTTTTGGGTAGGTTGTAGTGAATAACCCAGCGAACATTTGATTTGTCAATACCCATTCCAAAAGCGATGGTAGCACAGACTACTTGACATTCATCATTGATAAAAGCATCTTGTACCGTTGAACGTGTACGATTATCCAACCCAGCGTGATATGCACTTGCTTTAATTCCTATTTTTTGAAGTTTTTCAGCAAGTTCTTCTGTAGTCTTTCTGCTTAAGCAATAAATGATTCCTGATTCATTTGGTTTTGTGTCTATAAAATCAATGATTTGTTTGACGCGATCTAAAGCAGGTCTCACTTCTAGACTTAAATTTTTTCTATCAAAAGAAGCCACAAAAGTTTTAGGATTAACCAAATTCAATTGATCTGAAATGTCAGTTCTAGTAGCTTTGTCGGCTGTGGCAGTCAAGGCTAAAATTGGAGTAGAGGGGAAGCGGTTTTTTAAATACCCTAAATTTGTATAAGCTGGTCTGAAATCATGACCCCAAGCCGAAATACAATGCGCTTCATCAATTGCAATAAGACTGATTGTGAGTTTGTTGAATGCATTGTCCAAATAGGAAAGGCTTTCAGGAGCTATATAAACGAGTTTAAATTCGTTAGTTTGTAAAGCATCTATATAAAATTGTTGTTCATCTGAAGATTGGCTGCTATTTATAAAACATGCTTTGATTCCGTTTGCTTTTAAACTATCTACTTGATCTTTCATTAAAGCGATTAACGGAGAAATAACAATGGTAGTTCCCGGTAAAACAAGTGCTGGTAGCTGAAAACAAATAGATTTTCCTCCACCTGTAGGCATAATCGCAAGTGTGTCTTGTCCAGATAAAATACAATTGATAATTTCTTCTTGGTTGGGTCTAAACTTTTCAAACCCAAAATTCTCTTTGAGAGTGGCGTGTAAATTAATTGTCATTTTGGCTTATACTTATATTTGAAGTATAAAAGTATAAAAAAAAGGAGCTCTTGTTATGAGCTCCTTTGTATTTTTTAGAGAAATTTAATCTTCGTCATCCTCATCGTCCTCGTCAGCAACATCAGTGTCACCATCTTCATCGTCCTCAGGATCTAAGTCTGGTTTATCTAAATTATCATCTTCATCGTCATCATCAGACACAGCATCGTCATCATCTAATTCTAAACCACTAATTGGAGCTACAACAGCATCGATATCTTCGTCGTCATCAAAGTTTTCTATACGATCTGCAAGTTTAGTACTTACCTTAACAAGGTAAATAGTGTCTTCAGTTCGAACTTCAACTGCTTCAACTAATTCATTTTTAGCATTTCTGAAACGAATTATATCCGAATCATCATACCCATCAGGAAATTTTTCAACTAAAAGATTTAAAATTTCGTTAGTTAGTTTGGCGTAATCAACAATTACTCTTTTCATAAATTATTCTATAAATCTAACAAATAAGCAAAAACTAATGGTGCTACAATAGTAGCATCCGACTCAATTATAAATTTCGGAGTGTTTATATCTAATTTACCCCAAGTGATTTTTTCATTCGGGACAGCACCAGAATAGGAACCATAACTTGTTGTTGAGTCAGAAATTTGACAGAAATAACTCCAAAATGGCACATCGTGCATTTCCATATCTTGGTACAACATTGGTACTACACAGATTGGGAAATCTCCTGCGATTCCTCCTCCAATTTGGAAAAATCCAATTCCGTTAGATGAATTTTTAGAATACCAATCAGCTAAGAAAGTCATGTATTCAATACCAGACTTCATAGTTGAGGCTTTCAATTCTCCTTTTATTACGTAAGAAGCAAAAATATTACCCATAGTACTATCTTCCCAACCTGGCACAATAATAGGTAAATTTTTCTCAGCAGCAGCATACATCCAGCTGTCTTTTAAGTCAATTTCGTAGTATTCTTCTAGTACTCCAGAAAGCAACATTTTGTACATGAATTCATGAGGGAAATAGCGTTCTCCTTTGTCGTCAGCATCTTTCCAAATTTTGTAGATGTGCTTTTGTAAACGACGAAATGCTTCATGCTCAGGAATACAAGTATCAGTCACACGGTTTAATCCTCTCTCAAGTAAATCCCACTCATCTTGTGGAGTTAAATCGCGATAGTGAGGAACTCTTTCGTAATGTGAGTGAGCTACTAAGTTCATTATATCTTCTTCAAGATTTGCTCCTGTACAAGAAATAATTTGAACCTTATCTTGGCGAATAATTTCGGCAAATATTTTTCCTATTTCGGCGGTACTCATTGCACCCGCCATACTTACCAACATTTTGGCTCCATTGGCTAATTGCTGCTCATAAGCTTTTGCAGCATCAACTAAGGATGCAGAGTTGAAATGCAAATAATGCTTTTCAATAAACTGACTGATAGGTCCTTTACTCATTTTTAAATAGTTAGGGTTTCAAAAATAGTAAAATTGATTTATATTTTTACTATTTTTTAGTTTGACAATTATTAAAATTATGTTTATTTTTTTCCGTATCCTAAAATTTTTAACACATCTTCAGAAGTTTGCTGTTCAGAAAAAACTTCTGTAGCTAAAATACCATTTTCATCTCTATCTATCAGAATATGTTTAGGTTGCGGAATTAGGCAGTGATGCAAACCTCCATAACCACCGATGGTTTCTTGATAAGCTCCTGTATTAAAGAAACCAATATAAAGTGGTTTTTCTTTATTGTATTTTGGCAAATAAATGGCGTTCATATTTTGCTCAGAGTTGTAATAGTCATCACTATCACAAGTCATTCCTCCGAGTAAAACTCTTTCGTAAGTATCATTCCAACGGTTGATGGCTAACATAATAAAACGCTTATTAATCGCCCAAGTATCTGGTAAAGTTGTGATAAATGATGAGTCAATCATGTTCCATTTTTCTCTATCATTTTGTTGTTTCTGATACAATACTTGATAAATGGCACCTCCACTTTCACCTACAGTAAAAGAACCAAACTCTGTAAAAATATTTGGAACATCTACTTCTGCTTCTTCGCAAGCAATTTTAATCTGATTGATAATTTCATCAATCATGTATTGATAATCATATTCGAAAGTCAATGAATTTTTGATTGGGAAACCACCGCCAATGTTCAATCCATCTAAAGTGGGGCATTCTTTTTTAAGAGCTACATATACTTTAATACACTTTACTAGTTCATTCCAGTAATAAGCATTATCGTTAATCCCAGTATTAATAAAAAAGTGCAACATTTTAAGTTCCAATTTTTTATTCTCTTTAATCTCTTTCTTGTAGAAAGGAACTATGTTTTTATAACCAATTCCTAATCTAGAGGTATAGAATTCAAATTTAGGCTCTTCCTCGGCTGCGATACGAATTCCTATTTTGAACTTGTTTTTTATTTGCGATTGCAACAAATCCAATTCTTCGTAATTATCGATAATTGGAATGGTATTTTTATGACCATTATTAATTAATCGAGCAATATTTTCTACGTATTGATCTCTTTTGAAACCATTACAAATTACATAAGTACTTTTGTTGATTTTGCCATTTTCTAGCAAATTTTCAACAATATTGATATCGAATGCAGAAGATGTTTCTATATGGATATTGTTCTTAAAAGCTTCATTCATTATGTACTCAAAATGAGAACTTTTTGTGCAATAACAGTAGTAATATTTTGCCTCATATTTGTTTTTTTCCATCGACTTACGAAACCAGCTTTTGGCTTTGTTGATGTTGTTGGAAATTTGAGGTAAATAGGTGAATTTTAATGGCGTACCATATTTTTCTACTAATTTCATCAAATCAATATTGTGAAATTGTAGATTGTCCTTATTTAATTTAAATTCTTCCTGAGGGAAATAGTACGTTTGATTGATTAAGTCGGAATATTTTGTATTCATTAGTTTTGAATATTTATAGAAATTAATTAAGCATTTAAACTAAATCAATTGCTGTTCAAACTCTAATGTTAGCGTACCTAATCTGTAGTTTTTCGTTTTCTGTTTTTATGTATTGAAAAGGATCAAAATTAAAGCAACCAATCATAGTATAAAAACGGTGGAAAGATTTAATTAAAAATCGTTCTTGTTTGTTTTTATCCCCTTTGTTATTGCTATTTTTTTGATTTTTTTTCATCGATGCAAATGTAAAAAATAATATATACGCAATGCAATGCTTTTTATTAAAAAAAAGATTAAGATTTGTAATCTTCGAAGGCTTCAAGAATCAATTCGTTTTCAACCAATTGATTTATTTTTATGGCTCCGATACCTTCAATTAAGGCGAATTGAATGGTTCCGTATTCATTTTTCTTGTCGTGAATCAATAACTCTAAGATTGGATCAAGATCATTTTCTTCAAAAACAATTTTATCGTAGATACTATTTATCGTTTGTTTTATTTGTTGGTATTCGGCTGTTGAAATTAGCCCTTTTTTCAATGAAATAAAACTTTCTAAAATCATTCCTATCGCGATAGCTTCCCCGTGCAGTAAAGTCGTTTTGTCTTTGCTTTCAAGGAAATAACTTTCGATGGCGTGTCCCAAAGTATGACCGAAATTTAAAGCTTTTCGGATACCTTTTTCAGTAGGGTCTTGCATTACAATCTCATTTTTGATAGCTACAGAACGATGAATAAGAACATCAAAATCAGCAAAATCAATCGAAGTTAGGTCTAAAAACTTTTCCCAATAGTTTTTGTCATAAATTAATCCGTGTTTTAGCATCTCGGCGAGACCTGAACGCATTTCACTTTGAGAAAGCGTTTCAAGATAAGCAGTGTCGATTAACACCATTTTTGGTACATTAATAACGCCAATTTGATTTTTTAAATTACCTAAATCCACACCATTTTTACCTCCCACAGAAGCGTCTACCATAGATAAAAGCGTTGTTGGAACATGAATAAAGTCAACTCCTCGTTTGAAAGTTGAAGCAACAAAACCTCCCAAATCAGTCACTACGCCACCACCAACATTAATTACTAAAGATTTTCTATCAGCACCTAATTCGGTTAATACATTCCAAATTTCAATACACGTTTCTATGTTTTTATTTATCTCTCCAGCTTCAAATTCAACGATTTCTATCGTCAAATCAGTTTCTAGATAAGGTAAAAACTTTGGCAAACAGCTATCGGTAGTATTGCTATCAACGATGATAAAAAGATTAGAATATTTGTTTTCTTTCAAAAAAAGATTCAAATGTTCATAGGCGTTTTCATTAAAATAAATAGGGTAGTTGTTGGCTATAATAGTTTGCATAATTTCCAAATTATTTGAGTCGCAAAATAAGGCAATTTTTAGTTAATAGAATTCAAAACTCTAGCTATATTTGCATTAAAATTTAACAAATAATGAAAAATATATTCAATAATACACAAGTTGCCTTTGCTTTAAAAAGTGATACAGAACTAGATAGAGCTTATTTTTTGTTTAAAATGATTGCTAGTGAACCTTTGGTTAGAATTGGTACAGCGGTTACAAATTTTGCTATTAAAGCTAATTTACCAGTAGAAAGCTTGATTAGAGCTACTGTTTTTGATCATTTTTGTGGTGGTGTTAGCGAAAATGATTGTTTGACGGTTGTTGATAAAATGTATACCAAAGGAGTTTCTTCTGTTTTGGATTATTCTGTTGAAGGAAAAGAAGAAGAGGAGCAATTTGATGCTGCTTTAAAAATGACTTTAAAGACTATTGAATTTGCTAAAGAAAGACTGGCGATTCCTTTTGCTGTGTTTAAACCTACTGGTTTAGGGCGATTGGCTTTGTATGAAAAATTAGGTGAGAAAAAGCCTTTGACAGATGAAGAAACTATAGAATGGAATAAAGTTGTTGAACGATTTGATGCTGTTTGTAAAGAAGCTTACATTAAAGATGTTGCTTTACTTATTGATGCTGAAGAAAGCTGGATGCAAGATGTAGCAGATGATTTGGTTACCGATATGATGCGTAAATACAACAAAGAAAAAGCTATAATATTCAATACGCTGCAAATGTATCGTTGGGATCGTTTGGATTATTTGAAGAAAATACACGAAGAAGCAAAACGTGATCAGTTTTTTATTGGAATGAAATTGGTTCGTGGTGCTTATATGGAAAAAGAAAATCTTCGTGCTCAAGAAATGAATTATCCAACGCCTATTTGTGCGTCAAAAGAAGCATCTGATGAGAATTATGATGCAGCTGTTGCTTATATGATGGAACATTTGGATAGAATGTCAATTTTTGCAGGAACTCATAATGAATTGAGTACATTCAAATTGATGGAATTGATGGAGAAAAAAGGTGTAAAAAGCAATGACAACCGAATTTGGTTTGGTCAATTGTATGGAATGAGCGATAACATTAGTTACAATCTTGCCGAAAACGGATTTAATGTTGCAAAATATTTACCTTTTGGTCCAGTTAAAGACGTAATGCCGTACTTAATTAGACGTGCAGAAGAAAATACATCTGTGGCAGGGCAAACCAGTCGTGAGTTATCGATGATAAAAGCAGAGCGTAAAAGAAGAAAAGAAAAATAATTCATTCAAAACAAGAAGTGGTGGAAGCCACTTTTTTTGTAGTTCGCATTGCAATGATGGTTATAATGGAGGCTAATTTTTTTTAAAAAGGAAATATCTTATATTTGGCACTCCAAAAATACTTTTGATACTTACCTATTAAAAGACTATATAGTTCTTGAAAATAATTAATCTTTTGAAAGTGAAATCAGCTTTTTCTGAAAATAAGAAGAAATTGAGTAAACCATTTTCGAAAAACAAATATTGACTAAAAATGAAATTACTAGAAGGAAAAGTTGCCATAATTACTGGTGCAAGTCGTGGAATTGGAAAAGGAATAGCTGAAGTTTTTGCAAAAAACGGTGCTAATGTTGCTTTTACATATAGTTCATCTGTTGCTTCTGCAGAAGCTTTAGAAAATGAATTGAACGCAATGGGAATCAAAGCAAAAGGCTATCAGTCTAATGCAGCTGATTTTGAAGAAGCACAAAAATTTGTTGATGCTGTTTTGGCTGATTTTGGAACAGTTGACATTTTGATTAACAACGCTGGAATCACAAAAGACAACTTGTTAATGCGTATGTCTGAAGCTGATTTTGATTTAGTTATCGATGTGAATTTGAAGTCGGTTTTCAATATGACAAAAGCGATTCAAAAAACATTTTTAAAACAACGTTCAGGTTCTATCATCAATATTAGTTCTGTTGTTGGTGTTTCTGGTAATGCTGGTCAAGCCAATTATGCTGCGTCTAAAGCAGGTGCTATAGGATTTACTAAGTCTGTAGCATTGGAGTTAGGGTCAAGAAACATTCGTTGTAATGCCATTGCTCCAGGTTTTATCGAAACTGAAATGACTGCAAAATTAAGTGAAGATGTAGTAAAAGGTTGGAGAGAAGGTATTCCATTGAAACGCGGAGGTTCTACTGAGGATGTTGCCAATGCTTGCTTGTTCTTAGCTTCAGATATGAGTGCTTACATTACAGGTCAAGTATTGAACGTTTGTGGTGGAATGCTTACCTAAAAAAAGTATTCAGTATTCAGATTTTAGTATTCAGTATTGAATCTGAAAACAACTCAGAATATTGATAGAATATGTTACAATTATAATTAAAATATGACAACAAACACCCTTCTATTACTGATTCTTTCAATAGTTATAGCTGCTGTTTTGTCGTATTTTCAATACCTATATAAAGCCAAAAGCCAATCTAAAGTGTATTG
>JAGOFG010000171.1 GCA_017997335.1 Flavobacterium sp. | reverse complement strand
CAGAATTGGTGTTTCATCTGAAGAATATATTAAAAGCACAAAGTTACAAAGTAAATTTAAGTTATAGGATTTTCCATTTTGGGTTTTCAGAATTCTTTGTGTTATTACCAATGCAAAGAGCCCAGTACAAGACCGAGCTCATTTGCTTCAAACAAAACCAATTGTATCCGTAGATTCCAAAGGGTGTTTAGGAATTATTTTTTGATTTCCACAATACTTACAGCATATCCTCCGCCTGGAGCAGCATATTGAGACAATTGCGATTTGCTATTCACCTTTACTTTGCGAATGGTATACGCTTGTGGATTCGTTTTGTAATGGGCGTCTTTGGCATCGGCATAAATGGTGGCTTCATACGTTTTGCCTTTATCCAAAAAGTCTAGTTTTATTTTAGAAGTTCTTGGCGTTTCGCCGTTGACGTTTCCAATGAACCAGTTGTTTGTTCCTTTGGCTTTTCTAGCTACAGTAATGTAATCTCCGGGCTCGGCTTCTAGATACTTACTCTCGTCCCAATCTATCGCAACGTCTTTGATGAATTGAAAAGCATCTGCAAATTTGTTGTAATGTTCTGGGAAATCGGCCGCCATTTGTAAGGGGCTATAAAGGGTTACATACAATGCCAACTGATTGGCCAAGGTGCTGTTGACATGCGATTTGTTAGTTGGACTAAACGAACTGATATTCATTTCGAAAATACCGGGTGTATAATCCATAGGGCCGCCTAACAAGCGCATAAATGGCAAGAGTGTCACGTGATTTGGTTTGGAACCACCAAAAGATTGGTATTCTGTCCCTCTAGCCGATTCATTACCAATCAAATTAGGATAGGTTCTGCATATTCCTGTAGGACGCACCGCTTCGTGTGCGTTGACCATAATTTTGTATTCGGCTGCTTTTTCTACCGCGTATTGATAGTGGTTGTTGGTCCATTGGCTGTAATGATTAGAGCCCAAAGGAAGGATATTGCCCACGTATCCGCTTTTTACAGCATCATAACCATTGTCTTTCATGAATTGGTACGCTTTGTCCATATGACGCTCATAATTACGAATCGATCCAGAAGTTTCGTGATGCATGATCATTTTTACTCCTTTGGACTTCGCATAGTCACGAATTCCTTTGACATCAAAATCTGGATAAGGAGTTACGAAATCAAAAACATAATCTTTGGAATGGCCAAACCAATCTTCCCATCCTTCGTTCCATCCTTCTACCAAAACCCCGTCAAATCCGTGTTGCGCAGCAAAATCAATGTATTTTTTCACATTTTCGGTAGTAGCTCCGTGACGACCGTTGGGTTTTACTTTAGTGAAATCGGTAACACCAAGTTGCACCGAAGGCAATTCATCGGTATACGCCCAACTACTTTTATCGGTAATCATTTCCCACCAAACCCCAACATATTTCATAGGTTTTATCCAAGAAGTATCTTCAATTTTACAAGGATCGTTTAAATTCAATGTCATTTTAGAGGCCAAAATATTTCTGGCATCATCGCTCACTATAATAGTACGCCATGGTGTATTGTGTGGCGCTTGCATCAAACCTTTGTCGCCAAATTGGTCTGGGGTCAACCACGATTCGAAAATCATGTTTTTGTCATCCAAATTCAAATGCATGCAAGAGTAATTGATCAACGCGGCTTCGTGTAAGTTGATATACAATCCTTCTTTAGTTTTCATCAACAAAGAAGTTTGCACACCGGTTGGAGAGAAGGTGGTTTGGGATAAATTGGCCGTTTTGGCTTTTTCGCTAAATCCTCTAATTTCAGATAATTTCGAAGTGGTATAATCGTATTCTTGTGTATCATAATCTCCCGGAATCCAAAAAGCCGTGTGATCTCCGGTCATAGCAAACTGGGTTTTTTCTTCTTTGATTACAAAATAAGATAGGTTTTTTTGCAAAGGAAATTCATAGCGAAATCCTAGTCCTTCGTTAAATAAACGAAAGCGAATCACCATTTTTCGTTGGGTTTCTTTTTGATTTAAAGTAACCGCCAATTCGTTGTAATGGTTGCGAATGGAAGCCACTTCTCCCCAAACTGGTTTCCAACTTTCATCAAAAGTTGCCGTTTTGGTATCGGCAATTGCGAAATCATTTCGTAAGGATTTTTTATCGTTTTTCAATTCGAATCCTAAAGTACTGGGTTTTATAACTTCTTTGCCTTTATAACTAAGTGTATAACTTGGAGTGCCATCCGAAAGCAATGAAAATGTCATTACCAATTGTTTATCGGGCGATTGCAATTGCTGGGCTTGTGCCGAAATCATTCCGACACAAAAAAGGAATGCGGAGAATAAGAAGTGTTTCATTTTTTTTTTGAATAAAAAGGATTAAACATTTAGGAGATGCGATGCCAAAAAGTAATCAATACAAAGTGAGAAATTCATCGAAATCGATGTAATCAGTAGCCTTTAAAATTCCTTTTCGGTATAAAAAACTATACCAACAAAATTAGTCGCTTTATCACAGTGAAAACGATAGCGTAAAAAAAAAGTAGATTTAAAATATTACAAAACACTATATTTCAATTATTTACAAAATAAAAGTGAACAAAAAAAGTGGTAGCAATACGAATTAAAAGTGGTTATTTTTCCTGAGCAGTTCCAATTAATAGCACTTGATTTTCGAATTCTTCTCTTGGACCGCGTGCTTTGTTTTTTAATTGTGAGCGGTAATTGTAAATGGTAGAAACAGAATATCGCAAAAACACGGCAATTTTGGCACTGTCTTTTATCCCTAAACGAATCAAAGCAAAAATGCGCAATTCGGTGTTGAGTAGCTCTCCTTTTTTTAGTTGTATCGTGTCTGTATCGACTAATAAATTGGAAAAATCTTGAATAAAAGAGGGAAATAATTCCAAGAAAGTTTGGTCAAATTGGGTGTAAAATTCCCTTAATTCATTTTCAACAGGTGCGTTCGATTTAACCAATTTGAGCAACTCATTTACTTTTCCAGCCGTTGCCATTACTTTAAGCTTTTGACTATATTCCTCAAGTTTACCAATATAATCCGAACATTGGTCCATATAACGGCCAATATAAATTTCCTTCAACAAACTCGCTTCGGCCAAGGTTGCATTGGTATCATTTAGTCGTTGATTGATTTCTTTTAAGTCCTGATTCAAATTAGAAAGTTGTTCATTGGCCAAGGTAAGGGCCTTTTGGGCCGCAGCTACTTTTCGCATTTGTTTGAAAAGCAATACCAAAGCGCCTAATAGGATTAACGACAAAATGCTTACCGCTAACAGAAAAATGGTCAATTGTGTACGATTGGTTTCGTTTTTATTTTCGTAAGCTTGGTTGATGATGGGCAGCATTTTAGAAATTTCATAAGTCCGTAGTTTGGCATTACAAAACAAGGCGTCTTCCAAAGATCGCTTGATGTAGGTGTACGCCCGATCAATATCGCCTTCTTCATACAAGATAAAAGCTATTTTACGCAACGAAATATTTTCTTTTTTTGCCAATTGTACATCAGAAATAGCCGAAAGAATCAACCACTTTTTTTGTTGTTCTTTATCTTTTTTTAATCGATAGCCTTCTGCAATCAAATACGCTAAAACCGCTTGATCGGGATCCTGAGCAGATGTTGACGTGTAAAAACGAAGTAACGCAGCAATCGCTTGATCGTACAGCTTTTTTTCAAATAAAACATCGGTATTTGCAATACAAAATTCTCGACTTTTCGGCTGAAAATACAACATAGAAGAATCTCGGTAGCGTTGAGTCAATGCCTTGTACTTTTGTTTTTCTAAAGCCGAAGCCGCATATTCAGTCAAGTAACCATAGACAATTCGGTACGTACCGAAATAATATCCTTTGATACTTGGTGTGGTGTTCACGGGTATGGACTCCAACAAGTCAATCGACTCTTTATACATACCTGAAGTACCTAATATCATCGCTACATTGAGCTGAGCCCCGTTTACTTTTTCTAAATCGTTTAAAGCTAGGGCTACTTGCCAACTTTTTCTAGCATAAGTAAGCGCCGAATCCAATTGAAAGGCTGTATACTCTGAATGAAGTTGTACATAAATCGCATACCGTTGCTCGTTAGAAGTACTGTAACGCAACTCATCTTTGAGATACTGTAACCGCTTTTCTTTTTTGGTAATAGCATTCGGATAGTCTGCAACCGTGTGATCCAATTGTTGTAACAAAGTAGTCACCTCACGCTGCCCCCAAAAACAGCTTGGAAAAAGGAGCGCTCCTAAAAGAAACACTTTCGTGATTTGTACCTTCAAATTCATTTGGTAAAAATAGCTATAAATTCATTTTCAACTCTATTATTTAAACCTCTTTAAGAGTTCCACAGCCATACTTCAACTAATTTGTTTTTCATAAAGACCAAAACCTCTAATTCTTTTCTCAACATTTTCAGAGCATCAATGGCTGCAAGTGAATATTTTTTATTTACTATTTAATATTTTAAAGGAATTCAAAGCAAAAATTACATTTTTTTATTAAATTTATTGTCATTTTTGCGAAATCGATATTTTTAAGATAAATTCCTATCTTTGTTCTTTTAAAACGGCAACTTATGAATCCAAAAATATTAATCATTGGCGCGTGTGGTCAAATCGGAACGGAACTGACCCAAAAATTGAGAAAAATTTACGGTACCGAGAACGTCATCGCTTCCGATATTCGAAAACTGAATGTAGATGTGGTCAACTCGGGTCCTTTTGAAGTCATCAATGCGCTCGATTTTAACCAAATCGAACATTTGGTCGAGGTACACCAAATCACTGATGTCTATTTGATGGCCGCTTTGCTCTCGGCTACTGCCGAAAAAAACCCAGCTTTTGCTTGGGATTTGAATATGAATTCCTTGTTTCACGTGCTGAATTTGGCCAAAGCCGGAAAAATCAAAAAAATATTTTGGCCTTCGAGTATTGCGGTTTTCGGACCTACTACTCCCAAAGAAAATACCCCACAATACACCATAATGGAGCCTTCGACCGTGTATGGCATTAGCAAACAATCAGGCGAAAGATGGTGCGAATATTATCACAACCTTTTTGGTGTAGACGTGCGCAGCATCCGTTATCCGGGCTTGATTAGTTGGTCTTCGCCTCCAGGCGGCGGTACTACGGATTATGCGGTAGATATTTACCACAAAGCCCTCGAAAACCAATCCTACGAATGTTTCTTGTCCGCCGAAACCAAAATGCCAATGATGTATATGGACGACGCCATTGCGGCTACCATCCAAATTATGCAGGCGCCAGCGGA
>JAGOFG010000170.1 GCA_017997335.1 Flavobacterium sp. | reverse complement strand
TTTCTTATAAAAAATATCTAGTAGACTCATTATTTTAGGGTACCCTAGCTAAAATTTAATCAAAAAACAATGTTTTTTTTAAAGAATTACAAAATAACCATCGAATATTATGAGATAAATGTTTTGTAAAAATAAATAAAGCAAAAAAAAAGACTTGAATTTCTACCAATTCTGAGGTCTTTTTAATGAAAACAAAAACATTTGACACTTTTAATTTCGCCTTGTTTTTCAAGGCTTTTTTTTCGTAAATTTGAATGTATTCATTTAACTAAGTAAGTGATTACAAGTATTTTAAGAACATTGAAAAAAATTAATGAAATGGAAATTGCAACAAATACAGCAACGTTTAAAAAAGGAAATTGGACTACAACGATTGATGTTTATGATTTTGTAGTAAAAAACATAACTCCGTATGAAGGAACTGCAGATTTTTTAGTTGGACCTTCAAACAAAACCACAAAATTATGGGAGGCATGTAAACAACAATTATTAAAAGAAAGACAAAATAACGGTTGTTTGGCCATCGATATCGAGACTATCTCTAATATTACAGCTTTTGGTCCTGGATATATTGATAAAGAAAATGAAGTGATTGTTGGTCTTCAAACTGATGTTTTACTCAAAAGAGCGATGAAACCTTTTGGTGGCATCAAATTAGTGGAGTCAGCAGTAAAAGAAAAAGGCCTGCAAGTATCAGAAAGAGTTTCAGACATCTTTAATTATGCTAAAGACCATAATCAAGCAGTTTTTGACGCTTATGATGCAGAAATCAAAATGTATCGCTCTAAACACGTTTTAACTGGATTACCTGATAATTATGCTAGAGGAAGAATTATTGGCGATTTTAGACGTTTACCTTTATATGGAGCCGATGCATTAATTGAAGCAAAAAAAGCTGATTTTGCTAATGTTGCTGGAGAGATGAGCGAACATAAAGTGCGTTTACGTGAAGAAATCACCAGCCAAATCAAAGCATTACAAGATATAAAAACTATGGCACTATCTTATGGTGTCGATGTTTCTAAACCTGCTACTACTGCTTATGAAGCTGTTCAATTCACTTATTTAGCTTATTTAAGTGCCGTTAAAGAACAAGATGGTGCAGCAATGTCACTAGGCAACGTTTCGTCTTTCTTGGACATTTATATTGAACAAGATTTAAAAAGTGGTTTAATTAATGAAGAAGAAGCTCAAGAATTCATTGATCAATTCGTAATGAAACTCAGAGTTGTTCGCCATTTACGTCCAGGTGCTTATGACGAAATATTTGGTGGAGATCCAACATGGGTAACTGAAGCTATTGGAGGACAATTCCACGATGGTAGAACAAAAGTTACTAAAACTTCATTCCGTTTTTTACAAACACTTTATAATTTAGGTGCTTCACCAGAACCAAACTTAACTATTCTTTGGTCACAAAACCTTCCAAAAGGATTCAAAGATTTCTGTGCTCAAGTTTCTATCGACACCTCTTCTCTACAATATGAGAACGATGATTTAATGAAAGCCAACAGAGGTTCTGATGACTACGGAATTGCTTGTTGTGTTTCTTATCAAAAAATTGGTAAATCAATTCAACATTTTGGAGCACGTGCCAACCTACCTAAAGCTTTATTGATGGCTTTAAATGGTGGACGCGAAGAAGACAAAGGTGCTTTAGTTATCAATAACATTCCAGAAATGAATGATGAAGTGTTGGATTATGATAAAGTAATAACTGCTTTCAAAGCAACTCTAGCTGAAGTAGCTCGTGTGTATGCTAAATCAATGTTTATTATTCATTATATGCATGATAAATACTATTATGAAAGAGCTCAAATGGCTTTAATTGATAGTGATCCTGCTATTGATATTGCTTACGGTGCTGCTGGTATTTCAATCATTGCCGACTCTTTATCTGCTATCAAATACGCAAAAGTAAAACCTATCAGAAATGAGCAAGGATTAACCGTAGATTTTAGCATAGAAGGTGACTTCCCTAAATTTGGTAATGATGATAACCGTGTAGATGATATTGCTATAGAAATCACAAGCTTATTCATTGAGGAATTAAGAAAACATAAAACATATAAAAATGCTACTCCAACCCTTTCTTTACTAACAATCACATCTAATGTGATGTATGGTACAAATACTGGAGCTACTCCTGATGGAAGAAAAGGTGGTGAATCATTTGCTCCCGGAGCTAACCCAATGCACGGAAGAGACGTAAATGGAGCTATCGCTTCTTTAAACTCTGTAAGTAAACTGAAATACAATGATGCTCAAGATGGTATTTCTTATACCTTTTCAATGATTCCTAAGTCATTAGGGTCTACAAAAGAAGATCAAATCTTGAACTTAAAAACTACTCTTGACGCTTACTTTGGAAGAAATGCACATCATTTGAATGTCAATGTTTTAAATAGAGAAACTTTGATGGATGCTTATGAACACCCAGAAAATTATCCTCAATTAACAATTCGTGTATCTGGATATGCAGTAAACTTCGTTCGTTTGTCTAAAGCACATCAATTGGAAGTAATAAGCAGAACTTTCCACGATAGAATGTAATTAAGCATTAAATTCAATGTGAATGATTAACTTTAAAACCTGTTTAGAACGTATACTCTAAACAGGTTTTTTTTAATAAATTTCTTTTTGCCTATGTATTTTCCTGAACAATCCCAACATGATGAAGCCTTAAATAATGCAGATATTGATTTGCTACGCATACATTCTTTAGAAACTTTTGGCACACATGATGGTCCTGGAATTCGAATGGTGATTTTTGTTCAAGGTTGCCAATTTAGATGTTTGTATTGTCAAAATCCAGATACATTAGATGTTCATGGAGGTTCTTTTATTCCTATTGATGAATTGGTTCAAAAAGCAATCAATCAAAAACTCTTTTTTGCAGAAACTGGTGGCGTAACCGTTTCTGGAGGAGAACCTTTACTTCAAAGAGCTAAATTGATTCCTTTTTTTGAAAAACTTCATCTTAATGGAATTTCAACTTGCCTAGATTCTAATGGCCGTGTATTAGACGAACAAACAAAAGAATTACTAGATAAAACCGATATTCTACTACTAGATGTTAAACATATCAATAATGATTGGCATAAAAAACTCACTGGGTTAAAAAATAAAACTACATTAAAAGTTGCCAAATACCGTGAGCAAACTGGAAAAGTAATGTGGTTACGCTATGTTTTGGTACCTGGTTGGACTGATCAAGAAGAATATTTGCATGAATGGGGACAGTACTTTACTGATTTTAAAACAGTCGAAAGAGTAGAAATCATTCCTTTTCATCAGATGGGAAAACACAAATGGGATTTATTAAATTTCGAATATGCTTTTGCAGATGTAACATCACCAACAGAAGAAATTATCCAAAAAACAACCGCTATTTTTCAACAATATTTCAAAAATGTTGTGGTGAAATAAACTAAAATTTTTCAAAATAATTATACAAAATGTCAAAAAATAAATATTTAATGGTAGTTGCAGGAATGATTATGCAACTGTCAATAGGCTCTATCTATGCCTACAGTAAATGGATAGAACCTTTATCCAAAGAATTGAATTGGGATGCCCACGACACCAAAACCGCTTTTAGTTTAGCTATTTGTTTTCTTGGACTTACGGCAGCATTTATGGGCAAATTTGCTCAAAAAATTGGACCAACCAAAGCTGGTAGTATTGGAGCTATCTTTATCGTAATCGGTTTAATTGGAAGCAGTTTTGCTGTAAAATGGAGTTCTATTGAACTGTTCTACCTAACTTTTGGTGTTCTACAAGGTATAGGTTTAGGATTTGGTTATGTTGTTCCAGTCTATACTGTTGTAAAATGGTTTCCAGACCGACCAGGTCTAGCCTCTGGCATAATTATTATGTCTTTTGCTTTGGGGTCTTTGTTGGCCTCTTTTATAATTAATCCATTGTACACTTCAGTTGGTTTATCGAATGCTTTTTTAATTTTAGGCATTGTATATGGAATCTGTATGTTATTAAGCGCTTTTTATTTAGCAAATCCAGTAGTCGAAAAGACTTCAAAAGAACATCCTACCGTATTGACAGCAAAAGAAATCATTAAAGACAAACGATTTATTGCATTATGGTTATTACTCTTTTTAAATGTTTGTGGGGGAATTGCAATTATCTCAAAGGCAGCAATATTAGGAGAGGAAGTAGTAGGAATGAGTGCTACTCAAGCAACTTTATTTGTAGCAATAATAGGATTATTCAATGGTTTAGGACGTCTGTTTTGGTCCAGTATTTCGGATAAAATTGGTTGTTGGTCAACCTTCATGATTTTTTTGACTGTAAATATGATTTGTTTTGCTTTGATTCCTATTGTAGCTACTAATAGTACCTCCTTCCAAATAGTCACTTATATCATTATTGCTGGTTATGGTGCAGGTTTTTCGACTATGCCATCGTTTGTAAAATCAATTTATGGTGCAGATAATTATGGACAAGTTTTTGGATACATTTTAACCGCTTGGTCAACAGCAGCTTTTGTTGGCCCAATACTCTTGGGGTTGACTCATGAAATCACGATTTTTTATTTATTCTCGCTTCTAATCGGAATAGCTTTATTGGTTGGATTCTGGTTAAAAAAAATGCTTTAAAGAATTAAAAAAACAAAAGAGCTCAAAGTCAAAAGACGATGAGCTCTTTGCATAAAAAAATAAGGCAAACTATTTTTTTACAATTTTATGAAATACCTCTTCACCATTTTCTAGTTGCAATTTCACAAAATACATTCCAGCACTTAAACTAGTCATATCTATCGTGCTATCTTTCAAATTTCCCTCTAAAACCACAGCCCCTTGCGAAGAAATCACGCTATATCTTAAGACACTTGAAGCAGAAGACACTTGCAATGATTCTTGAACTGGATTAGGGTAAACGATAATTTCATTGGTTATAGAAGGCTTCTTTGCATCTTGAACTTTTAATGTTGAACCCCAAATATAACTAAATCCATTAGTCTTGTTCAACAAATCAGGCGTTTGATTTGCTGTTCCACTTGAGCCATTATTAAAAATAATATTTACTGACGTAGGTCCTACAATGGTATATTTATAGAAACCATTGGTATCCAAAGTCATATTTACACCAGGCCAAGTAGTATTTGTTGCACTTCCAGCAGGTACAGCATTCCAATAATGAATTTTTGGTGTTGTTGTCCAATTTGTTGGAGGTTTAAAATAAACTGTCATCGTTGTTTGAACAGGACAACGATTCGCTGG
>JAGOFG010000042.1 GCA_017997335.1 Flavobacterium sp. | reverse complement strand
ATAGTTATACTATCGATCATGTTTTGAATGGCAAAAAAGACGATCCTATTTTACTATCGGAACACTATCTAGAGCAAATGCCTGTTTTTATCAAAGACAGTCTTAAAAAGGCACCTGATCAAACGATGGTTATCAACCGAGATACCTTAAATGCCGACACTACTTATGTGTATAAAAACAAAGTGGTAAAAGTATTTAGCGGCGTTCAAAAATCTGATGGGCTCTTGCCAACATGTAAAAGTACCTTGCTCGATTTGATCTTGCCATTGATGGCGTACCTAGCTTTTTTCTGTGGACTGATGGAATTATTAATCATTTCAGGGGCTTCCGAAAAACTAGCCAAAGTATTGAGTCCAGTGTTCGTAAAAGTATTTCCAAGTATTCCTAAAAATCATCCTTCGATTTCTTATATGACTTTGAATTTTGCTGCAAATTTCTTAGGGTTAGATTCAGCCGCCACGCCATTTGGATTAAAAGCGATGGAAAGCTTGCAAACCATCAATCCCGAAAAAGATAAAGCCAGTGATGCGCAGATCATGTTCATGTGTTTGCACGCATCGGGACTTACATTGATTGCTACTTCTATCATTGGATACCGTGCTGCAGCAGGAGCTAGCAATCCAGCCGATGTAATGTTGCCTTGTATTATTACTTCTTTCATTGGAACCATTGCGGCTTTCTTAATTGTAGGTATAAAACAAAAAATCAATTTTAAAAGTGCTTCCTTAGTGTTAGGATTAATGGTTTTAATTGCCGCTATCGTAGGTTTATTGATGTATGTGAATCACTTGGATTTAATAGGTAAAAATTATTTTACTTCTAATCTTTCAGCTTTAATTTTAGTAGCTATTATTGCTTTTACGCTGATTTTATCTTTTGTAAAAGAAAAGAAATTTACAGAGGCAGGCACCACAGTTTACGAAGCGTTTGTAACGGGAGCCAATAATGGAGTGAAAACAGGAGTAACGATTTTTCCCTACGTTTTGGGTATGTTGGTCGCTATTTCTTTGTTCCGAAATAGTGGTTTATTCGAAATTGTGAGCAATTGGGTAGCTTTTGCATTTTCTAATATGGGAGTTAACAAACAAATCACCGATGCATTGCCAGTAGCCTTGCTTAGACCGTTTAGTTCGGCAGGATCACGCGGCTTTTTGATTGATTCCATGAATACGTTTGGAGCCGATTCGATGACCGGAAGACTCAGTAGTATTTTTCAATGCAGCGCCGAAAGTACTTTTTATGTAATTGCGGTTTATTTTGGTTCGGTAAATATCAAAAATACCCGTTATGCTTTAGGAACGATGTTGTTGGTAGACGTGATTTGTGTAATTACGGCTATTTTCGTGGCTAGCTGGTTTTTTTAGTATAAAGAATCAATAGCTAATTTCCCCTAAATCTATATTATTATGAGAATTGTACTGTTCATTTTATTCGCTTTTTTTATCAGTTGTCAAAAACAAAAAGGAATAAGTAAACCCGAAACTTCAATTCAAGAAAAAACAAAATTAATTGCAGCAAGAACAACGGATAAGCTGCTAAAGACAGATACGGTTTTTGTATATGATTCAGGAGAATTGAATCCAAACTTTTTTGTCCTTGCGCATTTATTGCATAAAAAAATGGATAAGGATAGTCTGCTTACGATGAGTTATCGTCTTGATTTTTATAAAGATAAAAAACAGATTGCTTCTTCAAGAATCATAATTCCCAATTATACTAATGGTTCTGAATGGAGTGGGTCTTTGGGATTGAGCGATGCAACTAGTAAACAATCTCCCTTTGTCACAATTCGTCTTGGATATCCCGCTTGTGGCTATGCTCAGCAAAACTTTTTGTTTTTTATAAAAAAAGAAAAACTACAATTAGTGCACCAATGGGAATCTGTTTTTGATAGTGGTTGGGGGAGTTGGGTTGAAATTCACAATCCAGAGGAAACAGCAGAACCCCAATCCTTTTATTGTAAAACTGTATCTTTTGAACCATCTGATGATGCTACAGAAGAAGAGGAAAAAGGCATTTTATCGTATAGTGATTCAACCGTTTTTAGACTAAAAAATAATCAGTGGAGAAAGCAACTGATCACAACTAAGAATTTGCCTTATTTTAAAAAGGAGATGACTTTTAATGAATACCACAAAAACGAATAAGTCTTTCACATTTGTATGTTTGGGGGCTAATTTATACCAATTCTAAAGGATAAGTTATGAGAAATGGATTTTCATTCTTTCAACAATTCTTATCTTTACCTTTCATAAAAAAACAATACAATATGGACTTTATATACCAGGATCCTTATCCTATTTTAAAAGACGAAACCCAATACCGAAAAATTACTTCCGATTTTGTAAAAGTTGAACAGTTAGGGGAACGTGAGATTTTAAACGTAGACCCGAAAGGGTTAGAATTATTGGCTCAAGAAGCTATGAGAGACGTTTCTTTTATGCTACGTACTTCGCATTTAGAAAAATTAAGAGCCATTTTGGATGACCCAGAAGCGACCGATAATGATCGTTTTGTAGCGTATAATTTATTGCAAAATGCCGTAGTAGCTATCGATGGCGAATTGCCTTCTTGTCAAGATACGGGGACAGCGATTGTGATGGCCAAAAAAGGAGAGAATGTATACACCGGCGTTGATGATGCAGAGTATTTGTCTAGAGGGATTTTTAATACCTATCAAGAAAAAAACCTTCGTTATTCTCAAATTGTGCCCATTAGCATGTTTGAAGAAAAAAATTCAGGATCAAATCTTCCGGCTCAAATTGATATTTATGCTAAAAAAGGAGCTTCATATGAATTTCTGTTTTTAGCTAAAGGTGGAGGCTCAGCAAATAAAACGTATTTATACCAACAAACGAAATCATTATTAAATGAGAAATCGTTAGATGCTTTTATTCGTGCTAAGATTATGGATTTGGGGACATCTGCTTGCCCACCTTACCACTTAGCTTTGGTGATTGGAGGAACTTCTGCCGAAGCTAACTTGGCAGCTGTTAAAAAAGCTTCAGCAGGTTATTTTGACCATTTGCCTACTTCTGGAAATATGGCTGGACAAGCTTTCCGTGATTTGGAGTGGGAGAAAAGAGTACAAGTCATTTGCCAAGAAAGCCAGATTGGAGCACAATTTGGAGGTAAATATTTCACACACGATGTTCGTGTCATTCGTTTGCCGCGTCATGCTGCTTCTTGTCCAGTAGGATTAGGAGTTTCTTGTTCGGCGGATAGAAATATCAAAGGAAAAATTACCAAAGACGGTATTTTTGTAGAACAATTGGAAGTGAATCCAAAACGATTGTTGCCAGAAACACCTCCTCATTTGGAAGCGGCTGTTGAGATTGATTTGAACAAGCCTATGCCAGAAATTTTGGCTGAGTTGTCTAAATATCCTATCAAAACACGATTAAAACTTAACGGTACCTTGATTGTAGCTCGTGATATTGCACATGCCAAAATCAAAGAGTTGTTAGATGCAGGAAAACCGATGCCGGAATACTTTAAAAACCACCCTATTTATTATGCTGGACCAGCCAAAACACCAGAAGGAATGCCTTCGGGAAGTTTTGGACCAACAACTGCAGGTCGTATGGACGTGTATGTTGAGGAGTTCCAAAAAAATGGTGGAAGTATGGTGATGTTGGCCAAAGGTAACCGAACCAAAGATGTAATGAACGCTTGTAAAACCTATGGAGGATTCTATTTGGGTTCAATTGGTGGACCAGCAGCTATTTTGGCAAAAGAGAATATTCTCTCAGTTGAGGTAGTGGATTTTGAAGAATTAGGTATGGAAGCTGTTCGTAAAATCACCATCAAAGATTTTCCAGCTTTTATCATAACAGATGATAAAGGAAACGATTTTTTTGCCAATCTATAGTATTTGATGCAAAGACGTAAAGTCTTGAAGATTGGTCTAACTAATATTGAACCACTAATTCACAAGTGTATTATTTGTGAATTGGTGGTTTTTTTATAGGAATATTTCAAAAAGATGTATTTGTTGGGCAATGTACCAAACAAAAACAGTTGCAAGAATGGACTTGCAACTGTTTCATTTAGAGAATTAAATTGTCTACTTATGACAATTAAAGTATTTTGGTATTACATCTTCATTAACCAATTTTTCATCGATACTTCATTTTCGATGATGGCTTTTAAATCGGCAATAGCTACACGGTCTTGTTTCATCGTGTCTCTATGACGAATCGTTACCGTTTGGTCTTCTGCGGTTTGATGGTCTACTGTGATACAGAAAGGTGTTCCTAAGGCGTCTTGTCTTCTGTAACGTCTTCCTACTGCATCTTTCTCATCGTAAGACACATTGAAATCCCAACGTAAATCTTCAATGATTTGCTTAGCAATTTCTGGTAATCCGTCTTTTTTCACTAAAGGTAAAATAGCCGCTTTAGTTGGTGCTAAAACCGCTGGTAATTTTAGTACTGTTCTTGTTGAACCATCTTCTAAGGTTTCTTCTTTTAGAGAAGTAGCAAAAACTGCCAAGAACATTCTGTCCAAACCAACTGAAGTTTCTACCACATACGGCACGTAATTTTGATTCAATTCAGCATCAAAATATTGTAATTTTCTACCTGAATATTCTTCGTGTGCTTTCAAATCGAAATCGGTTCTTGAGTGAATTCCTTCTAATTCTTTGAAACCAAATGGGAATTCAAATTCGATATCGGCAGCAGCATTGGCGTAATGTGCCAATTTTTCGTGGTCATGAAAACGGTATCTTTCGGCTCCTAAACCAAGCGATAAATGCCATTTCAAACGAGTAGCTTTCCAGTGTTCGTACCATTGCATTTCTTCTCCTGGACGTACAAAAAATTGCATTTCCATTTGTTCAAATTCACGCATACGGAAGATGAATTGTCTTGCTACGATTTCATTTCTAAAAGCTTTTCCGGTTTGAGCAATTCCAAAAGGAACTTTCATTCTACCTGATTTTTGAACATTCAAGAAATTCACAAAAATTCCTTGAGCCGTTTCTGGACGCAAATATAAATCCATTGCCGTATCAGCAGAAGCACCTAATTTAGTACCAAACATCAAGTTGAATTGACGCACTTCGGTCCAATTACGAGAACCTGATTCTGGACAAGCAATTTCTAATTCTTCGATTAAGGCTTTTACATCCTCTAAATCACCATTACCCAAAGAACGTCCCATTCTTTCAAGAATTTCTCTTTCTTTGGCTAAATATTCTACTACTCTTGGATTGGTCGTAATGAATTCTTGCTCATTGAAAGCGTCTCCAAAACGAACTTTTGCTTTTTCGATTTCTTTTTTAGCCTTAATGTTTAGTTTTTCGGCATAATCTTCAATCAAAACATCAGCACGATATCTTCTTTTAGAGTCTTTGTTGTCAATCAATGGGTCATTAAAAGCATCTACGTGGCCTGAAGCCTTCCATGTGGTTGGATGCATCAAAATGGCAGCGTCGAGACCTACAATGTTCTCGTTCATTTGTACCATCGATTTCCACCAATATTCGCGTATGTTCTTTTTTAATTCTACACCGTTTTGTGCATAATCATAAACTGCACTCAAACCATCGTATATTTCGCTTGACGGAAAAATAAATCCGTACTCTTTTGCGTGCGAAACTACATTCTTAAATAAATCTTCTTGTTTTGCCATAGTGATGCAAAAATATAAAAAGTGGATTTAAAAAAAACAAAAAAGCAAAAGTTTGAAGCATTGATTTGCTTATTTTTATCAATAAAATTTGGATTAGATGCTCAAAAACCTTGTGAATTTATTTTTTCCTCCTGTTTGTTCTGGATGTCACTCTTTTTTAATGACAAATGAAACCGTAATTTGTACTAAGTGCAGGCACGATTTGCCACAAACAAATCATCATATCCATACAGAAAATGAAGCTTTCAAGAAATTTTATGGCAGGATTCCTGTAATTCATGCTTCTGCTTTTTTGTATTTTCATAAAAAAGGGATGGTACAAGAATTGATTCATAACTTAAAATACCGTGGGCATCAAGAAATTGGGACACAATTGGGGTATTGGTATGCTGAGGATTTAAAAAATAATCTGGCTCTAAAAAATGTAGATGCAATCATACCTGTTCCAATTCATAAAAAAAGATGGAGAAAAAGAGGGTATAATCAAGTAGACACTTTTGCGGAAGCTTTATCGAGCGAATTGAACATTCCTGTCCAAAAAGAGGTTTTAGTCCGAAAAATTGATTCGAAAACCCAATCCAAGAAAAATCTATTGGGAAGAACCGAAGGAATACATCGGGTTTTTGATGTTCATTTTTCAGAAGAAGAACACAACAAACATTTTTTATTATTAGATGATGTTTTAACTACTGGCGCCACGCTAGAGGCTTGTTCTAGAGCACTTTTAGAAATACCAGGAGCCAAAATTAGTATTGTTTGTATGGCTATGGCACATTCCTGAAATTATATTTTTACTGAAATTAAAATCTAAAAATGAGCATATTATATTTAAACTAGTAAAAATTAAGGATTCCAAAAACAAAATAGGAATTATAACAAAAATGTTTTTTAAAGTATAAAGTTAATTGTATAAATTTGGATAAATTTTTATCAATCTATAAATTACGATATCATGGCATTTGAATTACCACAATTACCTTATGCATACGATGCATTAGAACCACATATTGATGCTAGAACAATGGAAATTCACCATTCTAAACATCATAATGCCTATACAACTAACCTGAATGCAGCGATTGCAGGAACGGATATGGAAGGCAAAACAATCGAAAATATTTTAATTAATCTAGATAAAACTAATGCTGCTGTTCGTAACAACGGAGGAGGTTTTTACAATCACAATTTGTTTTGGACTGTAATGTCTCCAAATGGTGGAGGTTTGCCAACAGGTGAATTATTAGATGCTATTGAAGCTTCTTTCGGTACGTTTGAAGAATTCAAAGCTAAGTTTGCTAAAGCTGGAGCAACACAATTTGGTTCTGGATGGGCTTGGTTGTGTGTTCAAAAAGGCGGTAAGTTAGAAGTTTGTGGTACTCCAAACCAAGATAATCCTTTAATGCCAGGTGTTGGTTGTGGAGGAACTCCAATCTTAGGAATGGACGTTTGGGAACATGCTTACTACTTGCACTACCAAAACAGAAGACCAGACTATATTGAAGCTTTTTTCAATGTAATCAATTGGACTGAAGTAACTAGACGTTACGTTTTAGAAAAATAATATAAGTTACTATACCAAAAAGGCTGTCTAATTCTAGACAGCCTTTTTTATTTTGAAACGGTTTTTTAAAACCATCCTTTTTTGCCCACTTGGTATGTTTGATAAAATTCTTCATCCGATTTGGTCAAATAGATAATTCCTTCGATAAAACCGATTATACCTCCAATCCCACAAGTAACTACTCCAATTACTAATTGAACAATTCCTTCTTGCGTGTATCCTAAAACAAATTTGTGAATTCCAAGAGAGCCAAAAAGTATTGCTAAAATTCCAGCAATAATCTTTTTATTTTCAGGTTGTGCTTTAGGATAAGGGGTATTCCATGCTTCGTGTTTCGTTTCTTCCATGATGGTAAAATTTGGTTATTGATTTAGTTAGTTGTAAATCTATAAAAAAAGTTACATATTTTTCATAACCAATAGATTATCATTTGTCATAAAGTAGCTTTATTTTGTCAACAATTACTTGTGCCAATCGTTCATGACTCTCGAAAGTCCAGCCAGCAATATGTGGAGAAAGCAAAACTTTTGAACTTTTTAGTAAATAATCAAAAGCCTCTGGAGTGTTTTTGTCATTAAACAAAGTCTCAAAAGACAATTTCTCATATTCCAAAACATCCAAACCTGCACCTAAAATTTTTCCAGATTCTAACGCTTGAACTAAATCGGCAGTAACTACATTTTTTCCTCTAGAGGTATTAATCAACCAAAAAGGATTGGAAAACGATGCTATAAAATTAGCATTCACCATTTTGTCCGTTTCAGGTGTCCATGGAATATGCAGACTTAGCACATCGGCTTTTTGTTGTAATTCTTCAAGTGTAACTTGTTTGGCGTTGGCATCGCCTACGTTTGGTAAAATATCGTGACAAATTACTTCGACATCAAAGCCTCGCAATTTTTTGGCAAAAGCCTTTCCCATATTTCCGTAACCAATAATGCCAACGGTCTTTCCGTCTAGTTCGTGACCACGATTACTTTCTCTATTCCATTGCCCTTTTCTAATTTCAGCATCGGCTTGGTTGAGTTTATTAAAAAGCGATAAAATCATTCCTAAAGCATGTTCGGCAACGGCATTTCGATTGCCTTCGGGAGCGGCTATGAGTGCAATGTTTCTGGCTATAGCGTAATCACAATCAATGCTTTCGAGACCAGCACCCACACGCGCAATAAACTGTAAATTTGTGGCTTTGTCGAGGAACGTTTTATCAATTTTAAATCGGCTACGAATCACGATGCCGTGATAGTCTTTAATTTTATCTTCAATTACTTCTTTAGAAGATATAAAGTCGGCTTCGTTGTGAAAACCCGCTTGTTGTAATTGTTCCCATAACAAGGGATTGTTGCTGTCTATATGAAGGATTTTGATGTCCATAACTACTATTTTTTATCCCTCAAATTAACGAAAAAAAAATACGGTTTTTACTTTATGGAAAGTAGTTCCTTTAAAAATGCTTAAATTAGCCATAAGTATAAAAAACACATTACAAGCAATGAAATTGACGAAAACATTTAAAGCCTTCTTTGAAAGCGAAAAAGCTGGAGGTTTATTACTTCTATTTGTAACAATTCTTTCGCTATCTCTAGCTAACTCGAGTATACAAACTGACTATATAGCCTTTTGGAAAACTCCTTTGGGACATCACACGATTACGGATTGGATAAACGATGGCTTGATGGCTATCTTTTTCTTGATGATTGGTTTGGAGTTAGAACGAGAAATATATGATGGTGAGTTGGCCAACATCAAAAATGCTGCACTGCCTATTTTTGGGGCATTGGGTGGAATGGTTGTTCCTGCTGGGATTTTTTTAGCGCTAAATTTTGGGACGATTACCCAAAACGGAGCGGGTATACCTATGGCTACTGATATTGCTTTTGCGATTGGAATTTTGTCTTTGTTAGGAAATAAGGTTCCTGCTTCTTTAAAAATATTTTTGACGGCATTGGCCGTAATTGATGATTTAGGAGCAATTATCGTCATCGCTGTGTTTTATACGGATTCTATTGCATTTCTAAATTTATTTTATGCTTTAGCGATTTGGGGTTTCCTATTTATTTTGAATAGACGAAAAGTACACAACTTAATTCCTTACTTGTTGGGTGGAATAGGAATGTGGTATTTTATGTTGAATTCAGGAATTCATGCTACAATTACAGGCGTTATTTTGGCATTTGTTATTCCGTTTGGGGATGGTGGACCACAAACTTCTTCCTACCGTTTGCAACATTTTTTGCACAATCCTGTTGCCTTTTTTATTTTGCCTTTATTCGCAATTGCCAATACAGGAATTCCAATCACGGGAGATTGGCACGAAGGATTATCGCATGAAAATTCTATCGGGATTATTGCCGGATTGGTTATTGGGAAGCCTTTGGGTATTTGGTTGTTTTCGTTTTTAGCCGTGACTTTTGGCGTTTGTGCTTTGCCGAAAGAACTGCGTTGGAAAGATATTGTTGGCGCAGGAATGTTGGGTGGAATAGGATTTACGATGTCGATTTTTATCACTTTATTGGCTTTTAAAAATGACGGGGAAGAAATTATCAATTATTCAAAAATTGCGATTCTGATTGCTTCGTTTTTGGCTGGAACCCTTGGTTTTATTTGGCTAAAAATCAATTTGAAAGCAAAGAAAACTAAAAAGAAAAAAGAGGTTTAGGTATCTCAAAATAATTTATTTTTCCATTTCAATCTTAAATAAATCAATGATAATGACTAATAGAATATTCCTTTTAATTGTTGCTCTTCTGTTTTTAAGCTGTAAAAAATCTGAAGAATTTTCAGAAGATTTTAAAATACAAGCAATCAAACTTCCAGCAAAAGTTGACCAAGTAAAATTTGTAAAACCAGAAGTAGCCAGTGCTGAAGAAACAAGTTATGAGGCAAATGAGTCGGATAAAAAGATTCCTGTAGAGCAAAAAATCATTAAAACAGGCTCTGTTCGTTTTGAAACCAATGACTTAGAAAAAACATACCAACAAATTTTTCTTGCAGCAAAAAAATACAAAAGCAACATACAAAATGATAGCGAAGGAAAAGAATATGGTTCGATTTATAAACGAATGACTGTTCGTGTTCCTAGCCAAAATTTTGATTTATTTTTAAATGAAATTTCTCAAGGAGTTACTTTTTTTGATACTAAAGAAGTTTCTGCAGAGGATGTGACAGAACAGTACATTGATATTGAAGCTCGACTCATTGCCAAAAAAAGACTTGAAAACCGTTATCTTGAGTTATTAAAGAAGGCTACTAAAGTTATCGAAATCCTAGAAATAGAAAAGCAACTTTCTGCTATTCGTGAAGAAATAGAATCGAAACAAGGACAATTGCTTTATTTGCAAAACCAGATTTCGATGAGTACAATTACCATTGAATTTTACAAAACTGTTGCTGAAAATGAAGGAGCTACCATTTCTTATGGTTCAAAAATTTGGAATGGAATTGTATCTGGTTTCAATTCCTTTTCTGATTTCTTGGTTAGTTTAATTAGTGTATGGCCTTTCCTTATAGTATTGGCAGTAGTTATATATGGGATTAAAAAATGGTTAAAAAGAAGGGCGCAAAACAAAAAGAATTTGTAGTATTCATTTAATTTTACGCGTGAGGGATAGGAGCTAGCTACCGAAGTAGCGCGGATAGCCCGACAGCCTAAAGGAAAGGGGCCGACTCACGACTAGCATGAGTTGGCCCCTTTGCTTTAGGGTGGCACGCCCAAATAATTTATCCTTTGATTTGTTTTAAAGAAGTTTTGATGCCTCGAATGAGTGAGGAACTGAAACCGTGCATTTCCATTTCGTTGAGTCCTGCGATGGTACAGCCTTGTGGTGTAGTTACGCGGTCGATTAATTGTTCTGGATGGCCTTTTTCTTCAAGGAGCATTTCGGCGGCACCTTTTACGGTTTGTGCTGAAATGGCTAAAGCTGTTTGCCAATCGAATCCGATTTCGATACCCGCTTGCATAGACGCACGGATGTAACGCAGTGCAAAAGCCGTTCCGCTGGCGGCCAAAACGGTGGCTGCATCCATCAATTTTTCATCGATAATTGGCGCTGTTCCTAAGTCTTGAAACAATTGTACTACGGGTTGAGCTGCTTCTTTGTTTTTTTCGTTGAATGCTATACAAGTCGCTGATGCTCCAAATTGGGCAGCGATATTGGGCATAATTCGGATGGCGCTGTGAGAAGCCCCTATTTTGTTTTGTAAATTTTCGATAGATAAACCACTAACGGCTGAAGCAATGGTTTTGTTCGTAATTACTGGAAGGATTTCGGTCAATACTGTATCTACTTGATAAGGTTTGATGGTTAAAATAATCAAATCGGCTTCCTGAATAGCTAAGGTATTGTCTGTAGCGACGGTGATTCCTAGTTCTTGTAAATATAAAATGCTAGCCGTATTGCGTCGTGTGATGGTGATTTGATGTTTTTGTGAAAACTTGGCTAAACCTAAGGCAATAGAAACGCCAAGGTTTCCTCCTCCGATGATGTGTACTTTCATGGTTTGGTTTTTTGGTTGGTTAATTTGGTTCTTGCTGTTGAATTAGAATCCTAGCACTAATTTGGCAATAGAAAAATAAATCAAAATTCCGCAAATGTCGTTACTAGTGGTAATAAATGGCCCTGTTGCTAATGCCGGGTCGATACCAAATTTGTCTAATAACAACGGGATAAAAGTACCAATTAATGAGGCAATAATTATCACGGAAACCAATGCAATTGTTACAATTACGCCAATAATTACCTCTACATTCAGCAGAAAATGGCTTCCTAAAAATAAGATACTGGCTAAGATTAATCCGTTCAAGAGACTTAAAGAAATTTCTTTGACCAAACGATTGAACAGCGAACCACTTAAGGTATTATTTGCCAAACCTTGTACAATAATTGCTGAGGATTGTACCCCAACATTTCCAGCCATCGCGGCGATTAATGGAGTGAAAAAGAATAATTTTCCGTGTTCGAGCATGGCGCCTTCAAACAAACCAAGCACGCGAACGGTGATAAATCCACCTAATAGCGCTAAAACTAACCAAGGCAAACGCGCTTTGGTCAATTCCATAATACTATCATCGGCCTCTACGTCTTGAGAGATACCCGCTGCTAACTGGTAATCTTTGTCGGCTTCGTCCTTGATTACGTCAACGATATCATCGATGGTGATTCTGCCGACTAAACGACCTAATTCGTCGACTACAGGAATGGCTTCTAAGTCATATTTTTGCATGATACGTGCTACCTCAACATCCTCGGTATCTACGTTTACAAAATTCAATTTTCTTATGTACACATCACTGATTGCGGTTCGTGTAGAAGTGGTTAATAAGTCTTTGAGCGATAAACGTCCTTTTAGTCTTCCGTCGTCATCGACCACATAAATGGAGTGTACGCGTGATATATTTTCGGCTTGAATTCGCATTTCTTTGACACAAGTGAGCACGTTCCAGTTTTCGTTGACTTTCACTAACTCTTTGTGCATGATTCCCCCAGCGGTATCTTCGTCATAGCGCAACAATTCGACAATGTCTTTGGCGTGCTCAACGTCTTGTAATTCTGAGATTACTTCGGCTTTGATGTCTTGTGATAATTCGGCAATAATGTCGGCCGCATCATTGGTTTCTAATTCATCAAGCTCTTCAGCGATTTCTTTTGGGGAAAGACGGCTCAAGATATTTTCTCTCAAATCGTCTTCTAGTTCTAGAAGGATTTCGGCTGTTTTTTCGCTATCTAAAACTTTAAAAATATAGGTAGCTTCATCAAATTCTAGTTCGTCTAGAATTTCGGCAATATCAGCATGGTGCATGTCATTCAATAACAATTCCAATTTAACATCGTTCTTGCTTTGAATGAGTTGCTCTAACTCTTGAATGAGTTCTTTGCTGATTTTAAACTCCATCGGCTTCTATTTTTTGGGTCAAGGCAATAAATTCTTCAACACTTAATTGCTCTGGACGAATATCAAATACTGGGTCTTCTCTTAGTTTATCGGACAAATTTAAGGTTTTTAAACTGTTGCGCAAGGTTTTTCTACGTTGTTGAAAGGCAGTTTTAACCACGGTAAACAAGAGTTTTTCGCTACAAGGCAAGGTGTAATTTTCTTTGCGACGCATGCGCATCACACCCGATTTTACTTTTGGCGGCGGATTGAATACGTGTTCGTCAACCGTAAACAAATATTCTGTATCGTAGAATGCTTGTGCCAAAACCGAAAGTATACCGTAGGTTTTGCTTCCTTTTTTCTCGCAAATGCGTTCGGCAACTTCTTTTTGAAACATACCCGAAAACTCCGGAATTTGGTCTCTAAATTCCAAGGTTCTGAATACAATTTGCGTTGAAATATTATAAGGGAAATTGCCAATGATAGCAAATTGTTTCCCTTCGAAAACACTATTGATGTTGTATTTAAGAAAATCTTCGGATATGATTTTATCCTTTAATTTTGGATAATTGGCATCCAAATAAGTCACCGATTCCGTATCGATTTCTATAACATAGGTGTCGATAGGTTTTTCTAATAAATACTTAGTCAATACACCCATTCCTGGTCCAATTTCTAAGACATCGTTGTAACCTTCTAAACTCAAGGTGTCGGCAATGGCTTTGGCAATGCTTTCATCTTTTAGAAAGTGTTGTCCGAGATGTTTTTTGGCTTTTACTTTTTCCATAATCATTTTTTTAACCGCAAAGGCAGGATGGCGTTAGGGTATTTATGCGTTTTAAAATTCTTTTTTTATAACATTGTTAACGGATTGAAATCTGTTGCTACAATATTATTTGCACCAATGGAGCTATCGTTTTTAATGTTCCGAAATCACTTCTAATTCGGTTCTGAAGGCAAGCATTTTATCTCCGAATAATTTGAGTCCTTCTTCACGTAAAGCGGGTGCATCTTCTTGATAGTATTTTTGCAATGTTTCTCTGCTATCTGTGGTGTATTGAACAGAATAAGTAAGTCCTCCCATTTCCTCTTCGACCAAAACGCGGACCATTCTTGCATTTGTAAATTTGCCTGTTGCTAATATTTCTGGAATGTGCTTGTGCTGCATCCAAATCATCCATTTGTCGTGTACACTTTCGTGAATATTGATGGTAACGTTGTATATAATCATTGTTTAAAAAAGTATTAAGATTGGAGTATTAAGTAGTAAGACTTTGAAAGAACAAACTATTTATTTTTTAACATACTCTAGTTTTTATTTTTGCTATTGAAATTGCCATTTTTAAAGATTCTTATCGCCTCTTAATTGTCTGAATTTTTTCCTTGCTTCCACAAAGTAAATACTGTCTTGATGGTTAAAAATCATTTTTTCATAAAGTGGCTTTGCTTTTTCGGGGTCGTTTAGGTACTTCACGTACAGTTCCGCTGCAAAAAACAAGGCTTCATCGATGTAAATACCATCACTATGTTGTGCTATTATAGCCTGATATTGCTGTAAAGCCTGAGTATAATTACCAGTCGTTTCATATAATTTACCTAATCGTAAAAGAGTCACTGCTTCTATCTCTTGCCCTTTAAATTGTTGCAATATCTTTTGGAAATGAGTAATTGCCTCATCGTTGCGTTTTTGATACATCAAGTAGTCTCCTTTAGCAAATTGCTTTAAAGCTGTTTGAGTAGAATCGGCAACGGTATTGTCATTAATCAATAAAAAATATTCCAAAGCATCATTGGCAATCAATTGCGTATTGGCAGATTTTAATTCTTTAAATTGCTTCAACGCCCAGTCAAAATCGGTTTTAAAATAACTTGTTTTTGCTGCTTTTAAACTGGCTTCATGTGCCATTACATCGTTCTTCAAATCCAATTCAATTTGGGAATAATACAGCAAAGCTTGGTTGTATTTTTCTTCAAATAAAAAAATATCGGCCAACTCCATTTTTGCGTCGGCAATTTGGTAATCATTCAAAGGAAGTGTCAGTGCTTTAGTAATAATTGCTTTTGCTTCTTCTGGTTTTTTTAAACTAAAAGCCGTAAAATGTGCTTGAATTAATTGCAATTTCAGTGTAAACGGATTGATTTCAAACTGCTGTAATAGCGTTTTAAGTTGTGTGTCAATGGCAATAAAATCAGCAGGTTTTGCTTTTGCCAATTTCATTTCGACTAAGTAGGTATTGGCTTGTATCAACGTTTCCAAATCCTTGGTGTTTTCTAAAACAAAGCCCAAGATTTCGGTTGCCGCTTCGGTTTGGTCTTCCTCAATGGCCATTTGTCCCAAGCTTACAATTTCGGCCAAGGATTCTGGATTGCGTTTGTAAATGGCTTTTTCTTGAATAAAGGCTTTACCAAACTCTTTTTGTTGCACATAAAACCAACTCAAATACTGATTCCAGAAGATATCTTGGTCTTTTTGAGTACGCAAAATCAATGCTTTTTTTAATGAATCAGAAAATGAGGTATCGCTCTCGTCTGACATATAACGAGACAATTGATGCTGAATCAAATTCGAATTTTGCGGATTAATAAAGGCTTCATCCAAAAATGTGGTAATCATCAAATCGGTTTTGCCCAATTGCCCATAAAGTAACGCCATTTGATAATTGAAGTTAAAGGTCGCGTCTAATTGAGCTGCGGTTTGGTAAGCTTTTACGGCGTATTCTAAAATCACTTTTTTTTCAAAGGCATTGGCTATACCATAGACTTCATTAGGATTTTTGCGAATGCTTTCTAGCGCTTGTTCATAATAACTTTTGGCTTTGGCTTCGTTTTTTTGCAACTGCCAATTGTAACCTATTTCGACTAATAAAAAAGCTTGTTTGTATTTAGAATAACGCGTTTGTATGGTTTTTTCGGCCAAATCATATTGTTGCAATTGTTGATAGCAATCAATTGTTCTGAGAAAATATTGAGAGTTTTGCGGGATACTTTTGAGCAGTTCTTCGTAGGCTACTTTGGCTTTTTCAAAATCTCCTTTTTCATAAAAATATTGAGCCAATTGTTCGTTTTGCGAAAAACAAATCCATGAAAAAAACAGCGCGATATGTAGTAAGAGTTTTTTCATGAGTTGCGAAATTATTTAACCATATAAGGTATTTAAGGGCATATAAGAATTACATTGCTACTCAAATTTTAAGCTTTTGCCTTAAAAAGTTGAACCATTAAATTCTTTAATGTTTGAAAAAATATTTTAATCATTAAAACTTAAATGACCTTAAATGCCTTATATGGTAATTTATTTTAGTCAATGATATCAAAACCACAATACGGACGTAATACTTCTGGGATTACAATTCCTTCTGGAGTTTGGTAGTTTTCTAAAATTCCGGCCAAAACTCTTGGCAAAGCCAAAGAACTTCCGTTCAAGGTATGCGCCAATTGATTTTTTCCGTCTTTGTCTTTGAAACGTAATTTCAAACGGTTCGCTTGGAAGGTTTCAAAATTAGACACCGATGAAATTTCTAACCAACGGTCTTGTGCAGTTGAAAACACCTCAAAATCATAGGTCAATGCTGAAGTGAATCCCATATCTCCTCCGCACAAACGCAAAATTCGGTATGGTAATTTTAGTTCC
>JAGOFG010000169.1 GCA_017997335.1 Flavobacterium sp. | reverse complement strand
AAAAAAAAGGGTATAGTGGAGTAGCAGTTTTGTCTAAAATTGAACCAAAAAAAGTTACATTTGGTACAGGAATTTCTCACATGGATTTTGAAGGAAGAAATTTACGTTTGGATTTTGATAGTTTATCAGTAATGAGTTTGTATCTTCCATCTGGCACAAATATTGATAGATTAGATCATAAGTTCATGTTCATGGACGATTTTCAAAACTATGTTAATGAGTTGAAAAAAGAAGTTCCAAACTTGGTGATTTGTGGTGATTATAACATTTGTCATGAATCAATCGATATTCATGATCCTATTAGAAATGCAAAAATTTCTGGGTTTTTACCTGAAGAACGCGCTTGGTTAGATGGTTTCATGAAAAGCGGATTTATAGATACCTTTCGTCATTTAAACAAAGAACCAGACAATTACAGTTGGTGGAGTTACAGAGCCAATGCTCGAAATAATAACAAGGGTTGGAGAATCGATTATTGTTTGGCAGCCGAACCTTTGAAAGACAAAATTCAAAGAGCATTAATTTTGCCAGAAGCCAAACATTCCGACCATTGCCCTGTTTTAGTAGAAATTAAATAAAAGTTCAATTACAAGTTCAAATTCAAAGATCAACGTCAAACTTGAAACCTGAAACTTGAAAATCAATTATAAAAACAAAATAAAAATGATTAGAAAAATTGCCCTTGCTTGTGTAGTTTTAAGTTTAACTACTTCATGTGTTTCTAAAAAAATCTACCAAGATTTAGAAAACAAATATGCCGATTTAAAGAAAGAACACAACGCTTTATCTGACGAAAATGGATTACTAAAAACCGATAAAAATCAGTTGGAATTAGATAAAAATAATCTTCAAACGGAATTAGATAAAACAAAGGCTGAACGCGATAAATTAGCGGCAGATTACGCTGCTACCAAAAAGAGTTTAGATAATTTGAAAGCGTCTTATGCAGCTCTTGAAAAAGACAGCAACGATGCTTTAGAAGCTAATATTAACAAAAACAGACAATTGTTAGCTGAACTAGAAGCGAAACAAAAAGCGTTATCTGCAGAGCAAGATCGTTTGAACAAATTGAAAAAAGATTTAGAAGCATCTTCAACTCGTTTAGCTGAGTTGGAAAAAATGATTGCCGATAAAGAAGCTTTGATGAATAAATTAAAAGAAACATTATCTAAATCGTTAAAAGCTTTTGAAGGTAAAGGATTAACGGTTGAAAATAGAAACGGAAAAGTATATGTTTCTATGGAAAATAAATTACTTTTCGAATCTGGAAGTTGGACCGTTGGTACTGAAGGAAAAAAAGCTGTAAAATTAGTTGGAGATGTTTTAGGACAAAATCCAGATATTTCTGTGTTAATTGAAGGACATACCGATAATGATAAAATCACAGGAACTATTGGTGGTGGTGTTGAAAACAACTGGGATTTATCTACAAAACGTGCAACAGCAATTGTGAATATTTTATCTGAAAATAAAGCAATCGATAAAAAAAATCTAACTGCAGCAGGTCGTGGAGAATATGCGCCTTTAATGAGCAACGAAACCGCTGAAGGAAAAGCAAAAAACAGAAGAATCGAGATCATCTTGACACCTAAATTAGATGAGATTTCTAAAATGTTGAATGATCTATAACATTTCATAAAAGATTGATAAAAAAGGCTTGAGTTTAAAATTCAAGCCTTTTTCTTTGGGTTAAACTTTGTAACTTTGAACTTTAAATTTTCAAATCCTGAAATGAACTACACAACACTACCCAATACCGAACTAAAAGTCAGCAAAATCTGTTTAGGAACTATGACTTTTGGGAATCAAAATACCGAAAGTGAATCGCACAGTCAATTGGATTATGCTCTTGAAAAAGGAATCAATTTTATTGATACTGCCGAAATGTATCCAATTGGTGGCAACGCTCAAATCTTTGGGAGTACTGAACGTCACATCGGAAGTTGGATTAAGAAAATTGGTGCTTCGGAAAGAGAGAAATTAGTCTTAGCTACTAAAATTGCGGGACCAAATCGTGGAATGGAATATATTCGTCAGCCATTAGATTTTTCAAAGAAAAGTATTCACGAAGCGGTAGAGTTAAGTTTAAAAAACCTGCAAACGGATTATATCGATTTGTATCAAATGCATTGGCCAGAACGTGTGATGAATATGTTTCAAAAACGCGGAGTTCAGGAAATTGATACCAAATGGCAAGACAATATTTTTGATGTGCTAACAGTTTATGACGGATTAATCAAAGAAGGAAAAATCAAACACATTGGACTTTCAAATGAAAATCCGTGGGGTGTAATGCGTTTTTTAATGGAAAGTGAAAAACATGGTTTACCAAGAATTGCAACGATACAAAATCCGTTTTCGTTATTAAATCGCTTATATGAAGTGGGATTGTCAGAAATTGGAATGCGTGAAAATGTTGGGTTGTTAGCCTATTCACCATTAGGATTCGGATTTTTATCTGGGAAATATTTAAACGGATATCCAGAAAATTCTCGTATGAAATTGTTTCCTAATTTCGTTCGTTATACCAATGAAAACTGCTTCAGAGCAACCAAATTATACAAAGAATTAGCAGAAGATAATGGTTTAACATTAACCCAAATGGCAATTGCTTTTGTACATCGTCAAAAATTCGTGACTTCAACCATTATTGGTGCTACCACTATGGAACAATTGAAAGAAAACATAACTGCTTTCGACACTGTTTTATCAGACGAAATCGTAGCTGAAATAGAGAAAATTCAGGAATTAATTCCGAATCCAGCGCCTTAATAGTGTACAGTTTTCAGTCTCAGTTAGCAGCATTTTACTGAAAACTGAGACTGTCAACTGCGACTATTTTACAAATTATCTATAAACTTATCCTTCGGATATTTGACCTTATAACTAATTCTTAATTTCTTAGTTTCTCCAGCGTTGAGTTTCACATCCCAAGTTAGAATTCCGGTTTCTGTGTTTACTTTTGCTTTTCCGTTGTCTAACAATTCTATGATAATTTCTTTATCAGTACTTATTGGATATTGATCTTTTAATAACATTTCAATCGCTTCTTTTTTGTTGTTTTTTACAGTTATATCATATGTAAACGTTTGTTCTTTATACCCAGATAAGAATTTAGTTCCCGATTTATCTGCAATTTTCTCACGTTTGATGGCGATTTTTTTGTCTCTTCCCATGCTCAAATTCAACGTATCAGATGTTTGATTTGGGTTAATCATAGTTTTACCCACATACATTCCTTCGAAAATTATATTCGCTTCACCAGGTAACAAATTGAATTTAGAATATTCGCTAATTTCAGCTAACAAAAAGGCTTCTTTTTCCACTTTTGGAACGGCGTAATATTTATATGTTGCTGGTAATTTTAAATCTTTCAAGGCAACACTATGTGCTTTTCCATTGGATAAAATGTCATATGGAATATCTATATCAAAAGAAATATTTAATTGGTTTTCATTGATTGTAGTGTAATTTGAAATAGAGGATTCATCCATTTCTGCTTTATCTTTTTTCATATAACCAGACACCACAACCGTATTTAGTTTTGCGTTGCTATTATCATAACCATATGTTCTTGGATAACCATATCTCAAAAACCAAGCTTGTAAAATTGGGGCAGTGTTATTTTGATTTGGATTACCACTTGAAAGTGTTAGTTTTACTTTTTTCCAATCAATTCCTGTGTTTTGTACCACTTTTGCTTTATACATTAAGTTGATTGGTGAGTTGATGTTGTCGGCACGTAAATCATAAAATGGCGACCACGAAGCATTAGCTGTAATGTAGTTGATGTCTAAATTCACGGAACTTGCAGCATCCGTCATGACTTGCAATACTAATTTACCTTGCGATGTTTTTTCTTGTTTTTGAGTATTCAATTCTAATTTAGAATTCAGTTTTGATAGTTTGTCTTTTAACTTATTTTCTTTCTCGATTAATGTATCTACCAAATTACTTAACTCGTTTCGTTTAGCTCTGTAATAATCCACTAATTTGATTAATTCGGTTACATTTAAACCTGAATTTTGCCCAGCAACATTTTGATTTTTATCTAATAAATCAATCGTTTTGGAATAGGATACTTTTTCATTGGCAATTTTTCCCATTTCTTTTTCGATAAGCATAATACTATCACGAACTCTTTTAATCATCGGATTGCTTTCATCAATTTCATATTCCGAAATAAAATTGCGTGTAAACTGAACCGATAAAACTGTAACATTAGACGGAGCACCAATTTGAATGGTATTCTCATTTACATAATCAGCAACATTTTTAATAACAATCTCACTAGTTCCGGAAGGAAGTGTTACGGCTGCCGATTGTAACAATTCAGCTGAATTACTATAAACTGTCGCGCTTTTAATTTTAGCGGAAGTAAAAATTGGTTTTTGAGCAAATCCTATTGCCGAAAAACATAATAATGCAAATACAAGTATTTTTTTCATCTCTATAAACTTTAGTGTTTATTGTATAGAGTGAAATAAAATGGAAAAGGTTGGGGAGTAAGTGAAATTAAATTCCTAAAATAATCTTAGCAATAGTAAAATAAGTCAAAATCCCTAAGATATCGTTACTTGTGGTAATAAACGGACCTGTTGCTAATGCAGGGTCAACGCCGTATTTATTTAAGATGATAGGAATAAAAGTTCCAATTAACGATGCCATAATAATTACTGAAAGTAGAGCAATTGAAACTGTATAACCTACATGGATTTCGTATCCTAATAAGAAGTAACTACCAGCTAATAAGATTATCGAAAGAATCACTCCGTTTAACAAACTCAAAGAAAGTTCTTTTAATAAACGTTCAACAACTGGACCAATAATAGTGTTGTTTGCCAAACCTTGTACAATAATTGCAGAAGATTGAACTCCAACGTTTCCAGCCATTGCGGCAATTAGCGGTGTAAAGAAAAATAATTCGGGATGAAATTTCATGACTGGTTCAAAAATTCCCAAAACGTGTACCGAAATAAATCCACCAAATAATGCTAAAACTAACCAAGGCAAGCGTGCTTTTGTTAGTTCTAAAATACTGTCATCGGCTTCAACGTCTTGCGAAATACCCGCTGCCAACTGGTAATCTTTGTCGGCTTCTTCTTTGATGACATCGATAATATCATCAATAGTAATACGACCAACTAAACGACCTAATTCATCTACAACCGGAATGGCTTCCAAGTCATATTTTTGCATGATTCGCGCAACTTCTACATCTTTAGTGTCTACTTTTACATAGTCTACTTTTTTGATAT
>JAGOFG010000041.1 GCA_017997335.1 Flavobacterium sp. | reverse complement strand
ACTTTGATTTTCTTTTGAGCTTCTACGTGAAATCCATTTGCTTTAAGTTCATAATACAAAGCATTTTGATACACTCTTTCTAGAAAACCGTATCCTAACTCATTGTAAACTTCAAAAAATATCTTTAGTATTGACTTAGTTAATTCTTGATGTAAAATACTACTCATAAATAATTAATCAGCTTAAATCTATAAAATCCGCGTTATCTGCGTTCCATTTTTTATAAAAACAAAAAGACATCAAGCGAGCTTGACATCTTTTCTATAGAAAAAATAAAAACTATTTTTTGATTAAACCTAAATCTACCAAGCGCTCATACAAATAATCGCCAGCAGTGATATCATCAAACAATTTAGGGTGTTGGTCATTGATACAATTTTCCAAGCAATTTAGCTTCATATCGCTAACAGGATGCATAAAAAACGGGATAGAATAACGTGAGGTTCCCCATAATTCTCTTGGTGGATTCACTACTTGATGAATGGTTGATTTTAAACGATTATTGGTGTGACGGGATAACATATCACCAACATTAATCATTAATTCGTCAGGTTGTGCCATAGCATCAATCCATTCGCCATCGTGATTTTGCACTTGCAACCCTTTTCCTTGAGCACCCATTAATAGGGTAATCAAATTAATATCTCCGTGAGCTGCTGCACGAACGGCGCCGTCTTTTGGCTCATCTGTGATTGGCGGATAATGAATAGGTCGCAAAATGCTATTACCATCTTTTACGTATTGGTCAAAGTAAAATTCGTCCAAACCAATAAACAAGGCTAATGCTCTTAGAACATAAACTCCGGTTTTCTCCAACATTTGATAGGCTTCTTTTCCAACTGTATTAAAATTGGCTAATTCTGAAACTTCAACATTGGCAGGATATTCACCAGCGTATTTTGAACCTTCGCTTACATATTGGCCAAAATGCCAAAATTCTTTCAAATCTCCAGCTGAGCGTCCTTTGGCATGTTCTTTTCCAAAAGAAATATAGCCTCTTTGTCCACCAATACCTGGAATTTCATATTTTTCTTTTACTTCGAGAGGAAGTGAAAAAAAGTTACGAACTTCGGTATACAAGTTCTCAACTAATTCGTCATTCAAAAAATGACCTTTTAATGCTACGAAGCCTATTTCTTCGTAAGCGGTTCCGATTTCATTTACAAATTTTTGTTTACGTTTCGGGTCATCCGAAAGGAAATCACGCAAGTCAACACTAGGAATGTTTTGCATATTATTTGAATTTTGATAATTTAGAAGCTTTTTAAAACTTCTAGTTACAAATGTAAAGAATATTTTCAATTCTGACTTTTTAAAAAATCACTTGAAAATCAAATAATATAACAAAAATAATCAAAACTGTTATATTTTTATATCTTTGAAGCACTCATAAAAATCGAAAACCATGACTTTTGATAGAAAAGAACTTAGCAACGAACAATTAATTAGTCTCTATAAAAAAATACTACTTCCTAGACTTATTGAGGAAAAAATGTTAATCTTGATACGACAAGGTAAAGTATCCAAATGGTTTTCAGGCATTGGTCAAGAAGCTATTGCTGTAGGTATTACCGCTGCTTTAGACCAAGATGAGTATATTTTGCCAATGCACAGAAATTTAGGAGTTTTTACAGGAAGAGCTATTCCATTACACCGATTATTTTCTCAATGGCAAGGTAAAGCAAATGGTTTTACAAAGGGCAGAGATCGCAGTTTTCATTTCGGTACCCAAGAATATAAAATTATTGGAATGATTTCGCATTTGGGACCTCAATTGGGGGTAGCCGATGGGATTGCTTTGGCCAATACCTTGAAAAAAAACAATAAAATTACAGCTGTTTTTACAGGAGAAGGAGCGACAAGTGAAGGCGACTTTCACGAAGCTTTAAATATTGCCGCTGTTTGGGATTTACCCGTTCTTTTTGTCATTGAAAACAATGGTTATGGCCTTTCTACGCCAACGAATGAACAATACCGTTGTGAAAATTTAGCCGACAAAGGAAAAGGTTACGGTATGGAAAGTCATATTGTAGATGGAAATAATATTTTGGAAGTTTTTACTTTGATTAGTGAATTAAAAGCTTCGATGGTTGAGCGTCCACGTCCTATTTTACTAGAGTTTAAAACCTTTAGAATGCGAGGCCACGAAGAAGCAAGCGGTACTAAATATGTTCCTCAAGAGTTGATGGATTTATGGGCAGTGAAAGACCCTGTTGTGAATTATAAAGACTTTTTACTTCAAAATGGTATTCTTACAGAAGCAGAAGATGCTGAAATCAAAGCAAAAATAAAACAGGAAATCGATACCGATTGGGCTTTGGCGAATGCCGAACCGGAAATTGAAGCTAGTTTCGACGAAGAGTTAAATGATGTTTATAAACCCTACGTTGCTGAAATTGTTGAACCATCAGGAGCTACCGAAAATATTCGTTTTATAGATGCCATTAGTCAAGGATTAAAACAATCTATGCAGCGCTATGAAAACTCAGTTATCATGGGGCAAGATATTGCTGAATATGGAGGTGCTTTTAAAATAACCGATGGTTTTGTGGCTGAATTTGGTAAAGAACGCGTTCGGAATACGCCTATTTGCGAAAGTGCAGTAGTCTCTGCCGCTATGGGATTGTCCATTAATGGATACAAAGCCATTATGGAAATGCAATTTGCAGACTTTGTTTCTACAGGTTTTAATCCTATTGTGAATCTTTTGGCTAAATCGCATTATCGTTGGTTAGAAAAAGCCGATGTTGTTGTCCGAATGCCTTGCGGTGGAGGAACTCAAGCTGGTCCTTTTCATTCCCAAACCAATGAAGCTTGGTTTACCAAAACACCGGGATTAAAAGTAGTGTATCCTGCTTTTCCTTATGATGCCAAAGGATTATTAAACGAATCCATTAATGACCCTAATCCGGTTTTATTTTTCGAACATAAATTATTATACCGTTCTATTTACCAAGAGGTTCCGAAGGAGTATTACACGCTTCCTTTAGGTAAAGCAGCTCTTTTAAAAGAAGGGGAACAAATCACCATTATTGCTTTTGGAGCGACTGTTCATTGGGCATTAGAAACCTTAGATAAAAATCCACAGCTTAGTGCTGATGTGATTGATTTACGAACCTTGCAACCGTTGGATACCGAAACCATTTTTGCTTCTGTAAAGAAAACAGGAAAGGCAATTATTGTTCAAGAAGACAGTCTTTTCGGAGGAATTGCGAGTGATTTGTCCGCATTGATTATGGAAAATTGTTTTGAATATTTGGATGCGCCAGTAAAACGAGTAGCCAGTTTGGATTCACCTATACCTTTTACCAAGGCGCTGGAAGACCAATATTTACCAAAAGGTAGATTCGAAAAAGAATTGCTGGATTTAATAGCATATTAATTTATTTTTGTATCCCAAAAATAATAGATTATGAAACCTCTCAAAGAAAAACTTTTAATTCAGGATGCTACAATTCATAAAGTACAGTACGATACAGAGTGGTTTTTCAATTTGGAGGATATGGCTTTTTACCTAAAAGAAGACCTTTCGGAGGTGGAATGGATTTATTTGCCAATGATGATAGAAGGCGAGCAGGAAATTGTGAAATGCTGTACGTTTGAAGATATTCTGAGGGGTAGAAAAGAACTATAAATAAAAAGGAGGTTAATCACTACCTCCTTTTTTGGCTATCTATTATTTATTTTGGCTTTTTCTTTAATGATATCGCTAATTTTTCTGTTTTCAATTTTGCTTTCTAGCCACGAAATGATATCCAAGTATAAGAAAGCTCTTTTTTCATAGGTATTCTTGTCGAGTTCAACAAAACGCTCTTTCATTTTTATAAACTCCTTTTTGATATCACTTGGATAAATCGAGTTTAAGTTTTTCATAAAACGAATAATTTCTTTTTGCACTTCATGCAAATCATTCATCTTAATCAAAAATTTATAGGTGTTTTTGATTTGGTTTTCGATGTAAAAATCTTTGCCTAATTCATAATGAGCAATTAAGCATAAAAGCCTAGAAAAACACATCAAATCCTCACGCATCGATAAGTTTTTGTTGTTAATTATTTTTTCAAGATAATTGATACATTCTGCATATTTTTCGTTACCAAAGTAAATAGAAGCTATTTTGTAATAAAACAACATCTCATGATGCTCATCCAGATGGTCGCTATGAATTTTTAGTTTATTCAAAATCTCAGGAATCAAATATTCACTTTCTACAAATGAACCTTCTAAAATGTGATAATTGAGTTTGTTGTTATACAAATACAGAAAGGACAAGCAAGCAATATTGTCGTTGATTGGAAAACGAGCATCTTTGATGGTTTCTTCGAGTAAAACCAAGTATTTTTTGAACTTTGATTTGTACTTCAGCATGTATAATGACTCCAAAAGATAATTATTGCCTTTTAAGAAAAAAACAGGATTCAAATAAATCATATTGGGATTGTCATAAAACAAGGTCACCCATTTAAAGGCATATTTATAACTGGCCAAAAAGTCCTGAACTAAGAAACTACGCCACAAATTGGCATTATAAAACCAATATTTTTCTCTAAAACCAAATTTACCTTCGTCTAATTTGGAAATATGTTTTTTGAAATAATCATCAATGTATTTGTACTCGGCATCACTTTTTACATAACCAGTTTTTAGCATCGTTCCGTATAGCTGCAAGGAAAGATTGGATAGTTTACTCGAAATGGTATTACGATAATTCAATTCTTTGGCCTGTACCACTAATTCGTCTGCACGTCCTTGAATACTTCGCGTGATGTATTGTGACTCGATTAGTTTTTCAAATTCAACAATTTCAAAAGCCATATACTTTTCATCATTTTCAATGGCTAAAGCTTTAGTTTTATCTAAAATTTTCAAGCTTTGTTTATACAATCCTTTGTTGTATAAAATCACTGCAAAATCAATTTGTTCACGCAATTGATAACGAATATTTTGACTTGGAATGTTTAAGCGAATGCTAACAAGGATTTGTTTGTACAAATACGACTTCAAATTGGATAATTGCACTTTTTTGATTAATCCATTCTTTAAAATCATTTTTTCATCATAGACTTCTGATTTGTCCAAAATATTGAAAAGCTCGATGAATTTAGTATTTGAACTAGTCTCCAATCGACTGGCAAAAATTTTAAATTGACGTTTTTCAGACTTAGAAAGAGACTTAATCAATACAAATAAAAAATCTTTTTGATGGTTAGCCATTGTAAAATAATGTATTTTAAACTATTGAAAATCAATTAATTAAAAACAATTAACTGCTTTTATAAAGAGTATATTTGAATATATTGGTTTTTGTGCTTGTGTAACGAAATCTATTTTTGTTTAGAGATGTGAAATTACATTAAATAAATTAAAATGAATAGAGAGAAAGTTCAAATTTTTGACACCACACTAAGAGATGGAGAGCAAGTTCCTGGATGCAAGCTAGATACCAAACAAAAGCTAGTGATTGCAAATCGTTTAGACGAAATGGGAGTTGATATAATAGAAGCTGGTTTTCCGGTTTCTAGTCCAGGTGATTTTTTATCTGTTTCTGAAATTAGCAAAATTGTAAAAAATGCAACGGTTTGTGGTTTAACCAGAGCCGTAAAAAATGATATAGATGTTGCTGCTGATGCTTTAAGATATGCCAAAAAACCTAGAATTCATACAGGAATTGGCACATCAGATTCGCACGTAATGCACAAATTGAATACGACAAGAGAAGATGTAATCGAAAGAGCAAAAGCTGCCGTTGCACATGCAAAATCATATGTTGAAGATGTGGAGTTTTATGCAGAAGATGCTGGTCGTACCGACAATGAATTTTTGGCACGAGTCTGTGAGGAAGTCATCAAATCGGGTGCAACAGTTTTGAATATCCCAGATACAACTGGTTATTGCTTACCAGAAGAATACGGTGCCAAAATAAAATACTTGAAAGAAAATGTAAAAGGTATTGAAAATGTAATTCTTTCTTGTCATTGTCATAACGATTTAGGAATGGCAACTGCTAATTCTATTTCTGGAGCAATAAACGGAGCCAGACAAATAGAATGTACTATCAACGGTATTGGAGAACGCGCAGGAAACACGGCACTTGAGGAAGTGGTAATGATTTTTAAGCAACATCCTTATTTGAATTTGGATACCAACATTAATACACGACAATTGAATGAAATGAGTCGTTTGGTTTCTGAAAGTATGGGAATGATTGTGCAACCCAATAAAGCAATAGTGGGTGCCAATGCTTTTGCTCATAGTTCAGGAATTCATCAAGATGGGGTGATTAAAAACAGAGCTACTTATGAAATTATGGACCCATTAGACGTTGGCGTCAATGAATCATCCATTATTTTGACAGCAAGAAGCGGTCGTGCTGCTTTGGCATACCGTGCAAAAAAAGTAGGTTATGAACTAACCAAAGTACAATTGGATATTGTTTATCAAGAATTTTTAAAGTTTGCCGACATTAAAAAAGAAGTAGTTGATACCGATATTCATCAAATTATAGCTGCTTGTAAAATAGAAAGCGAGCTAGCAAGAAACTAAACCAAGACTATTAAGACCAAAAGATTATGAATTTAAAAATAGCAGTACTTTCAGGAGATGGAATAGGTCCAGAAGTAACAATGCAAGCTAAAAAAGCTTTAAACGCTATTGGTGTGGTTTACAATCACGAATTTGTTTTTGAAGACGCTTATATTGGTGCAATAGCCATCGAAAAAACAGGGAAGCCACTTCCAGACCAAACTTTGAATTTGTGTAGAAACACAGATTGTATTCTGTTTGGTGCAATCGGAGACCCTATTTATGATAATAACCCTACTGCAAAAGTTCGTCCAGAACAAGGATTATTGAAATTAAGAAAAGAATTAGGATTGTATGCCAATATTCGTCCTATAAAAGCATATCCGCATTTAATGAGTTCTTCTCCTATTAAAAAAGAAGTTTTAGATGGAACTGATTTTGTAGTTTACAGAGAATTGAATGGTGGCTTATATTTTGGCAAAAAAACAACCAACGAAACCGAAACGTATGCTTCGGATTTGTGTGAATATAATGAATCTGAAATTGCTAAAATAACACATTTGGCTTTCAAAGCTGCCCAGGCTAGACGCAAAAAAGTGACATTAGTTGACAAAGCCAATGTATTGGAAACCTCTCGTCTTTGGAGAAGAGTAGTAGCAGAAATAGCTACGGATTATCCAGATGTTGAATTGAATTTCTTGTATGTAGACAATGCAGCAATGCAAATCATTTTGAATCCAAGACAGTTTGATGTTTTATTGACCGATAATTTGTTTGGTGATATTCTTTCAGATGAAGCAAGCGTTATCTCGGGTTCAATCGGGTTAATGGCATCAGCTTCTATAGGAGATTATCATTCTTTATTTGAACCCATTCACGGTTGTTATACCGAAGCTAAAGATAAAAATATTGCTAATCCAATAGCTTCTATTTTGTCGGTAGCTATGTTATTGGAACATTTTGGATTGTTTGAAGAAGCTAAAAAAGTAATCGCTGCGGTAGAAGCTGCCATAAGCAATCAAGTCGTCACGGTAGATTTAAAGGTAGATTCTCGATTTGGAACAAATGAAGTCGGGGATTTTATTGCTAATCATATTATGGATGCAGAAGATTTGTACTTTAAAAAAGATTTTGTACAAATTGGTCGATCAACTATAGTTTAGTTTTTTGACATAACATTAAAAATAGAGGATTCATTGTTTTTTTGACCAAACTTTTAGTAGATTTGGACTTTAATAAAAAAAACAATGCAAAAACATAACAATACTAGTACCTCTATTATTAATGTCATCGTAATTATTACGCAGGCAAGAGGAATGGTATGTAATATGTTATAAACATATATAGAAAAACCTTCCAGCTTCTTGGAAGGTTTTTTTTTACACAAATTTTTAAAAAAAAATAAATATACATAAAATGGAATTAAATAAATACAGTAGAACAATTACACAAGACGAAACACAACCAGCAGCACAAGCAATGTTGTACGGAATTGGATTAACTGAAGAAGATTTAAAAAAAGCACAAGTAGGAATTGTAAGCATGGGATACGAAGGAAATACTTGTAACATGCATTTAAATGATTTAGCAAAACAAGTCAAAAAAGGCGTTTGGGACGCAGATTTAGTTGGCTTGATTTTTAATACGATTGGGGTTAGCGACGGAATCTCTAACGGTACTGAAGGAATGCGTTATTCATTGGTTTCCAGAGATGTGATTGCTGATTCTATCGAAACTGTTATGGGAGCGCAATGGTATGATTCTATGATTGCCATACCCGGATGTGATAAAAACATGCCAGGAGCTTTAATAGCTATGGGAAGAGTAAATAGACCGTCCATTATGGTTTATGGCGGATCAATTCATTCAGGTGAATGGAAAGGTGAGAAACTTAACATTGTTTCAGCTTTTGAAGCTTTGGGTAAAAAATTGCAAAAAACAATTTCTGAAGAAGACTTTAAAGGAGTCATTCAAAATTCTTGTCCAGGTCCTGGTGCTTGCGGTGGAATGTACACAGCCAATACTATGGCTTCGGCTATAGAAGCCCTAGGAATGAGTTTACCATACAGTTCATCGAATCCAGCTTTGAGTGAACAAAAAAGAAATGAATGTTTAGATGCTGGTAAATATATCCGTTTGTTGCTCGAAAAAGACATCAAGCCAAGAGATATTATGACTCGAAAAGCGTTTGAAAATGCGATTACGATTGTAGCTGTTCTTGGAGGTTCTACCAATGCGGTAATGCATTTAATTGCGATGGCACACGCTGTTGATATCGAAATTACCTTGAAAGATTTTCAAAATATCAGTGACAGAACCCCTATGCTAGGTGATTTGAAACCAAGTGGTAAATACATGATGGAGAATCTTCATTATGCAGGAGGAGTTCCAGCAGTTTTAAAATATTTATTGAAAAACGGTTTGATTCACGGAGATTGTATGACAGTAACTGGTAAAACAGTAGCTGAAAATTTGGCTAATATTCCAGATTTAAATGATGGTCAGGACGTTATTCACGAAATACAAAAGGCATTAAAGCCTACAGGAAATATTCAAATTTTATACGGAAATCTTGCTGAAGAAGGTTGTGTAGCCAAAATAAGTGGTAAAGAAGGAGAATATTTTGAAGGTACAGCCGTAGTTTTTGAAAGTGAGTTTGAAGTGATTCCCGGAATAGAAGCAGGAAAAGTAAAACCAGGTAATGTAGTTGTCATTAGATATTGTGGTCCAAAAGGGGGGCCTGGTATGCCTGAGATGTTGAAACCAACATCTGCCATAATGGGAGCTGGCTTAGGAAATTCGGTAGCCTTAATTACAGATGGTAGATTCTCAGGTGGTTCTCATGGTTTCGTGGTAGGTCATATCACTCCAGAAGCTTATGATGGTGGCGGAATTGCTTTAATCGAAGAAGGAGACGTAATTAGTATTGACGCCGTCAAGAATACGATTAACCTTAAAATTTCTGATGAAGAGTTTGCAAAACGAAAAGCCAATTGGGTACAACCACCACTAAAAGTTACAAAAGGGGTGTTACTTAAATACGCTAGATCGGTCTCTAGTGCTTCAACAGGATGTGTAACCGATAAATAACTAGAAATATTTAAAAAATGAAAGCAATTTCATTTCCAAATAATAATACCAATGGTAACAAATAAAATTTCAGGCGCTGAAGCAATCATCAGATGCCTATTAGAAGAAGGTGTAGACATCGTTTATGGATATCCAGGTGGAGCCATAATGCCTGTATACGATGAATTATATAAATTTCAAGATCAGTTGCATCATGTTCTAGTGCGACACGAACAAGGAGCAACGCATGCTGCACAAGGATATGCTAGAGCTACAGGAAGAGTTGGAGTAGCCATCGCTACTTCAGGACCAGGTGCCACTAATTTAGTCACTGGAATTGCCGATGCTCAAATCGACTCTACTCCAATGGTTTGCATTACAGGTCAGGTTGGGAAACATTTATTGGGTTCTGATGCTTTCCAAGAAACGGATATTATTGGAATCTCAACTCCTGTAACCAAATGGAATTATCAAGTTACAGAAGCTTCGGAAATTCCAGAAATCATCGCTAAAGCTTTTTACATAGCTCGTTCAGGACGTCCAGGGCCAGTTTTGGTGGATATTACCAAAAACGCTCAGTTTGATGAACTTGATTTTAGTTATACTAAATGCAAAGGAGTTCGCAGTTACTTTCCAAAGCCTGTTTTAGATCACCAAAAAGTTGCGGAAGCAGCTGCATTGATTAATGGTGCTAAAAAACCTTATATCGTTTTTGGTCAGGGTGTGATTTTGGGGCAAGCCGAGGAATTATTAAAGGCCGTAATTGAAAAAACAGGAATACCAGCAGCTTGGACGATTTTAGGTCTTTCTGCTTTACCATCAGATCATCCACTAAACGTTGGTATGCTTGGAATGCACGGTAATTATGGGCCAAATATTTTGACCAATGAATGCGATGTATTGATTGCCATTGGTATGCGTTTCGATGATCGTGTAACAGGTAATTTAGCCACGTACGCCAAACAAGCCAAAGTAATCCACTTTGAAATAGACCCTGCTGAAGTAGATAAAAATGTAAAAACGGATGTGGCTGTTTTGGGTGATGTAAAAGAATCATTGGCAGCTCTTTTACCTTTGGTAGAAGCTAAATCACACGAAGCTTGGCATAACGAATTCAAGGAAAAATATAAAATTGAACTGGAAAGTGTTATCAATGACGAATTAAATCCAAAGGGCGAAGGAATCTCAATGGGTGAAACCATCGAAATGATAAACAAACATTCCAATGGTGATGCTATTATGGTTTCAGATGTTGGGCAACACCAAATGTTTACTTGTCGCTATTCTAAATTCAATCAATCAAAAAGTAACATTACTTCTGGAGGATTGGGAACTATGGGATTTGCTTTGCCTGCAGCTATCGGTGCCAAAATGGGACAACCAGATCGCGAAGTAGTAGCAATCATAGGTGATGGTGGATTTCAAATGACAATTCAAGAATTAGGAACTATTTTTCAAACTAGAGTTCCAGTAAAAATTGTGGTGTTAAACAATGAATTTTTAGGAATGGTAAGACAATGGCAGCAGTTGTTTTTTGACAAACGCTATGCGTCTACCGAGATGATTAACCCCAATTTTATTGCAATTGCCGAAGGGTATTATATCAAAGCCAAAAAGGTGACCAAAAGAGAGGATTTAGATGCTGCCGTAGCTGAAATGTTAGCTTCAAAAGAAGCCTATTTCTTAGAAGTAATGGTAGAAAAAGAAAATAATGTATTTCCGATGATTCCAACAGGGGCCTCAGTTTCTGATATCAGATTAAGTTAAAAGTTATGGAAAATAAAACATTCACGATTTCTGTATATTCAGAAAACAACGTAGGCTTATTGAATAGGATTTCAGGCATATTTCTGAAACGACATATAAATATTTTGAGTTTGAACGTATCCGAATCAGAGATAGAAAACGTTTCTCGATTTGTAATTGTAGTAAATACAACCGAAAAATGGGTACAAAACATCGTAGGTCAAATCGAAAAACAGATTGAAGTAATTAAGGCTTTTTACCACATCGATGAAGAGACAATTTTCTTGGAAAGCGCTATTTTCAAAATCGAATCCAGTTTACTTTTTGATGAGAGACAAATTCAAAATATAATCAAAGAAAGCAATTCACAAATTGTTACCGTTTCGAGAGACTTTTTTGTGATTTCAAAATCAGGAAAGCGCTCTGAAATAGAGGAGTTGTATGCAAAGTTAAAGCCTTTCGGAATCATGCAATTTGTGCGTTCAGGACGTATTTCAGTTTCAAAAACGAAAATGGAAATTTCGGCAATATTAGAGAATTTATAAAGCAATAGCTTTCGAAATTACCATAACTAGAATTTCAAAACAAAACCAAATAAAATATTAATTATAAAATTTTACATTCATTAAATATTAAAAAAATGGCAAATTATTTCAATTCATTACCACTTAGATTACAACTAGAACAATTAGGCGTTTGCGAATTTATGGACCAATCAGAATTTGCAAATGGAATAACAGCTTTGGCAGGAAAAAAAGTAGTCATTGTAGGTTGTGGAGCTCAAGGTTTAAACCAAGGTTTAAACATGAGAGATTCTGGTTTAGATATTTCTTATGCTTTACGTGCAGAGGCAATTGCTCAAAAAAGAGCTTCTTATATGAATGCTGCAGATAATGGTTTTAAAGTTGGAACCTATGAAGAATTGATTCCAAGTGCAGATTTAGTTTGTAATTTAACTCCAGATAAACAACATACTGCTGTAGTAAGTGCTATTATGCCATTGATGAAAGAAGGAGCTACTTTAGCTTACTCTCACGGTTTTAACATCGTTGAAGAAGGAATGCAAATTCGTAAAGATATTACGGTAATTATGTGTGCACCAAAATGTCCTGGATCAGAAGTTCGAGAGGAATACAAAAGAGGTTTTGGAGTGCCTACCTTAATTGCAGTACACCCAGAAAATGACCCTAATGGAGTAGGTTTAGAGCAAGCTAAAGCGTATGCAGTGGCAACAGGTGGTCATAGAGCTGGCGTATTGAAATCTTCTTTCGTTGCCGAAGTAAAATCAGATTTGATGGGAGAGCAAACCATTTTGTGTGGAATGCTACAAACGGGTTCTATTTTGTGTTTTGACAAAATGGTAGAAAAGGGAATCGAGCCAGGTTATGCTTCAAAATTGATTCAATACGGTTGGGAAACGATTACTGAAGCTTTAAAACATGGTGGAATCACTAATATGATGGATCGTTTGAACAATCCTTCTAAAATTGAAGCTTATGAATTGGCAGATGAGTTAAAAGACATTATGCGTCCTTTGTTTCAAAAGCACATGGATGATATTATTTCAGGAGAATTTTCAAAAAATATGATGATTGATTGGGCAAATGACGATATCAACTTATTATCATGGAGAGCTGCTACAGCTGAGACTAATTTTGAGAAAACAGCACCAACTGCAGCATCAATTTCAGAACAAGAGTATTTTGACAATGGTGTTTTAATGATTGCGATGGTTAAAGCAGGTGTAGAGTTGGCTTTTGAAACAATGACAGAGTCTGGAATTATCGAAGAATCTGCTTATTATGAGTCATTGCACGAATTGCCTTTGATTGCAAATACTGTAGCTAGAAAAAAATTATATGAAATGAACCGAATCATTTCGGATACAGCTGAATATGGTTGTTATTTGTTTGATCATGCATGCAAACCTTTGTTGGTAGATTTTATGCAAGCTATTGATACAAATGTAATTGGTAAACCATTTTCAACTTCAAATGAAGTAGATAATGCAGTATTAATTGCTGTTAATAATAGTATCCGTCAACACCCAATTGAAGAAGTGGGAGCTTGGTTACGTGAATCAATGACTGCAATGAAAAAAATAGGTTAAAAATAAAAAAGGAATTACCACACAGGGAGCGTGTGCTGAAAAACTATCTTATCGATACTCTCATGGTTTTAGTTTGAATTAGTTATTAAATTTTAAAAATTGGGCTAAACGATTTGATATAGTCAGGTTCACTTAACTTCGTTGGGGAGTTAAGTGAATGTAATCCAGAAGATAGAATAGATTGTTAAAAATTGAGTTAAATTGTTATTTCTAAAGGCAAACTGTAAAAAGTTTGCCTTTTTTATTCTATCAAAACCTACAAAAAACAACAATTATTGTAAACATCAATCAAAGGAATTAGTATATTTGATTTTCAATAAAATCAACGAATAAAATTTAGAATTAATACCTTCGCAAAAAATTAAAAAAGATGAGTTATTTTAAAATCGAAAATTTAGAGCAATATTTTAAACACTATAATAAATCAGTTAGAGAACCTAGAAAATTCTGGGGAAAAATTGCTGAAGAAAATTTTACTTGGTATCAATATTGGGATAAAGTTGTTGATTTTAATATGGCTACAGCTGAAGTAAAATGGTTTACCGAAGCAAAAGTGAATATCACCAAAAACTGCATTGATCGTCACTTAGCCAAGCGAGGAGAAAAAAATGCCATCATCTTTGAACCTAATAATCCTGAAGAAGCTGCGCAGCACATTACTTATAACGAATTGCATCAGCGAGTTTGTAAAATGGCTAATGTTTTGAGAGAACAAGGTATTTCAAAAGGAGATCGTGTTTGTATCTATTTACCGATGATTCCTGAATTGGCTGTTTCGATTTTAGCCTGTGCTAGAATTGGTGCTATTCACTCTGTTATTTTTGCAGGATTTTCTTCTTCTGCTGTAGCGTCAAGAATTAATGATAGTGAATGTAAAATGGTCATCACTTCTGACGGTGGATATAGAGGGAATAAAACCATCGATTTGAAAGGAATCATTGATGAAGCATTAGAGACTTGTCCTACAGTACAATCAGTATTGGTTGCCAAAAGAACGGAGACAACAATTGCAATGAAAGCTGGAAGAGATCAATGGTTACAACCTCTTTTGGATCAAGCATCAGATAACAATGTTGCAGAAATAATGGATGCCGAAGATCCATTGTTCATTCTTTATACATCTGGTTCTACTGGGAAGCCAAAAGGAATGGTACATACCACCGCTGGTTATATGGTGTACACTTCATATACCTTTAAAAATGTTTTTAATCACGAAGAAAATGATATCTTTTGGTGTACCGCAGATATCGGATGGATTACGGGACATTCTTATACACTTTACGGTCCATTGTTAAACGGAGGTACTACTGTAATTTTTGAAGGAATTCCTTCTTATCCAGATTTTAGTCGTTTTTGGGAAACTATTGAAAAACATAAAATTACTCAATTCTACACTGCACCAACGGCTATTCGTTCTTTAGCCAAAGAGAGTTTAGAATATGTACAACGTTTCCCTTTGAAATCATTAAAAGTTATTGGTTCTGTTGGAGAGCCTATCAATGAAGAAGCTTGGCACTGGTTCAATGATCACGTTGGTGACAAACGTTGTCCAATTGTGGATACTTGGTGGCAAACTGAAACGGGTGGAATCATGATTGCGCCTATTTCTTTTGTAACGCCAACCAAACCAACCTATGCTACTTTGCCTTTACCAGGAATTCAGCCTGTTTTGATGGATGATAAACGCAACGAAATCGAAGGCAATCAAGTTGTTGGAAGTTTGTGTATTAAATTCCCTTGGCCTGGTATAGCAAGAACAATATGGGGAGACCATCAACGCTATATTGATACTTACTTTTCATCGTTCCCAGGTAAATACTTTACGGGAGACGGTGCCTTACGTGACGAAGTTGGCTATTACAGAATCACAGGTCGTGTAGATGATGTTGTAATTGTTTCGGGGCATAATTTAGGTACTGCTCCAATTGAGGATGCTATCAACGAACATCCAGCTGTGGCTGAATCGGCTATTGTGGGATTCCCTCACGATATCAAAGGAAATGCTTTGTATGGGTATGTTATTTTGAAAGAATCTGGTGAGTCTAGAGATAGAGATAATTTGATAAAAGAAATTAATCAAATCATTACCGATCATATTGGCCCAATTGCAAAATTAGATAAAATTCAGTTTGTAACTGGTTTACCAAAAACACGCTCAGGAAAAATCATGCGTCGCATATTACGTAAGATTGCTGAAGGCGATTTCTCTAATTTTGGAGATACTACAACTTTGCTTAATCCAGAAATTGTGGACGAAATTAAAAACAATAGATTGTAATTCTTTTATATACACTATTTTATACAACTGCTTTATTTTATCAATAAAGCAGTTTTTTTATATAATAAAAGTGCACTTGTTGCTTCAGTACAAAACATTTGATTAAATTTACCAATATGGTATCTACAGAAGTTGTTATTATTGGAGGTGGATTAGCAGGTTTAACTGCTGGAATTCATTTATCTCAAAACGGAATTTCAGTAACTATTATCGAAAAAAACGAATATCCAAAACACAAAGTTTGTGGAGAATATGTTTCTAATGAAATAAAAGGATATCTTGAATCCCTTGCTATTCCAATACAAAGTGCAGAACCCACAGCAATTAATCAATTAGAATTTGAAACCCTTTATGGTGCAAGAATACTTCAAAAGCTTCCTTTAGGAGGTTTTGGCATAAGTAGGTATACCTTGGATTTTATTATGCACAAAAAAGCCATTGAAAATGGTTGTACTATAATAAATCAAACTGTAGAAAATTGCCGATTTGATGGGAATCATTTCATAATTGAAACAATTGAAAAATCAATTTATAAAGCACAAATTGTATTAGGAGTTTATGGCAAAAGAGCCCAATTGGATTATTCATTAAAAAGAACATTTATCAAAAAAAAATCACCTTGGTTAGGGGTGAAAAATCATTACAAAGGTCAGTTTTCAGATAATCTTGTTGGTTTATATCATTTTAAAGGGGGCTATTGCGGAGTGTCTAAAGTAGAAAATAACATTATAAACATTTGTTAATTAACTAGTTATTCTTCTTTTCAAAAACACAAAAATATTGCATCTTTTGAAAAAGAGGTCCTTTTTAAAAATAAAAGATTGAAACAAATTCTGGAGAATAGCGTTCCAATATTTGAAAAGCCTTTAACTATTAGCCAAATTTCATTTGAGAAAAAAGAACCAGTTTCAGAGCATATGCTGATGATAGGGGATACGGCTGGACTAATTCATCCTTTGTGTGGTAACGGAATGGCAATGGCAATTCACAGTGCGAAAATTGCTTCTGAATTGTGTGTATTATATTTAAATGAGAAAAAAATAAGCAGAAA
>JAGOFG010000168.1:3129-5344 GCA_017997335.1 Flavobacterium sp. | reverse complement strand
AGGATTAGGCTTTGTTTTTTTTAATATAGTCGAGCCCATTTATGTGTTTTTCTATAACAAACCGTTAGTAGTACATTCGCATTTGTTGCCAAGGCGTATTTCTGATGAGCAAAGAAATATTTTGGCTCAAAATTTTCCTTTTTATAATAAATTGTCTCCTAGCAAGAAGCGTTATTTTGAACACAGGATAAATAAGTTTATCGATAAACATGAATTTATTGGTCATGAAATTGAGATTACGGACGAAATACTTGTGCTTATCTCTGGGACTTATGTTATGTTGACTTTTGGAATGAGAAACTATTTAAGTGACTTGTTTCAAAAAATTCTTATTTATCCAACAGTATATTATTCTACTATCAACGAAGTGTATCACAAAGGGGAGTTTAATCCAAGGATGAAGACTGTCGTTTTTTCATGGGAAGATTTCTTGTCTGGTCACGGTGTAGCCACAGATAATATTAACTTGGGGTTACATGAATTTACCCATGTTATGCATTTTCATTGTTTGAAAAGTAGAGATGTAAATGCAGCAATTTTTCAGGATGAATATGCAGAAATAGTAGCAATTTATACTTCCCCTGAATTGATTCAGCAAATTAACGACAAAGCTTATTTTCGTTTATATGCCTATGAGAATCAATTTGAATTTATTTCGGTCTTGTTAGAACATTTTTTTGAAAGCCCTAATGACTTTAAGACGATACATCCTCAATTGTATGCTCATGTGAAGCGAATGATAAACTTTAACGAGAACTATTTTACCTAATATCTAAAAAATCCGAAATTAACAAGTTGTTATAAAATAACAATAATAATTGTTTTTCTAACTGATAATCATCAGGTTTCTTGCTTTTTTTTTGTTCTAAATTTGGATATATTTAAAAGTTAGGGTTATGAAAAGTAATGTCCCCGTTTCAAAAATAATGTCCAAACATTTGGTAAAATTGCATTTGAATGACGATTTAACCAAAGCTGAAAGTTTGTTTAAACATCATAAAATTAGACATATTCCAGTTGTTAATGGAAATAAGATTTTAGGTATTTTGAGTTATACTGATTTGTTGCGTATCTCGTTTGCAGATGCGATAGATGACGACGAAGAAGTAATTGATACTACAGTGTATAATATGTTTTCTGTAGAGCAAGTAATGGTTAAAAAAGTAACTACGGTTTCACCAGAGACAAGCATAAAGGCGGCAGCTGAGATTTTAACACACAATGATTTTCATGCTTTGCCAGTTTGCGAAGGAGATTTGCTTGTAGGTATTGTTACTACAACCGATTTGATTCAGTATTTAATAGACCAGTATTAAAACAAGAGGCTGTATAAAATGATACAGCCTCTTGTTTGTTTTTTAGATAGTGGTGATTTTTTTCAAATCTTCGATAGTAGCTGTTGGGTTTTCAGCTTTGAAAACAAAACTTCCTGCCACTAGTACATCGGCTCCAGCTTCTACTAATGCTCTCGCATTTTTATTAGTAACCCCACCATCAATTTCAATTATGGTATTGGCTCCTTTTTGAATAATTAAATCTTTCAATTTGGTTACTTTATTGTACGTGTTCTCGATAAACGATTGTCCACCAAATCCTGGATTTACACTCATAATACAAACCAAATCAATATCATTGATTACCTCTTCTAATAAGTCAATAGAAGTGTGAGGGTTGATAGCGACACCAGCAAGCATTCCTTCCGCTTTGATAGCTTGTAAAGTACGATGAAGGTGATTGCAAGCTTCGTAATGAACAGTTAGTACATTGGCACCCAAATCAGCAAACGTTTTGATGTAGCGATCAGGGTCTACAATCATTAAGTGTACATCAATTGTTTTGGTAGCATGTTTTGCAATAGCTTCAAGTACGGGCATACCAAACGAAATGTTAGGTACAAATACGCCATCCATAATGTCAATATGAAACCAATCAGCTTGGCTGTTATTAATCATCTCTACATCGCGCTGTAAATTAGCAAAATCGGCTGCAAGAACAGAAGGTGCTATAATTGTGTTTTTACTCATCGTTGTGTTGTGTTATTTTTTTTCGCAAAGATAATTTTTTTAATTGCAATGATTGCAAAGAATTTATAGGGATTCAAGCAAGTTTTAAAACACAAATTATTCTAGCAGAAGTCTTGGTTTTGTTTGCCCTGCAAAAAACAAAACTCCGGATACCCGAGCGAAGCGAACTGACCGGTGTTTTGTTTGCCCTG
>JAGOFG010000168.1:0-3029 GCA_017997335.1 Flavobacterium sp. | reverse complement strand
CTGCAAAAAACAAAACTCCGGATACCCGAGCGAAGCGAACTGACCGGTGTTTTGTTTGCCCTGCAAAAAACAAAACTCCGGTAATCAGCCGGAGTTTTCAATCATCAATCAAAAAACGAACAGTTAATCAGACTGTTGTTTGTGGTAAAATTCCAAATATAAGATTTTTGGAATTTATATTTTATCCTAAATAGGTTTTTAAGATTTTACTTCTAGAAGTGTGTTTTAATCTACGGATAGCTTTTTCTTTAATTTGACGCACACGCTCACGAGTTAAGTCAAATGTTTCTCCAATTTCTTCTAAGGTCATTGGGTGTTGATCGCCTAAACCAAAATACAAACGAACGACATCCGCTTCTCTTGGAGTAAGTGTTTCTAAAGAACGCTCAATTTCTGTACGCAAGGATTCGTGAATTAATTCTCTATCTGGGTTTGGAGATTCTCCTGAACGTAAAACATCATAAAGGTTAGAATCTTCTCCTTCAACTAAAGGTGCATCCATCGATAAGTGACGACCAGAGTTTTTCATAGACTCTTTAACGTCATTTACAGTCATGTCTAACTCTTTTGCAATTTCTTCTGCAGAAGGTGGGCGCTCATTAGATTGCTCTAATAAGGCGTACATTTTGTTGATTTTATTGATAGAGCCAATTTTATTTAATGGCAAACGAACGATACGAGATTGTTCTGCTAAAGCTTGAAGAATCGATTGACGAATCCACCAAACGGCATACGAAATGAATTTGAAACCACGAGTTTCATCAAAACGTTGTGCTGCTTTAATCAATCCTAAGTTTCCTTCATTGATCAAATCGGGTAGGGTTAATCCTTGGTTTTGATATTGTTTAGCAACAGAGACTACGAAACGTAAATTAGCTTTAGTTAGTTTCTCTAAAGCTCTTTGATCACCGGCTTTGATTTTTTGTGCTAATTCTACTTCTTCATCGGCAGTAATTAAATCTACCTTTCCAATTTCTTGTAAGTACTTGTCTAATGATGCAGTTTCACGATTGGTTACCTGCTTGGTGATTTTAAGTTGTCTCATGGTATTTGTCTCCTTATTGTTTAAGTGTACAAATGTTTATACGAGTAGTGTTTCAAAAAAGTTACATAATTATCATTTTTTTTCGATAAAAAAATAAAATACCCCAACTTTGCTATGAAAGAAGGGGTTAGTTATAGATAAAATGAAAACTTTTTATGGTTTTAATTCTTTGATTTATAGGTCATCAGGAGTTTTTAGCATCTCGTCAAAAAGATTTTTCAAAGATTTGACATACAAAGGAAATCCTACAGCTAAAAAAAGATATTCTTTTCTTAAAACAGTTACATCATCTAGAATTTGATACAAACTTGGGACTATGATCAGTAACGAAACCAAAATCCCAATCCACGGATTTAGTTTGGCAGTTAAAAGTTGTTTCAAAAGTTTCATCTCAAATTGGTTTTTTGCTGCTATACTCATTTTAGTTACTTTGTTAATTATGCTGTAAAAATACCTTTGTTATAAAGATTTGGTCAAGGCATTGTTATGAGGTTCTTTTTTTTTGTTATAAAAGCATCTTTCTGAGTTGGCATCAAAAAAAAAATCTCCACTTGGGAGACTTATTTATTTGTAGTGTGTTTTTAGGAGAGAATATTCATTTTCTTAATGAAGTCTTTGTAGGTGTCGCTTAGGTTGACTTTGTGTCCGCCTTGTACGATGATTAAATTGTCGGCGAGGATGATTTCTTCGATTTTGTTTACATTGACCAAATAATTGCGATGGGTTTTTATGAATTCATTGGGGTTGAGTAAACCGCTAATTTTGGTGAGCGAAATCATAATCACAAATTTTTCTTTTTCGGTAATGATGTTGCAATACCGTTCCTCTACTTCGATGTAGAGAATGTCTTTTAGGGCTACTTTTTTTAAGGCATTTTTTTTCTTGATGAACAAATACTCATTGCTTACCACGGTATCTTGTTCTTCGCTTTGAAAGACTTGGCTTTGGGCATAAAATTTTTCTACCGCCATTTCAATAGCATATAAAATTTCTAATGGATTGAAAGGTTTCATTAAGAAACTAAACGGTTTGGTGAGTTTGGCTCTTTCGAAGATTTGACGGTCTTGCGAACTGGTCAAAAATACAAAAGGCTTTACAGTATTGGGAACTATGCTAATCGTTTCAGCAAAAGCAATGCCGTCGGGTTTTCCATCCAAAAAAACATCTATAATGGCAATATCTATCTTTTCATTATAAAACAGCGTTAAGGCATCTTTAAAGGTTCTTGCTACCCCAACGATGTTGTAGTTGTTTTCTAAAAGTACTTTGCTTAAGGCGTTGCTTTCTTCTGGCGTATCTTCTATGATTAGAATGTTGATGGTATCCATGCTATACGGTTTTAGGGAATGATAAAATCATCTTAGTGCCTTTGTTGAGTTCGCTTTCTATGGCAAGTGTGCCGCCATTTTTCTTAATCATTTGTTTGCATAATTGCATTCCAAGTCCCGTTCCTATGATTTCTGAATTGCTTTTCTTGGCCAATAGTTCGTTGTCTTGTAATAACTCGGATATGGTTTCTGGACGCATCCCGATTCCTTGATCTTCAATGATGAATTGATGGAACTCGGATGGGGTGTCTAGGCTATAAAAACGAATGCTACTGTTTTCTGGAGAGAATTTAATAGCATTATCCAGCAAGTTGCGCAAAATGATTTTTAACGAATCGAGATCCACGAAGATAAAACAGTTTTTGGATACTTCGTTTTCAAAGGCAATTGTTTTTTCTAACAGTAAGGGTTTGTAGCTGTATTCTATTTGCTGTACAATAGAAAACAAATGCACCGAATCTTTATGAAAATATAATTGTTGGGTTTGGAGTAACGCCCAATGCAACAAATTGTCTAGTAGGCTATAGGCGCCATTGGCAATCGCGCTATTTTGATGTAGGAGTTTGTCGAGTTCGTCGTAGTTTTTGGATTCTAGGGAGCTTGTGAGTTTGGTGTTGCTGGTTTTGAGCGCATTGACGGACGAACGCAAATCGTGA
>JAGOFG010000040.1 GCA_017997335.1 Flavobacterium sp. | reverse complement strand
ACGAAAATTTAGAAGACGAAGCCTATAAATTAGACGTAAATTCAGACCGAGTGATCATTATTTCCAAAGGGAACGCTGGTTTTTTATACGGAATGGAAACGCTTAGACAATTGCTTCCAGTAAGTATCGAAAGTTCAAATTTGGTTACAAATACCAAATGGATCATACCAAACGTAAGTATCAATGACCAACCGCGCTATAAATACAGAGGTTTGATGCTGGATGTGTCTCGTCATTTTTTCAAAATGGATTACGTGAAAAAAACGATCGATCGTATGGCAATGCTTAAAATGAATGTATTGCATTTTCATTTGGTAGATGACCAAGGCTGGAGAATCGAAATTAAAAAATATCCAAAACTAACAGAAGTTGGGGCTTGGAGAGTAGATCAAGAAGACAAACATTGGGACGGAAGATATACTCCCGCTGCCGATGAAAAAGGGACTTATGGAGGCTTCTATACTCAAGAAGAATTAAAAGAATTAGTGGCTTATGCTGCGACTAAAAATATCGAAGTTATTCCTGAAATAGAAATGCCTGCGCATGTATCGTCAGCAATTGCAGCGTATCCAGAATTATCTTGTCATGAAAGACCAATTGGTGTACCTTCAGGCGGAGTATGGCCAATTACAGATATTTACTGTGCTGGGAAAGAGAATACATTCCAATTTCTAGAGAATGTTTTAACAGAAGTAATGGACATTTTCCCATCAAAATACATTCATGTTGGAGGTGATGAAGCAACAAAAACCAACTGGAAAGCTTGTCCACATTGCAATAAAAGAATGAAAGTAGAAGGTTTGAAAAATGCCGAAGAATTACAGAGCTATTTCATTAAAAGAATGGAGCGATTCATCAATTCTAAAGGAAAAAAACTAATTGGTTGGGATGAAATATTAGAAGGTGGTATTGCTCCAGAAGCGACTGTAATGAGCTGGAGAGGTGTTGCTGGTGGAATCGAAGCTGCTAAACAAGGTCATGATGTGATTATGACTCCAGGTTCACATTGCTATTTTGACCATTACCAAGGGCCGCAAAACGAAGAGCCGTTGGCTTGGGGAGGTTATACGCCTTTGAGTAAAGTGTACACATTTGATCCAGTTGTAGATACAATGGCTCCGGCTGAAGCGAAACATGTGTTAGGTGGTCAAGCCAATTTATGGTCGGAGCAAATTAAAACAGAAGCACATTCTGAATACATGATTTTTCCAAGATTAGCAGCATTATCAGAAACGTTGTGGTCGCCTAAAGAATCTCGCAATTGGGAAGATTTCTCTACTCGTATCGAAAAAATGTTTAAGCGTTATGATTTCTTAGGTATCAATTACGCAAAAAGTGCTTATTTAGTTATGCACGATGTTCAAATTGATATGAAAACCAAAGAGGTTTCATTGGCATTGAAAAATGAATTTACCAATGCAGACATTCGTTATACTTTAGGTGATAAAAAAATAACAGATCAAGCGACAAAATATACCGAGCCGTTAAAAATCGATAAAACAACTACGGTGAATGCCTCTTTATTTAAGGATGATAAACCAGTTGGAGTTCCATTTAATACAACTATCGAATTTCACAAAGCGGTTGGTAAAAAAGTATCATTCAAAGAGAAATATAGTGACCAGTACAAAGGAGAAGGTGAGTTTGGGCTTGTAAATACTTTGCGTGGTACAAAAAACTTTACTGATGGACATTGGCAAGCATGGTTGGGCAAAGACATGGAAGCAGTAATTGACATGGGTGAGGCAACTTCGATTCAAGAAGTAAGCTTAGGAACTTTAGAAAATCAAGGACCTGGTATTTATTTCCCAACGGCAGTTACGGTGTATGTTTCGACTGACGGTAAAAACTATAAAGAAGTGGGTGTTCAAAAAAGAGCATTTGCTAAAAATCCATCTTTCGATTTAAAAGATTTTAAAATTTCTTTTGAGAAGCAATCCGTTAGATATGTTAAGGTTATTGCTAACACTTTAAAAACACCTCCAAATGGTGGTGACGCTTGGTTATTTGTTGATGAAATTTTAATTAAATAAGATATGAAGTATTTAAAAATTATAACGGTTTTGGTTTGTGCGTGTACACTCCAATTATCGGCACAAGAGAAATTAACTAAAGAGCAACGCTTGGAGTGGTTTCAGGATGCTAAACTCGGTATTTTCATTCACTGGGGATATTATGGAGTAAAAGGTATCGGTGAATCTTGGTCGATGTATCATAAGCGCATTTCGTATGATGATTATATGGCGCAAGGCAAAGAGTTTACAGCTAAAAATTACGATCCTGAAGCTTGGGCAAAATTGTTCAAAAAGGCAGGTGCTCGTTATGCTGTATTGACAACTAAACATCATGATGGTGTGGCATTGTGGGATACTAAATTCAGTAAATTGAATGTTGTACAAAAAACACCAGCTAAGCGTGATTTAGTAGCACCTTTTGTAGATGCACTTAGAAGGGAAAATTTAAAAGTAGGTTTGTACTATTCCATAATTGACTGGTCACATCCTGATTATGATGTGGTTTTCCCTCGTCCTGATACAAGAAAAAATTACCCTCAAAAGAATCAAAATCAATTGTCTCCATGGCAACGTTTTCTTAAATTCAATGATGGTCAGCTGAAAGAGTTGAGTACTACTTTCAATCCAGATTTATACTGGTTTGATGGCGATTGGGAAAAGTCAAGTGAACAATGGCAAGCACAGTCTTTAAAAGATTCGTTGTTGGCTTGGAATCCAAAAGTGATTGTAAATTCTCGTCTTAAATCATACGGTGATTACAGCACGCCAGAGCAAGGTGTGCCAGTAGTTAGACCTGAAGGTGCTTGGGAATTTTGTATGACTATGAACGACAATTGGGGTTATTTCCCTTCGGATACAAACTACAAACCAGTGTCGCAAATTATCAGAACTTTTGTAGAGGTGATTTCTTCAGGCGGGAATCTTTTGTTAAATATTGGTCCAAAACCTGATGGAAGTATTGCTGCAGAGCAAGTAGAACGTTTAGAAGCTTTGGGTGAATGGGTTAGTAAACATGAATCGGCAGTATTCAATTCAAAAGCTGGTTTACCTTACGGTCATTTTTACGGACCAACATTATTGAGCAAAGACGAAACTAAAATTTATTTGGCACTATTTGATAATCCTAAAAACTATATTTTATTAAAAGGGATTCAAAATAAGGTGAAATCTATAAAAGTAGTCGGAACGAATCAAGAGTTAAGTTTCGAAAGAAATGGTGGTGCTGCTTGGAACAATATTCCCGGAATTTTAAGAATAGAAATTCCGCACGAAAAAAACTTAGATCCTTATGTTACTCTTTTGGAAGTAACCTTAGAAGATCCCTTAGTTTTATACCGAGGACATGGTAATGCTGTTGAACTAAACCAATAAAACAATTCGAAAACTAATTTTTATACCCTTTCCAGTAAAAGATACCGCCATGGATATAAAAAATAGTTTTTGAAATTTGATACTATTCAAAAAGGAGGTGTTTTACAATTTAAAATGAGTGAAATCCCAAATAAAATCTGATAAATTTCAGTCGTAAGTCGACCTGTTGTGCACGCACTTCAAAAAAATAAAACAATGAAACAGTTCAAATTAATGGTTCTTTTTGCAATTTTTTGCATTCAATTTATAGCTTTTGCACAAGAGCCAGCGGATTATGTGAATCCATTTATAGGAACATCCAACTATGGCGCAACCTTTCCAGGACCTATTGCACCAAGAGGCATGGCAAGTATTAGTCCGTTTAATGTGGCGGGAGCTCCAAATAAATTAGAGAAAGACAGCCAATGGCTTTCTAATCCGTATGTGCATGAAAACACCTTTCTAACTGGATTCAGCCAAGTTAATTTAAGTGGTGTGGGCTGTCCAGATTTGGGCGTTTTATTGCTAATGCCTACAACAGGGGAACTTGAGACGAACCATCTAAAATACGGATCAACATATAAAAATGAGGTTGCTAAAGCAGGGTATTACAGTACTCACATTGATAAATACGACATCAAAGCTGAATTTACAGCTTCGAAACGTGTAGGTGTAAGTAAATTCACTTTTCCGAACGGACAGGCAAATGTGCTATTGAATTTAGGATTAGGATTGACAAACGAGCAAGGAGCGATGGTTCAAGTGGTTTCTTCAACAGAAATTCAAGGAATGCGTTCTGTGGGAACCTTTTGTTACAACAGTCCCGAAGCGGCTTATCCAGTTTATTTTGTAGCAAAATTTTCCAAACCAGCTGATCGTTTTGGAGTTTGGAAAAAACCTGCAAAGTATGAAGGTACAGAAGCGCAGTGGATGGCCTATAACGGGAAAAATAGGTTGATGGAGCAATCTACAAAAATGGTTGTGGGTGATAGCATTGGGAGTTATTTTAGTTATAATTTCGAAAAAACAGAAACTGTCGAAGTTAAAATTGGCGTTAGTTATGTAAGTATCGAAAATGCCCGCGAAAATTTAGAAAAAGAAACTGGCAATAAGTCCTTTGATGCAGTTTGCAAAGAAACGTATAACGAATGGAACGAATTACTTTCTAAAATTAAAGTAGAAGGTGGAACAACGGAGGATAAAACTGTTTTTTACACCGCTTTGTACCACACTTTAATTCACCCAAATACCTTAAACGATTTTAATGGTGAGTATCTCGAAATCAAAACAGGTAAAATTGGTAAAACCGATGGCACTCGCTACACCGTATTTTCATTATGGGATACGTATCGAAATGTACACCAATTGATGTCGTTAGTTTACCCGCAACAACAATTGGACATGGTAAAAAGCATGCTGGATATGTACGATGAAAATGGCTGGTTACCCAAATGGGAACTAAATTCAACCGAGACTTTTACCATGGTTGGCGATCCAGCAAGTATTGTAATTACTGACACCTACCTCAAAGGTATTAAAGATTTTGACGTTCAAAAAGCCTATACAGCAATGTTGAAAAGTGCCGATCAATTGGAAAATAACCCGTTGCGACCAGGCTTAAAGGATTATATTCAAAAAGGGTATCTTACAACTGAAAATGTTGGGTCGGTTTCTACTACGCAAGAATACAATGCCGCTGATAATGCCATCGCTTTATTGGCAAAAGAGCTAGGTAAAACAGCCGATTACAAGCGCTTTAGCAAGCGTTCTTTGTCTTATAAAAAGTTGTTTGATAAAAACTTCAAATTATTGAGACCAAAAACAAAAGATGGGAATTGGTATGAACCTTTTGATCCAAATGCTGGTGCAAATTTTACCGAAAACATTGGTTTTATTGAAGGTAATGCATGGCAATATGCCTTTATGATTCCACATGATATGGGTGGACTTAAAAAATTGATGGGAGGCGACAGAGGTTTTACAGATCAACTCCAAAAGATTTTTGACACCACACAATTTGATATGGCTAATGAGCCTGATATTGCGTATCCCTATCTTTTTAATTATGTGAAAGGAGAAGAATGGCGTAGTCAGAAATTAGTAGAAGAATTAGTTCGAAAGCATTTTAAAAACACGCCAGCTGGGATTCCAGGAAATGACGATACAGGAACCATGTCGGCTTGGGTAGTTTATTCGATGATGGGCTTTTATCCAATTGCGCCAGGAGAACCAAAATATACCATTACAAAACCGTTGTTTGATAAAATTACCATCCAGTTGGATTCGAAATACTATAAAAAAACTGAATTAGTAATCGAGAAAGTCACCAATTCAAATGGTAAAATCAAACAAATTGAAGTTGACGGAAAAAAACACAAAGGCTATTTTATAGATCATAATGATTTAGTAAAAGCCAAAACTTTTAAAGTTATTTTAGAATAAACAAATGCAACATAAAAGTTGTTTTAAGTCTAACAAACAAGTTAATACATTCAAAATGAAATCAATTTATTTATTATTTACATTAATTTTTACTGCTCTGTTGTCAGTACATGCACAAGAGCCTGTTCATCGAATAGTTTTTAAAAACCAACCTTTAAATTTTGGTGGTCAAAAAGGTACCGACGTCGAAGCGGTGCGTTTAATGAGTGGGCGTGTGGTGTATAAAAAAGTGACGATGCCTACCTTTCGCAAAGGAACTGATGTAAAGGTAAAATTAACCGTACGTTCTAATGGTGACCGTTGGGACAAATCGGGTTCTTGTTTTGTAGTTTCTGATCCAAAAAAACTATCTATTCTTTCGATTACAGAAAAAGAGGCTAAATTTCCAAAAGATTCTTATATTGATGATAAGTACGCTGGATATGTTGCAGGTGAGAATTATAATCCCGTTGTTGAACTGATGCGATTCATGACCCCTTTTGGCGTAGGTCATTATAGTGATAACAAAGTAAAAAACAGAAGACCTGTGTATATTCCAACTTGGGAAAAACAAGTAGTTTGGGAGCACGACATAACCGATTTAGAAAGTTTGGTAACTGGCACGTTTTATATAGGAGTTTGGATCGATTCCTGGACTGCAGAAGGGTATGACTTCGATTTAGAATTAATTTATTCGAATAGAAAACAACAAAAAGTTACTGTTCTGCCATTAGTGAATACGATTCCTTATGTTGGCGGACAACAGATTCCTGATAACTTTGCGCATAAGGAGTTAGAGAAAATATTCCTTTTAAAAAAGAATATAAAAAACGTAAAACTACATTATATTACTACAGGACATGGTGGTCATAGCGGTGGGGATGAGTTCATTAAACTTAAAAACAGCGTGTATTTTGACAATAAACTTGTTTTAGACACCATTCCGTGGCGTGATGATTGTGCGTCGTTTAGAAGATTTAATCCAACTTCTGGTGTGTGGCTTAAAAAAGATTCCGTTTCCTATATAAATTCTAAAACTAATAAATACGACATTAAGGAAATAGAAGAGCGCCTCGCATCATCAGATTTGTCAAGATCTAATTGGTGTCCAGGTTCTTCTGTGGAACCTATGGTTGTGAAATTAAATGATTTAAAAGCAGGTTCGCATGTGTTACGTATTAAAATTCCAGCAACACCTGTTGATGGAGACAAGCTAAACCATTGGTTAATCTCAGCTTATTTAACATATGATGAGGCAGACTAACGATTTTTATTTCATGAAACGCTAAGAAAACAAGGACGATAGGTAGAGACAAATTATGTTCGAAAACTCTTTTTAGTGTTCTCGAACACACTTTTCGCTGTTTTTCCTTTCTTTTAAAATAAAAAACTGATATATTCGCTGATTGCATAGGTTGCAGAGAGTTTGTTTTAACGGTATAATCAAATTTAAGTCGCAAATTAGGTGCGATTTAATTTCGTTAAAAGAAGGGATGTATTAGTAAAAGCTATAGGAAATAAAGTGTTTTTTTAATACAATTACTCATGCTAAAAGTGGCGTTAACCCAACGATAAAAGAATAATTTTAAAGATATAATTTATAATTTTTTAATATGAAAATCTATAATGTTTTAGCGAGTACATTTTTATTTTTTGTTAGTTTTAATTCTTACAGCCAGAATAAAGACTACAAGCACTACATTGAAAATGAAGAAGTCATTAGTGAAAATAAATTGGATGGTAGAGCCTCATTTACCTCTTTTTCTTCAGAAAATGACGCTTTGAAAAACACGCCAAAATACTATCAATTATTGGATGGTGTTTGGAAATTTAATTGGGTTAAAAACCCAAAAGACAGACCAATGACTTTCATGAACCCAAGTGAAAATGTTACAATGTGGGACAATATAAAAGTACCTTCTAACTGGGAATTGCAAGGATACGGAATTCCTATTTATGTGAACCATCAGTATGAATTTGCTGATTATAAAGCACCTATTGCTGATGACATGGAATTTGTTGATAAAATTTATCCAAAATATCCTGGAAAAGTTCCCAATGCTTACAATCCTGTAGGAACCTATGTTCGTGAATTTACGATTGATGAGAAGTGGGATGGAAAAGAAATATTTTTACATATTGGCGCCATGAAATCAGGTGGTTTTGTTTGGATTAATGGGAAATATATAGGCTATTCACAAGACAGTAAATTGCCGGCAGAATTTAATATTACGGATGCAGCAAAACTAGGAACAAATAGAATTGCGCTACAAATATTTAGATGGACGGATGGCTCGTATTTAGAGGCGCAAGATTTTTGGAGAATTAGCGGTATTGAACGTAGTATATATATTTATGCTCAACCAAAAATACGAATCCAAGATTTTGAAGTGGTTTCTATCTTGGATGGTGCTTACAAAACGGGCGTTTTCGAACTGACTATAAATCTTGAAAACACCAATGCAAAGGCAGCCAAAGGAAGTCTTTCTTATAAACTTTTGGATGCTGATAAAAATGTGGTCGCTTCAGATAAAAAATCATTTGCAACTGCAAAAAGTAGTGTATTAGAGTTTTCTTCAACTTTGCCCAACGTGAAACAATGGAGTGCAGAACATCCTAATTTGTATACCCTTCTGATTGAATCAAAAGATAAAAATGGAAAAACAATTGAGGTTACGACTTCAAAAATAGGTTTTAGATCTATTGAAATTAAACAAGGTTTACTTTTAGTAAATGGACAAAGAATTACCCTAAAAGGAGTCAATGCCCAAGAAGCAGATCCTGAAACTGGACACGTTATGTCTGAAGAGTTGATATTGAAAGACATCCGACTTTGGAAAGAAAACAACATCAACGCAGTGCGGTTAAGTCATTACCCACGCGGAAGAAATTTTTATGAATTATGTGATGAGCATGGGATTTATGTGGTTGATGAAGCCAATATTGAATCGCATGGTATGTATTATGGAAAATATTCTTTGGCTAAAAAACCAAGTTGGGAAAAAGCGCATGTGGACCGAATGGTTCGTATGGTAAAGCGTGATAAAAATCATCCTTCAGTTATAATTTGGTCTATGGGGAATGAGGCTGGAAACGGTGTGAATTTCTTTAAAGGGTATGACGATATTAAGAAAAATGATAAGACAAAACGTCCTGTTCAATACGAACGTTCGTATAAAGATTATGATGGAAGTTTGTTTGATATGGATTCTAACACAGACATTATTGTGCCTCAATATCCTTCGCCTGCGGTGTTTGAAGCAATAGGAAAGTCTAAAACTGATAGACCTTATATTCCAAGTGAATATGCGCATGCGATGGGTAATAGCACCGGAAATTTTAAAGATTATTGGGATATTATTGAGTTGTATGACAATCTTCAAGGTGGTTTTATTTGGGATTGGGTAGATCAATCTATTTGGAAAACAAATGAAAAAGGAGAGCGTTTTTATGCCTATGGAGGCGATTATGGTGAGAATATGCCAACGGACAATTCCTTCTTAAATAATGGAATTGTATTCCCTGATCGTACACCACAACCCGCATTGTACGAAGTGAAAAAAGTACATGAATTCATCAATTTCAAAGAGAAAGGTATCAATCAACATAATGAGTTGCGAGTATTGCTTGAAAACTTATATGATTTTACAGATTTAAATCATTTTGAGTTTAGTGCTCAAATAAAAGCTGACGGTAAGGTTCTAAAAACAATTGCTATTCCAACAATTTCAGTAGAAACACATACGGGGAAACTCGTTAGAATTTCACTTAATGATATTGATTACAAAGAAAACACAGAGTATTTTGTACTGATTTCAGCAAAAACAAAAAAGGACTGGGGCTTGCTTCCAAAAGGATATGAAGTGGCACATGAGCAAATTCCTTTATTGAATAAATACAAAAAAGTGAATACTACAATTGAGAAAACAGGTACTTTAAAAATAAATGAAACAGATAAAAATATCGCAATTTCCAATAGTACGGTGCAACTTTTATTTGACAAAGTAAAAGGGCAACTTACGTCTTATGTTTTTGAAGGGAATGAACTTTTAAAAGACGGGAACGGACCAAAACCTAATTTCTGGCGCGCTCCAACAGATAATGATTTTGGGAATCACATGCAGGCAAAAAACATCGAATGGAAAAAAGCCTCTTTGTTTATGAAAGTTTCAAAATTAAAGTCGCAAACCAACAAGGATGGAAGTGTTACTATTAATGTTACTTACAATTTGCCAGGAGTAGAAACTACCTTTGAATCTAAGTATCAGATTTTTGCAAATGGGGTCGTTAAAATTGATAATATTTTAAATGAAACGACTTATGCAGGAGATATTCCACGTGTTGGGATGCGCATGCAGTTGCAAAAAAAGTATGATAATATGACGTATTTTGGTCGTGGTCCTTGGGAAAATTACCAAGATAGAAAAGCTGCTGCTTTCCTTGATTTATATGAATCTAAAGTCAAAGATCAGTATGTTCCTTATGTGCGTCCTCAAGAAAATGGTTACAAAACGGATGTGCGTTGGGCGGCTTTTTCAGATGCAAATAATAGCGGTTTATTAGTGGTTTCTGATAATTTGAAAGGTTTAGGAATTGGGGCACTGCACATGCCAAATGAAGATTTTGATACCACTGAGGGATTAATTTACAATAAAAATGAAACTTTGGATGACACATATAAAATCGATGGTATTCCTAAAATTAATGCCTCTAAACACATTAATGACATTAAAGAACAAGATTTAGTGCAATTGAATATTGATTTAGGACAACGTGGTCTTGGAGGTGATGATAGCTGGTTTTCTAAACCGCAAGAGCAATATCAAATCAAAGGAAAATCAAATAACAACTACAATTTTTATTTGATTCCATTTACAAAAGAAACAAAAGAAGATTTTATTACAAAAAGTAAAATATACGCAAACCAGAATTAAACGTACCTTAAAATAGTTAAGAAATGAAAATAAATCACCAACTAAAAATTGCTTTCCTATGGTTTATAGGAATTAGTTCGACTCAAGCTCAAACGCTTGATCCTGTTATTGAAAATCCTGATGTTGTGGGTATTAATAAATTAGATGCACGCGCCACTTTTTTTCCTTATAATTCAGTAGCGCTGGCAAAGGAAGATAACCTTGCCAAAGCAGAAAACTACTTGTTACTAAATGGTACCTGGAAGTTCAATTATGTAGGTACACCTGAGGCACGACCAATTGATTTTTATAAAGAAGATTATGATGTATCAAAATGGAGTACTATCAAAGTACCTGCAAACTGGGAAGTAGAAGGTTTTGGTATTCCTATTTACGTGAATGCTTCTTATCCTTTTCAAAAAGGCGAATTGAATCCGCCCGATATTCCTGATGGAAATAATCCTGTAGGATCGTATAAAAGAACATTTGACGTACCGAATAATTGGAATGGTAAAGATTTATTTATCCATTTTGGAGCTGTAAAATCGGCTTTTTATATTTGGATAAATGGAAAGAAAGTGGGCTATAGCCAAGGTTCTAAACTTCCAGCAGAATTTAATGTAACTGATTTTGTAAAACCAGGGAAGAATAGTATTGCTTTAGAAGTGTACCGTTGGAGTGACGGTAGTTATTTAGAATGTCAAGATTTCTGGAGAATTTCAGGAATAGAGCGCGATGTGTATTTATACGCCAGACCTAAAGTGCAATTAGCAGACTATTTTGCAAAAGCAGGATTGGAAAACAATTATACTGATGGTGTTTTTGATTTATCAGTAGCTATTAAAAATATAGATGCTAAAAAACAAAAAGGAATTATTGCTGTCGAAATTAGTAGAGACAACCAATCCGTTTATTCAAGTTCTTCACATTACGAGCTAAACCCTAATTCTGAAAACACGTTTGCCTTCAAACAAAATATTCCGCAGGTAAAAACTTGGTCTGCCGAAATACCGAACTTATATCAACTGAACATTGTCATTAAGGATAAAAAAGGCAACGTTTTAGAAGCTATTTCTAGAAAATTAGGTTTTAGAACCTCAGAGGTTAAGGGCAGTCAGTATTTAGTAAATGGCAAGCCTATTTTATTTAAAGGGGTAAACAGACACGAACACGACCCAAATACTGGACACGTGATTTCTCGTGAAGACATGCTAAAAGATATTAAAATATTCAAGGAATACAATATCAATGCAGTGCGAACTGCACATTACCCAAACGACCCCTATTTTTATGAATTGTGTGATGAGTATGGTATTTATGTTATAGATGAAGCCAACATTGAATCCCACGGTATGGGTTATGCTTTGGACAAAACATTAGCCAATAATCCAGCTTGGTTAAAAGCACATTTACAACGTGTAGAGCGTATGATTCAAAGAGACAAAAACCATCCTTCTATTTTGATTTGGTCTTTAGGAAACGAAGCAGGAAATGGGTATAATTTTTACGAGGCCTATTTGTTAGCCAAAAAACTAGATGTAACCAGACCTACACAATACGAACGTGCGGAGCATGAATGGAATACCGACTTATTTGTGCCTATGTATGATACGCCAGCTCAGGTAGAAGCGTATGCTAAGGATCCTAAAAGAACCAAACCTTATGTGCAATGTGAATATGCACACGCGATGGGAAATAGTATGGGTGGTTTCAAAGAATATTGGGATTTATTTGAGAAATATGACAAATTACAAGGTGGATTTATCTGGGATTTTGTTGATCAAGGTCTAAAAACAGTAAAAAATGGAAGAGAGATTTATGCTTACGGTGGCGATTTTGGACCAAAAGGAACACCAAGTGATAATAACTTTTTAATGAACGGATTGGTGCAAGCAGACCGTACGCCAAACCCACACATTCATGAAGTGGCACATATCCAACAAGATGTGAAATTTTATGGTAATGACCTTAAAAAAAGAATAATTGACATTAAAAACTGGTATTTCTTCAGAGATTTATCTAACTATAAATTAAATTGGGAAGTAATTGCCAATGGAGAAGTTGTAGAATCAGGAATTATTGATGTACTTGATATCGCACCGCAAGCTACAAAAGCAGTAACCATTCCGTTTAAAACGCAATTTAAAAATGGAATTGAATATTTCTTGAATGTTGCTGCGGTTTTAAAAACAGATGAACCTTTATTGAAAGCAGGATATCGAGTGGCTTATGAGCAATTTCAATTGCAAAAGGGAACTGTTCAAATCCCTGAAAAAGCAACAAATTCAGTAGTTTTTAAAACAAAAGGAGATGTGATTACCGTTACTGGAAAGGACTTCGAATTAGCATTTAATCAAAAGGCAGGGACTTTAACCGATTTTAATTTCAAAACTAAAAGTTTGTTGAATAATGGTCCTGAAGTGAATTTCTGGCGTGCCCCAACTGATAATGATTACGGAGCTGGTACTCAAAATAGATACAAAGCTTGGAAAGATGCTGGTACTTCTGGTACTGTAACGGCAGCTGTAAAGCAACTTTCAAAATCAGAAGTTCAAATTTCGTTTACAAGAAGTTTATTCAATGGCGACGCCAATCTTATTGAAACATTCGTGGTAGACGGTAACGGCGCAGTAAAAGTGACTAACGACTTAAAAGCATTGAAAGGGAAACATCCAGGGTTTTATAAATTTGGAAATAGATTAATCTTGCCAGAAAGTTATAAAAATATCACTTTTTACGGAAAAGGACCTTTTGAAGCCTATACTGACAGACAGCATGCAGCAAAAGTAGGCTTGTACAAACAAACTATTAAAGAACAGTATTTCGCATACCTTCGTCCGCAAGAAAATGGAAATAAATTAGAAACACGTTGGGTTGCCCTTACTAAAGAAGATGGATCAGGAATTAAGTTTTTAAGTGAAACACCTTTCTCTGTTTCGGCGCTTAACTTCAAAGAAGAAGATTTGCATAGTGGTGACGAAAGAAAGCAAGAACATGCAGGAGAAATCGATCCTCGCAAAGAAGTTTTTGTAAATATTGATGGATTTCAACAAGGTTTAGGAAGTATTAATAGTTGGGGGATGCTACCTTTAGAGCAATACCGTTTACCATATAAAGACTATTCATACTCGTATTGGATGATCCCTTTCGAAAAATAAAAGAATAGAATATTGATGAGGCTGCCTTAAAAAGAGAGAAATTTCTTTTTGGCAGCCTTATTACTTTAAAGAAAACTGTAATGATTAGATGTTGTCTGTTTCTGACTCTTGTATTCTTGACTTCTTGTAAAGTTCATGAAAAACAAACAAAAGCACTGGTTTTAGATCAACCAATAAGTAAACCTCAAACTCCCATAATGGGATGGTCAAGTTGGAATAATTTTCACGTAGCAATCAATGAAGTCGTTATTAAAAGCCAAGCTGATTTTATGGTTTCTTCTGGTATGGCTGCTGCCGGATATTCTTACGTAAATATTGATGATGGTTTTTTTGGAGGTCGCGATAGTGAAGGTAATTTAGTAATACATCCAGAGCGATTTCCAAATGGTATGAAAGTGATTTCAGATTACATCCATTCCAAAGATTTGAAAGCTGGAATTTATGCTGATGCAGGAATTAACACTTGTGCTTCTCAATGGGATAATGATACCATTGGTGTGGGTTCAGGACTTATGGGCCACGACAAAAAAGATTTGAAATTGCTATTAAAGGACTGGAACTACGATTTTATAAAAGTAGATTGGTGTGGAGGCGATTGGTTAGGACTAGACGAACAGACCCGATACACACAAATAGCCAATGCCATAAAAGAGATTAAGCCAAATACAGTTTATAACATTTGTAGATGGCAATTCCCAGGAACATGGGCACTTCAAATTGCTGATTCTTGGCGAATATCGGGTGATATTACCAATGAATTTAATTCTATTCTACACATCATAGATTTAAATGCCGATTTATGGAAATATGCTTCGCCAGGTCATGTAAACGATATGGACATGTTGCAAGTAGGAAGGGGGATGAGTTATGAAGAAGACAAAACACACTTCACGATGTGGTGTATGTTGAACTCTCCTCTTTTGGCTGGTAATGACCTCAGAAATATGACAAAAGAAACAATATCAATTTTAACCAATAAAGAAGTTATTGCATTAAATCAAGATCCCTTAGTGTATCAAGCTCGCAGATTGATTGATCATGGCGATTTAGAAGTATGGGCAAAACCATTAATTTCGACTATGAGTGGCAAAGTAGCAGTAGCACTATTAAACCGATCTGACAAGACTGCAACCATTAGTTTTGATTTAAATACGGTAGGTATAAATGTTTCTAAAGGCTATAGCTATCGCGATTTATGGGCGAAAAGAGATTTTGAAAGTTCAAAAAAAGACACTATTACTTTTGAAGTTCCGAAACATGGAGTGGTTGTGTTGACTATAAAAGGCAGTTCGAAACCGTTCAATATTTTTCAGAATAAATAAAATAAAAAGTATTAATTTTATATTAAATTCCTTAAAAAAATATCATTCTAAGTTGTATTCTTTTAAAATGAGTCAAAATAGTTTTTTTTCAGTGCAAACAAGGATACAAGAATCAATATAAATAGTAGATAATTATGAAATTATTCAAAGTAGCATTCGTCTTTGTTTTTACTTTAATGGTCACTGGATGTCACATTAAAAACACGACCAAACGAATTGCGCAAAAACCTACCAAAAAGCCCAACATCATTTTTATAATGTCGGATGATCATGCGTATCAGGCAATAAGTGCTTATAGTGATAAACTGATGCAAACACCCAACATAGATCGCATTGCAAAAGAAGGGATGCTGTTTACAAATGCTAGTGTAACTAATTCGATTTGTGCACCGTCCAGAGCAGTTATTCTTACTGGTAAACACAGCCACATCAATGGAAAAATAGACAACATAAGTAAGTTTGACACCACTAATGTTACCTTTCCACAAATTCTTCAAAAAGCGGGTTATCAAACTGCCATGTTTGGAAAACTACACTTTGGAAATAACCCCAAAGGTTTTGATGAATTTAAGATTTTACCAGGACAGGGCGAATATTACAATCCTACTTTTATTACCCAAAAAGGAGATACAATTATTAAAGGCTATGTAACTGATATTACCACAGATCTTACGCTAGATTGGATGAAAAATCGCAGAGATACCAATAAACCCTTTATGTTGATGTACTTACATAAGGCACCTCATCGCGCTTGGTTGCCTAGTCAAAAGTATTATACAGAATACACCAAAAAAACATTTCCCTTACCCGAAACACTTTTTGATGATTACAGCACGAGAGGAACTGCATCACGAACAGCAGAAATGGGAATCTTAAAGCACATGTCGCTTGTAAATGATAATAAACTTACCCCAAAAACAATGAAGAAATTGGGATTGCAGGATTGGAATGATCTCGGAGAAAGTTTGGGCCGAATGACTGCTGAGCAACGTGCCAAATGGGATGCGGTTTATGGACCTATCAATGACGACTTTATAAAAAGATATCCAACGATGAATGATTCGACGCTTACCGTTTGGAAGTACCAACGCTACCTGCAGGATTATTTAGGAACCATTGCTTCTGTAGATGATAATGTAGGACGATTATTGGATTATTTGGATAAAGAAAAACTTGCCGATAATACTATTGTTGTGTATACTTCCGATCAAGGTTTTTACTTGGGAGAACACGGGTGGTTTGACAAACGTTTTATGTACAACGAATCGTTTAAAACCCCATTATTAATTAAATGGCCAAATAAAATTACTCCAGGAACTACAGAAGATGAGATGGTTCAAAATTTAGATTTTGCACAAACCTTTCTTGAAGCAGCTGGTATTGCAGCGCCAAATGACATGCAAGGTAAAAGTCTAGTACCTTTGTTAACGGGTAAAAAAGGAAATTGGGGCAGAGATGTGATTTACTACCATTATTATGAATATCCTGCGGAACATGCCGTAAAAAGACATTATGGCATTGCAAGCAAAGAGTTTAAATTAATTCATTTTTACTATGATGTAGATGAATGGGAACTCTACGACCGCAAAAAAGATCCACAGGAAATTAATAATGTAGTTAACGACCCTAATTATTCAAAAGTGGTAGAGGAAATGAAACAAAAACTGCAAGAAACACGTAACAAATATAAGGATTCTGAAACACTAGATAAGCAATATATAGAAGGCTATAAAAAGAAATAAAGGTTTTAGATAAAACCCATTTAAAAGAAATGTCACATTTTAAATAATCGTAAATGGTTATTTAGAATGTGACATTTTAGTAGAAATTAGTTTTGAAATATCTTGCTTTATTTTCTACAGTTAATAGCTTGCCCTAGCTTTTAATTTATCTGTTAAATAATTTCTTATTGGGAAGTCTAAAAATT
>JAGOFG010000039.1 GCA_017997335.1 Flavobacterium sp. | reverse complement strand
TCTAAAACTGGTTTAGAATCTTGTGCATATATCATTCCTGAGAACACCAATGCTACTGCTATTAAATATCTTTTCATATCGTTAGTTTTTAATGATTTATATCTTTCTTTAACCAAAATTATGAAATAGTTTACATTAAAAAAACTTTTTGGTAACAATTTCGTAACATTGAATGAAAACTTAACATTGGAAAAATTTGAAAACAAAAAAAATCAGCCGTAAACAGCTGATTTACATATCATTATTATAAAAAAAATGACTAATTAAGCACAGAATCTAATAATGTAGGTAATTCTGCAGAAGATGGTCTTGGCGCATCAGCTTTCACAATATTTCCATTTGGATCTACCAATATAAACCTTGGAATTCCAGTAATTTTATACTCCTGTACAAACTTAGAATTCCAATCGTTATCAGCAAAAACCTGAACACCACCCAATTCTTTTTCTTTCACCATAGTTCTCCATTTTTCAACATCTTTTACTTTATCAATAGACATACTCAAGAATACGATATTTTTACCGTGGTATTTTTCTTCAGTTTTTTTCAAAAATGGAATCTCCTGACGACAAGGTCCGCACCAAGTAGCCCAAACATCAATATAAACATACTTTCCTCTAAAATCCTCTAGCTTCGTTTTTCCTCCTTTATAATTGTCATATTCAAAAGTTGGTGAAACACTACCATTCATTTTATTACTTTCTACTATTTGTTGATGGTATTGTTTTAATGAAGCCAAATTCATTTCGATACTTTGCTTTTGTAGCATAACAAATTCAGCATCTAATTTTTTACCTTCTAAACTAGCCAAATCGGCAGCTTTTTTCTCTTCAATGCGTTTAGCAAAATTAGCTTCGTCTGCTGCCAAAAGAGAATTGTAATCAAATTTAGATTCTGAAACAGCGTTTTGAGCCAAGAAATTATTCTCAACTGCTCCCACTCCTGTGTAAACAATTGATTCGTCAAATTGTTTGGCATCCATTTTTAATTTCAAGTTGAAATTGTTTTTCAAATACAATTGTGTGTATTCCTTACCATCATACAACATATAGAAACCTTTTTCAACTGGAGCACTTCCTTTAAAAATTCCTTTTTTATCAACGCCAATTTTCAAAAGTTCTTTCCCATTAGTTCTATTTAAAATTCGAATCGTATCACTGTTTCGATTTGCAATTTCGGCTTGAAGGGTAAAAGCTTCTTTTTTTTGTGCCTGACTTTCGTGTATTCCCAAAGCCAAAAGAGCTACAATACATAGTTTTTTCATAAAGTTATTTTTTGTGTTAATGCATACCAAACATAGGAGTAAAAATCAAGTAAAATAAAAAATTAACATATTTTTAAAAATGAAAAGGATGTTGCAAACTTTTGGCGTTAATTTAATTTTTGTGTTTACTTTTGCAGTCTAAAATTTGGAACATGTATAGAAGTCATAATTGTGGCGAATTGAACGCCTCACATATTAATCAAGAAGTAACGTTAGCGGGATGGGTACAAAAATCTCGAGATAAAGGATTCATGAATTGGGTCGACCTAAGAGACCGCTACGGAATTACACAATTGATTTTTGACGAAAGTCGTACTGACAAAACGGTATTTGAATTAGCCAAAACCTTAGGAAGAGAATTTGTAATTCAGGTGAAAGGAACCGTTATTGAACGCGAAGCCAAAAACAACAATATTCCAACTGGAGCCATTGAAATTCTAGTAACAGAATTAACAATTTTGAATGCGGCTTTAACTCCTCCATTTACTATAGAAGATGAAACAGATGGTGGCGAAGACATTCGAATGAAATACCGCTACTTGGATATTCGAAGAAATCCAGTAAAAAACAGTTTGCTTTTCCGTCACAAAGTGGCTATGGAAGTGCGCAAATACCTTTCTGATTTAGATTTTTGTGAAGTTGAAACTCCTTATTTAATAAAATCCACTCCAGAAGGCGCGAGAGATTTCGTAGTTCCATCTCGAATGAATGAAGGACAATTTTATGCATTACCACAATCACCACAAACCTTCAAACAATTATTGATGGTGGGTGGCATGGATAAATATTTTCAGATTGTAAAATGTTTCCGTGATGAAGATTTACGTGCTGACAGACAACCTGAGTTTACACAAATCGATTGTGAAATGGCTTTTGTAGAACAAGAAGACATTTTAAATGTCTTTGAAGGACTTACTCGTCATTTATTAAAAGAATTAAAAGGCATCGAAGTAGACAAATTCCCAAGAATGACTTACGAACATGCCATGAAAACCTACGGAAACGACAAACCAGACATTCGTTTTGGAATGGAGTTTGGCGAATTGAATGCTTATGCACAACACAAAGAATTCTCTGTTTTCAATGCTGCTGAATTAGTAGTAGGTATTGCTGTTCCAGGCGCAGGAAACTATACTCGTAAAGAAATTGACGCATTGATTGATTGGGTAAAACGTCCACAAGTTGGCGCAAGCGGAATGGTCTATGTAAAATGTAACGAAGACGGAACCTTTAAATCATCTGTAGATAAATTTTACGACCAAGAGGATTTAACTAATTGGGCAAAAACTACAGGTGCTAAACCTGGAGACATGCTATTTGTATTGTCTGGTCCTGCCGACAAAACAAGAGCACAACTTTCAGCCTTACGTATGGAATTGGCAACAAGATTAGGCTTGAGAAATCCAGCTGAGTTTGCTCCTCTTTGGGTAGTTGACTTTCCATTATTAGAATTTGATGAAGAAAGCGGACGCTACCATGCGATGCACCACCCATTTACTTCTCCAAAACCAGAAGACTTGCATTTGCTTGAAACCAATCCTGGAAAAGTAAGAGCCAATGCTTATGATATGGTCTTGAACGGTAACGAAATTGGAGGAGGCTCTATCCGTATTCACGATAAAGCAACACAGCAATTAATGTTCAAATACTTAGGTTTCACAGAAGAAGAAGCCAAAGCACAATTCGGATTCTTAATGGATGCGTTTCAATTTGGAGCCCCACCTCACGGCGGTTTAGCTTTTGGATTAGATAGATTAGTAGCGATTTTAGGAGGACAAGAAACCATTCGTGATTTTATTGCTTTCCCAAAAAACAATTCTGGTAGAGACGTAATGATTGACGCACCATCAACAATTGATGATTCTCAATTAAACGAATTACACATTCAATTAAATTCAAAATAAACACTGAATAGTCTGTATATCAATATTTTTGAAAAAAAAGTATGACACGAATCATTTTTGTATTGTATTAAAGATTACATTTGTCACATTATAAATTATTATTATTATTACAATGCGTACAGGTACAGTTAAATTTTTCAATGAATCTAAAGGTTACGGATTCATTACAGACGAAGAAACAGGAAAAGACATTTTTGTTCATGCATCAGGAATCAAAGCGGAAGAATTACGCGAAGGAGACCGTGTGAGCTATGAAGAAGAAGAAGGAAGAAAAGGTAAAGTTGCTGCTCAAGTTGTAGTACTTTAAGCATAAAAATATTACAGTATTTTTTGCAGAATGGCAAAACGCTTCGAAATTTATCGAAGCGTTTTTTTTTTGCCTTATACTAAAATTAAGAAATAATTATAATTTTTATTTATAATCATTAAAAATTAGGACGGATTAACAAACGTTTAGAAGTAAATTCAGGCATTTAACTTGTGTTTTAAATCCTTGCAACCTATCTTTGTGGCTCGTTTAAGCAAGAAAAAAAACTACTATGCAAACCGAACAAATCAACTTTATTCCAATTTTAATGCAATTGCTTCTAGCAGTTGGATTTGTAGCAGGAATCATCTTTATTTCTGGCAAATTAGGTCCAAAAAGAAATTCTGAAAACAAAGATAAAAATTTCGAATGCGGAATTGAATCCGTAGGAAATGCCAGAATTCCTTTCTCTGTGAAATACTTTTTGGTTGCCATCCTATTCGTTTTATTTGATGTCGAGGTTATCTTTTTATATCCTTGGGCCATCAATTTCAGAGAGTTAGGTATCGAAGGTATGATAAAAATGATTATTTTTATGCTTTTGTTACTAGTTGGTTTTTTCTATATTATCAAAAAGAAAGCCCTTGAGTGGGAATAAATAATAGAAATTGAATACTATATCAATTATGACAGATTCTAACACAAAAATGGTCGCTCCTCCAGAAGGAGTTGTTGGTGAAGGTTTTTTTGCAACCAAATTGAATGATGTTGTGGGATTAGCAAGAGCCAATTCATTATGGCCTTTACCGTTTGCTACTTCTTGTTGTGGTATCGAATTTATGGCTACCATGGCTTCTCATTATGACTTAGCACGTTTTGGCTCTGAAAGAGTAAGTTTCTCTCCAAGACAGGCAGATATGTTGATGGTTATGGGAACTATTTCAAAAAAAATGGGCCCAATTTTACGTCAAGTATACGAACAAATGTCTGAACCAAGATGGGTTATTGCTGTTGGTGCTTGTGCCTCTTCTGGCGGAATCTTCGACACGTACTCAGTACTTCAAGGAATTGACAAAGTAATCCCCGTTGATGTTTACGTCCCAGGATGTCCTCCAAGACCAGAACAAATAGTTGAGGGTGTTATGAAACTTCAAGAAATCGTAAAAAACGAATCGGTTAGAAGAAGAAGTTCCCCAGAATACCAAGAATTATTAGCTTCTTATAATATCAAATAAAAGATGGCATTAGAAACAACCGAAATACAAGAAAAATTAGTAGCCACTTTTGGAACCGCTGTTTTTCAATTCAATCAAGATAGAGACATTTTTTCATTTGAAGTTTCAGCTGATGTAATTACTGCTGTAATTCTTTTCTTAAAAAATGACCCAAGCCTACGTTTTCATTTCTTAACTGATTTATGTGGTGTACATTACCCAGACAATGAGGAAGAAAGACAATTTGCTGTAGTTTATCACATGCACAATTGGTATGAAAACAAACGCATCCGAATCAAAACCTTTTTGAACGGTTCACAACCAGAAGTAAAATCTATTGCTAATATTTTTCTTTGTGCCAATTGGATGGAACGTGAAACCTATGATTTCTTCGGAATCAACTTCATCGGTCATCCTCAATTGAAACGAATTTTGAATATGGACGAAATGGTTTCTTTCCCTATGCGTAAAGAATTCCCAATGGAGGACAGTGGAAGAACAGACAAAGATGACCGATTCTTCGGAAGAACACCTTCGAATTGCTAAAAAAAGAACTTATAATTTTTCACATTAGATAAATGTCAGAACTATTATTACCACCAGAGCATCGCTATGCTAAAATAATCAAAGAGCGTCATAATGAAGACGGAAGTGAACTTTCGATTCTGAATTTAGGCCCTACTCACCCAGCTACTCACGGTATTTTTCAAAACATCTTGTTGATGGATGGAGAAAAGATATTAGAAGCTGAACCAACCATTGGATACATCCATAGAGCATTCGAAAAAATAGCCGAAAATCGTCCGTTTTATCAAATTACGCCACTTACAGACCGTATGAACTATTGCTCATCACCAATCAACAATTTAGGATGGTGGATGACATTAGAAAAATTATTAGGTGTTGAAGTACCGAAAAGAGCACAATACCTAAGAGTTATTGTAATGGAATTGGCACGTATTGCCGACCACTTAATTTGTAACTCGATTTTAGGAGTTGATACTGGAGCCTATACAGGTTTCTTGTATGTATTTCAATTCCGTGAAAAAATATACGAAATCTACGAAGAAATTTGTGGTGCACGTTTAACTACCAATATGGGAAGAATTGGTGGTTTCGAAAGAGATTGGTCACCAGAAGCTTTCCGTAAACTAGATGTCTTCTTAGAAGAATTTCCAGTTGCTTGGAAAGAATTTGAAAACTTATTCGAAAGAAATAGAATCTTTATTGATAGAACTGTAAATGTAGGCGCTATTACTGCTGAAAAAGCTTTGGCTTATGGATTTACGGGTCCAAATTTACGTGCTGCAGGTGTAGATTATGATGTTCGTGTGGCACAACCTTATTCTTCTTACGAAGACTTTGACTTTATCGTACCAGTAGGAAAATCAGGTGATACGTATGACCGTTTTTGTGTACGTAATGCAGAAGTTTGGGAAAGTTTAAGCATCATCAAACAAGCCTTAGCTAAAATGCCAGCTGGTAATGAATACCACGCTGATGTTCCTGAATATTACTTGCCTCCAAAAGAAGATGTGTACACTACTATGGAATCTTTGATTTATCATTTCAAGATTGTTATGGGTGAAGTGCCAGTTCCTGTTGGAGAAGTATACCATCCGGTTGAAGGAGCCAATGGAGAAATTGGATTCTATTTAGTTTCAGACGGAAGTAGAACACCGTATCGTTTGCATTTCCGTAGGCCTTGTTTTATTTATTATCAAGCCTATCCAGAAATGATTAAAGGTTCTATGCTTTCAGACGCGATAGTAATATTATCAAGTTTAAATGTTATCGCAGGAGAATTAGATGCTTAACGATTTTAAAGCAGTGCTTTTTTAGATTTAAAATTTAAAAAAACTTTGTGACTTTGAGCCTTTGCGGCAAACAATATAAAAATGGAAAGAAAACATTACAATCAAGAAATAAACATGACTGAAGCATTGATGGAACGCATCAATGAACTAATCAGTCATTATCCTGAAGACAAAAGAAAATCAGCGCTATTGCCTGTTTTACATGAAGTTCAAGATGCTCATGACAACTGGTTAAGCATTGAACTACAGAATAAAGTAGCTGAAATTCTTCACATCAAACCCATCGAAGTCTATGAAGTGGTTACTTTTTACACCATGTTCAACCAAAGACCTGTTGGGAAATACATGTTTGAATTTTGCCAAACTTCCCCTTGTTGCTTGAATGGTGTAGAAAATTTAATGGACTACACTTGTGATAAACTAGGTGTTAAAGTTGGAGAACCAACTGCTGATGGCTTGTTTGAAGTAAGAGGTGTAGAATGTTTGGGAGCTTGTGGTTATGCGCCAATGATGCAACTAGGTGACTTCTACAAAGAACATTTGACTGAAGAAAAAATCGATCAAATCATTACTGATTGCCGAGATAATAAAATAATATTACACGATAAATAAGATGTCACAAAAAATATTATTAGACAAAATCAATATTCCAGGAATAAAAACCTACGAAGTCTATCGTGCGAATGGAGGCTACGCTTCTGTTGAGAAAGCCTTAAAAACATTAACACCTGACGAAGTAGTTGAAGAAGTAAAAACTTCTGGACTTAGAGGCCGTGGTGGAGCGGGATTCCCAGCAGGTATGAAGTGGAGTTTTATCGATAAAAAATCAGGTAAACCACGTCATTTAGTTTGTAATGCTGACGAATCTGAGCCAGGAACCTTCAAAGATCGTTTCTTAATGGAATATATTCCTCACTTGTTAATTGAAGGGATGATTACTTCTAGTTATGCACTAGGCGCTAATCGTTCTTACATCTACATTCGTGGTGAATACATGTGGGTTTACAAAATTTTAGAAAGAGCCATTGCTGAAGCAAAAGCTGCAGGATGGTTAGGAAAAAATATATTAGGAACAGGTTACGATTTAGAGCTACACGTTCACTGTGGTGGTGGAGCTTATATTTGTGGAGAAGAAACTGCTCTTATTGAATCTTTAGAAGGAAAACGTGGTAATCCACGTATCAAACCACCTTTCCCTGCGGTTTCTGGTCTTTGGGCTAATCCAACCGTAGTTAACAATGTGGAAACTATTGCTGCAGTGCCTTGGATTGTAAACAATTCTGGAGCTGATTATGCTAAAATAGGTGTAGGAAGATCTACAGGAACCAAATTAATCTCCGCTTCTGGACATATCAAAAACCCAGGAGTTTATGAAATAGAACTAGGATTAAGCGTATACGAATTCATGAATTCTGATGAATATTTAGGAGGAATGAGCTCAGACCGTCCTTTGAAAGCATTTGTACCAGGAGGAAGTTCGGTGCCAATTTTGCCAGCTAACTTAATCTACAAAACTGCTGCAGGTGAAGACCGATTGATGACGTATGAGTCATTGAGCGATGGTGGTTTTGCTACAGGTTCTATGTTAGGTTCTGGTGGATTCATCGTTTATAATGACACTAGTTGTATTGTTAGAAATACTTGGAATTTTTCTCGTTTCTACCACCATGAAAGTTGTGGACAATGTACACCTTGCCGTGAAGGTACTGGTTGGTTAGAAAAAGTATTGCACCGTATCGAAAACGGACACGGACGCGAAGAAGATATTGATTTGTTGTTGAGTATTCAGAGCAAAATCGAAGGAAACACCATTTGTCCATTAGGTGATGCGGCTTCATGGCCAGTAGCTGCGGCTATTCGCCATTTTAGAGACGAATTTGAATACCATATTCGTTTTCCAGAAAAAATAAAAAACAGAGATCATTTTGTTGCTGAACCTTTTGAACAGGTTAAGCACTTAGTTGGTAAAGTAACAGTTTAAGTTAGAAGTCAGAAGTTAGAAGGTAAAAGTGTATGACACTTGAACTTTAAACTTTTAAACATAAAAAAAATGAAAGTAACAATAGACGGTCAGTCCATAGAAGTAGAACCAGGAACAACCATCCTACAAGCCGCTCGTATGATTGGTGGAGATGTAGTTCCACCAGCAATGTGTTATTATTCTAAACTAAAAGGAAGCGGTGGTAAATGCCGTTGTTGTTTAGTTGAAGTATCCAAAGGAAGTGAAGCTGACCCAAGACCCATGCCAAAATTAATGGCCTCTTGTGTAACAGGCTGTATGGACGGAATGGAAGTAAACAGCAAATCTTCTGAAAGAGTTACCGAAGCAAGAAAAGCGGTAACGGAGTTTTTACTCATCAACCACCCCTTAGATTGCCCAATATGTGACCAAGCAGGAGAATGTGATTTACAGAACTTAAGCTTTGAACACGGAAAATCTCAAACTCGTTATATTGAAGAAAAAAGAACATTTGAGCCAGAAGATATTGGTCCAAATATTCAACTACATATGAATCGTTGCATTTTGTGCCAAAGATGTGTACAAGTTGCCGACCAACTAACAGACAATCGCGTACACGGTGTATTAGACAGAGGAGACCATGCTAATATCTCTACTTGTATTTCTAAAGCGATTGACAATGAATTCTCAGGAAACATGATTGATGTATGTCCTGTTGGAGCATTGACTGACAAAACCTTCCGTTTTAAATCGAGAGTTTGGTTTAACAAACCTTATAATGCACATAGAGAATGTACTACTCCAGGATGTTGTGGTAAAACTACCGTTTGGATGTTTGGTGGAGAAATTCAACGTGTGACAGGAAGAAAAGACGAGTATCACGAAGTAGAAGACTTCATTTGTAACACTTGTCGTTTTGATAAGAAAGATGTAAATGATTGGGTAATTGAAGGACCAAGAGTGTTTGAAAAAGATTCAGTAATCAACCAAAACAATTACACCAAAACAGAAAAAGTAATCATCAATACAGAAGAAAATATCTTGTTAGGTAGAGCTCAAGACCGTAAAAAAATCAGTATGGCTGAGATTGATTACAATGAAAAAATTGATGGCAACTTAATAGATTCGAACAAAAATGGATAGTACTTTTATAATAGAAAAAAGTGTTGTAATCGTAGTTGTATTTGCAATTACTATGCTTGTGGCTATGTATTCTACATGGGCAGAACGTAAAGTTGCAGCATTTTTACAAGACCGTGTTGGACCAAACAGAGCTGGATGGGGTGGTTTATTTCAACCTTTGGCTGATGGTTTGAAACTTTTTGCCAAAGAAGAATTTGAACCTAATACACCAAACCGCTTTTTGTTTTTTGTAGGGCCTGGGATTGCAATGGGAACTGCTTTAATGACAAGTGCTGTTATTCCTTGGGGCGACCGTTTGCATCTTTTTGGAAAAGACATTTTACTACAAGCTACAGATATTAATATTGGTCTTTTATACTTTTTTGGAGTAGTTTCAATTGGGGTATACGGAATTATGATTGGTGGATGGGCTTCTAATAATAAATTCTCATTGATGGGAGCTGTTCGTGCGGCTTCGCAAATGGTATCATACGAGGTGGCTATGGGATTATCAATGATTGCTTTATTGATGATGACAGGAACTTTGAGTTTAAGAGAAATTTCGGCTCAACAAGCTGGAATGAACTGGAATGTATTTTATCAACCGCTTTCGTTCTTAATCTTTTTGATTTGTGCTTTTGCAGAAAGTAACCGTACACCATTTGACTTACCAGAATGTGAAAGTGAATTGATTGGTGGTTACCATACGGAATATTCTTCCATGAAAATGGGATTCTACTTATTTGCTGAATATGCTAATATGTTTATCTCATCGACTATATTGTCTATTTTGTTCTTTGGTGGGTATAATTATCCAGGAATGGCGTATGCTGTTGAAAACTGGGGAGTGAATATTGGAAATATTATCGGAATAGTTGTTTTATTTGCAAAAATATTCGGATTCATCTTTTTCTATATGTGGGTAAGATGGACAATCCCAAGATTTAGATACGACCAATTGATGCACTTAGGTTGGAGAATTTTGATTCCACTTTCGATTATCAATATTATCATTACTGGAATTGTTATTTTGAGAGCAGATATTGCTGCTTATTTAGGATTCTAATTTAATTACGAAGAGCCCTAGCCCTGATAGTAGCGGCATCCTTTTGTTTTTTTCTTTAAAAAACAAAAGATATAGCGGATAGCAGGATTAGCTTTAAATAAAAAGAAAAAATGTCAATAGAAACAATATCATTATCGGGTAGAAAAAAGATGGTTTCCAATAAGGAGATGACCTTTTTGGAGCGTATGTATCTTGTGGCGATTGTAAAAGGTTTAATCATTACAATCCAGCACTTCTTTAAAAAGAAAGCCACGATTCATTACCCAGAACAAGTGCGTACTATGAGTCCAGTTTACAGAGGACAGCACATGTTGAAAAGAGATGAACAAGGTAGAGAAAACTGTACTGCATGTGGATTATGTGCGTTGTCATGTCCTGCTGAAGCCATTACGATGAAAGCAGCTGAACGTAAACCAGATGAAAAACACTTGTATCGCGAAGAAAAATATGCCGAAATCTACGAAATCAATATGTTGCGTTGTATTTTCTGTGGTTTGTGCGAAGAGGCTTGTCCTAAAGATGCTATTTATTTAACTATTTCAAAAGAATTAGTTCCTGCTAATTACGATAGAGAAGACTTTATTTTTGGAAAAGATAAATTGGTAATGCCTTTAGAAATGGCGATTAAAAATACTCAACTTCAAAACGCTAACTAATGTCTACAGTACTCCTCGTTTTTTGCCTGTTAGGCTTTATTACATTGGCAAGTGCCTTTCTAACGGTTTTTAGCCGAAATCCAATACACAGTGCTATTTACTTAGTGATTTGTTTCTTCTCGATTGCAGGTCATTATTTATTATTGAATGCTCAATTTTTAGCCATAGTTCATATCATTGTTTACTCTGGTGCGATTATGATTTTGTTCTTATTTACAATCATGTTAATGAATTTGAATAAGGAAGATGAAGTACATAAACCAAGAATTACACGTTTAGGTGCAATTGTTTCGTTTTGTTTAGTATGCTTGGTATTGATTGCCATTTTTACCAATTCAAAACCAATCGTTGGAGAATATGTAGCTACTGGAGAAGATTACCAATCCATCAATGTTTTGGGTAAAATTCTATTAAACGAATATATGGTTCCGTTTGAATTCGCCTCTATTTTGTTATTGACAGCTATGATAGGAACGGTTCTATTGTCTAAAAAAGAAAAATTAGAAAAGTAAGATGAATAATATTTTAAACCAGATTGGTATCGAAAACTACATCTTTTTGAGTGTCATACTTTTTTGTATCGGCATCTTTGGAGTTTTATACAGACGAAATGCCATCATTGTTTTCATGTCGATTGAGATTATGTTGAATGCCGTGAATTTACTTTTTGTAGCTTTCTCCACTTATCACCAAGACGCGCAAGGACAAGTTTTTGTGTTTTTCTCAATGGCGGTAGCAGCAGCAGAAGTAGCTGTTGGACTTGCGATTTTAGTTTCTATTTTTAGAAATCTAGGGTCGATTAGTATTGATAATTTAAAAAACTTAAAAGGATAAATGGAAATGAATACCAACATAGCATTAGTCTTAGTTCTAGCTCCTTTAGTAGGCTTTTTAATCAATGTGTTTTTTGGAAAAAATTTAGGAAAAACAGTTTCGGGAGCTCTTGGAACTTTGACCGTTTTAGTATCGTTTATCGCTACTTGCTTTTTCTTCAGTACAGTTTCTTCATCAAAAGAAGCAATACAAATTTCATTATTTGATTGGATTCAGATAGGAACATTTAAAATTGATTTAGGTTTTTTAATTGACCAACTATCGGTATTGTGGTTGCTTTTTGTAACGGGTATTGGTTCGTTGATTCACTTATACTCTATTAGTTATATGCATGATGATGAAAATATGCACAAGTTTTTTGCGTATTTGAATCTGTTTGTGTTTTTCATGATTACTCTTGTTATTGGAAGTAACTTATTAGTTTTATTCATCGGATGGGAAGGCGTTGGACTTTGCTCTTACTTACTTATTGGTTTTTGGTATAAAAATCAAGACTATAATGATGCTGCCAAAAAAGCTTTCATTATGAACAGAATTGGTGACTTAGGGTTATTGATTGGTATTTTCATTTTAGGAAGACAATTCAATACTTTAGATTACACTTCTTTAAAAACTATCATTTCTGGTGCTTCAGAGCTTAATTTATATGCTGTTGCAGTAGCTGCTTTTGCTCTATTTATTGGAGCATGTGGTAAATCGGCACAAATTCCGTTGTACACTTGGTTACCTGACGCGATGGCTGGACCAACACCAGTTTCGGCTTTGATTCACGCTGCAACGATGGTTACTGCGGGTATCTTTATGATTACTCGTTTGAATTTTATCTTTGATTTAGCTCCAGACGTTCAAAACATCATTGCAATAGTGGGTGCTATAACTTCTCTTGTAGCCGCAACTATTGGATTAGCGCAAAATGATATCAAAAAAGTATTGGCCTATTCTACCGTTTCTCAATTGGGATTAATGTTCTTGGCTTTAGGATTAGGTGCTTATGAAGTAGCCGTTTTCCATGTTATCACTCATGCTTTTTTCAAAGCTTGTTTGTTCTTAGGTTCTGGTTCTGTAATTCATGCTTTACACGGGGAACAAGACATGCGCAATATGGGTGGTCTACGTAAAGTTATGCCAGTAACTTTCATCACTATGTTGGTGTCTTCTCTAGCAATTTCAGGTGTTCCTTTGTTTTCAGGATTTTTCTCTAAAGATGAGATTTTGTTAACTGCTTTTCACCACAACATTCCTTTATGGGTAATTGGTTCTGTTGCGTCTATTATGACTGCTTTTTATATGTTCCGTTTGCTTTTCTTAACTTTCTTCAAGGAGTTTAGAGGAACCGAAGAACAAAAACATCACTTACACGAAAGTCCAGCCTTGATTACTGTTCCGTTGATTATATTAGCTATTCTAGCAACTTTTGGCGGATTGATAAGCTTACCTGGAAATAGCTGGTTGAACCATTATTTGATTCCAATACTACCAAAGTTAGCTACTGCTGAACATCATTTAGGCACAACAGAATATACTTTAATGGCTATTGCAGTAATTGGAGGAATTGTAGGTATTGCAATTGCTTACTTCAAATACATCAAAAATGACACAGTTCCGCCAGCGGATGCTGAAATCACTGGGTTTACAAAAGTCGTATACAACAAATATTATGTTGATGAATTGTATGATACGCTTTTTGTAAAAACAACTAATGCTCTGTCTCGCTTCTTTAGAGATTATGTTGAAACAGGTATTTCTAGCTTTGTTTTTGGTCTTGGAAAAGTAATTAACGAATTAGGATTTTATGGAAGAAAAGTACAAAATGGAAGTGTAGGTTTATATCTATTCGCTTTTGTTTTGGGACTTTGCGCGATTATTTCCTTTTTATTTTTAGCACAATAATACACACATACTATGAACGTATCTCTTATATTACTATTACTTTTAATTGGCGCTTTAGTCACTTACTTGGCTGGTGACAAACTCGCTTCAAAAGTAGCCTTGTTGTTTGGACTAGGTACATTTGGAGCCTCTATTGTGCTTTTGAATCAGTATAATGCAGGTGAAAACATTAGTTTAATAGCTAATTGGATTAATCAACCTAAAGTGGTTTTTGCACTAAAAGCAGATGGATTATCATTAGCAATGCTATTATTAACTACAGCATTAACTCCTATAATTATTTATTCTTCTTTTGGAAATGACCTAAAAAATGCCAAATCATTTTATGCCTTAGTTTTATTTATGGCTTTTGCAATGGTGGGTACGTTTTTAGCCTCAGACGGACTTTTATACTACATTTTCTGGGAACTAGCTTTATTACCTATTTACTTTATTGCTTTAGTTTGGGGTAATGGTGATGCTGAGGAACGCAAAAAAGCAGTGGTTAAATTCTTTATATACACACTTGCAGGTTCCTTGTTTATGTTGGTTGCCTTTGTTTATATGTACCAACAAGCGGGAAGCTTTTTACTAGAAGATTTATATAAATTAAACTTAACTGCTTCTGAACAAAAATGGATTTTCCTAGCTTTCTTCGGAGCTTATGCTATCAAAATACCATTAATTCCATTCCATACTTGGCAAGCTAATGTATACCAAAAAGCACCAACTGTTGGTACGATGTTACTTTCAGGTATTATGCTAAAAATGGGATTGTACAGCGTACTGCGTTGGCAATTGCCTTTATCTAGAATTGCAGCTAAAGAATATATGCCAATTTTTATCGCTATCGGTATTGCTGGTGTTGTGTATGGTTCAATTGTAGCGCTAAGACAAAAGGATTTAAAAAAATTATTGGCTTATTCTTCCTTAGCTCACGTTGGGTTAATCGCTGCTGGAGCTTACACTTTAACCATCGATGGATTTAGAGGAGCTGTTTTGCAAATGATTGCTCACGGATTTGTAGTGGTAGGTCTTTTCTTTGCTGCTGAAATCATTTACAGAAGATATGAAACAAGAGCCATTTCAGAAATGGGAGGTATTCGTGCTTTAGCACCAAAATTTACTTCTTTGTTTTTAATCTTAGTTTTGGCCTCTGTTGCTTTACCAACAACTTTCAACTTTGTTGGGGAATTCACCGTTTTGTATAGCTTATCTCAAATCAATATTTGGTTTGCCATCTTGGGTGGTACAACCATAATTTTTGGAGCTTATTATATGCTTAAAATGTTTCAATATGTTATGCTTGGTGAAACAAATACCAAAACGTTTTATCCACTTTCATTAAGCGAAACCATAACGTTACTAAGTATAGTTGCTGTACTGTTCTTTTTTGGATTGTATCCAAAACCAATTACAGACTTAATCACACCAAGTCTAGAAGAAATTTTAACACAAATCAATAAGATTTAGGAATTTAATAATTAGGAATTAGGATTTTTTAAAAATGACAAAAGAGGAACTTAAAAATAGAACCAAACAATTTGCTTTGGATGTTTTTAAATTTTTAATGAGTCTTGAGAAAACAAAAGCAAATGATGTAGTCTCTTTTCAACTTTTTAAATCATCATCATCAGTTGCAGCGAATTACAGAGCTGTTTGTAGAGGAAAATCAGATGCTGATTTTTTAAACAAACTAAAAATTATAGATGAAGAAGCAGATGAAAGTTTGTTTTGGTTAGAATTTATAAAGGGTTTAGAAGTACCTTGTGATAAAACAGTATTAGATTCACTAATAAAAGAAGCAAATGAATTAGTATCAATTTTTTCAGCTGCCATAAAAACAATAAAAGAAAAAAATAACAGTAAAAAATAGGGCTTTTGAGATGGTGAATTAAGTGTTACTTTTAAATCCTAAATCAAAAATCCTGAATCAAAAAATCAAAAATGAATACATTAATAGCTATAATAGGATTAGGTGTTTTATGCCTTTTATTTGAAATTCTTGATTTCAGAAAAGCAATTATTCCTGTAACCATCATTGGATTATTAGGTGTACTTGGCTTAACCGTTGCCGATTACAATGCACCTACTTCTTATTACAACAATATGATTTCGGTCAATAATTTCTCTGTTACTTTTTCGAGTTTATTTATTGTACTTACCATATTTTTAGTGGCATTAAGCCATAATTTTTACGAAAATCATCAGTCAAAATTATCTGATTTTATTGCCATAAAAATATTCTTATTATCAGGGGCTGTTGCTATGGTTTCTTTTGGAAACTTAGCTATGTTCTTCTTAGGCATTGAGGTTTTATCTATTTCTTTATACATCCTTGCAGCGAGTAACCGTATGAATGTGAAAAGTAATGAAGCTGGTATGAAATACTTCTTGATGGGTTCTTTTGCTTCAGGAATTATTCTTTTTGGTATTTGTCTTGTTTACGGTGCTATGGGAAGTTTTGATGTTTCAGAAATAAGTCAAATGTCTCAATCTGCTGAATTACCTATATGGTTCCCAATTGGTATCATTTTATTGAGCATTGGTATGTTGTTTAAAATTGCTGCTGTACCTTTCCATTTTTGGGCACCAGATGTTTACGAAGGTTCTCCATCAATGACTACTGCGACGATGAGTACGTTAGCAAAAGTGGTGGCAATGGCTACATTTTTCAAATTACTAACAGCTTTGAATGCCGATTTAAATTATAACTTCCAATTGGTGATTGTTATTATTTCTATTGCTTCAATGACAGTGGGTAACATAATGGCTTTAAAACAAAGCAATGTAAAACGTATGTTGGCCTTTTCAGGTATATCTCACGCTGGTTTTATGATTATGACTTTGTTAAGCATCGGAACTTCTGCTGGAAGTTTATTGTACTATGCTACTGCTTATTCTTTGGCTGGTATTGGTGCTTTTAGCGTGCTACTTTACGTATGCAAAAACCAAAACAACGAGGACATTACCAATTTCCACGGCTTAGGTAAAACAAATCCGCTATTGGCAGCAGTTTTAACAGGTTCATTATTGTCTATGGCAGGTATTCCTATTTTTTCTGGTTTCTTCGCTAAATTGGCTTTATTCAACCAAACTATTGATGCTGGTTACTTAGTTGTCGTAATTGTTGCCGTAATCAACTCTATCATAAGTGTGGGGTATTATTTCAAATTAATTTTGGCGATGTACAGCAAAGAGCCAAACGAAACAAGAACTGGAAAGCCATTCTTGATTTATGCTGTGGCTATTCTTTCATTGTTATTGAACATAGCGTTAGGACTTTTCCCTTCCCTAGTAATGGATTTGATTTAA
>JAGOFG010000167.1 GCA_017997335.1 Flavobacterium sp. | reverse complement strand
AAAAATTTTATAGCACTTGATATTTCCTCTTCTATTTTGAATGTGGATCAAGCTAAGCTTTCTTTAGAGCAACAGCAAGCCCTACAATCGTTTGAAAAAATGAATATTTTGGCCTTCAAGCGCAACCCAAATAATACGGCAGAATTCGAAACAGAACGCGCTAAATTGAACGGAATCTTGAAAAATCCGAAATACCAACAACTTATGAAATTTGGTTCTGGTAAAGAAGGTGCTTCGGTAAGTTTTGTAGGAGCAGATGAGCATATCGAAGAGTTTGTTTTGTTTGCCAACCAAAAAGAAACGGGTTTTGCAGTAGTTCGTGTGTTAGGTAAAGACATGAACCCAACTCATATTATGAATATGATGTCCGTTTTGCAGCAATCAAGAATCGATTTGGATCAGTTGAAACCGTTACAGGCATTAATGAAAAAATAAAATTGAGATTAATATCATCAAGAACGGCTGGCGAATTGCTAGCCATTTTTTTGTTGGTACGTTTCCCAATCCTCAGGTGTATTCAAATTCAGAATTACCTCTGGATTTTCAACGGGTACAATGCCAATCATTGACGAAGGACAAGCTTTTATCAAATAATCCAACCGACTGTTACTGGGATTCAGTTGAAGTAGCGATTTCCAAAAAGCAGCGGCCATAACTATAGGATGCCCGTTTTTGCCTTTGTAATTAGGAATAACAATGGCTTGCTGTTTTTTTAAAAGTAGTTGCAGGGTTTCGTCTTTGGGTATAGGGACATCAATGGGGCAGAATAGTATAGTTTTAGGTTTTTCTATTTGAGAAAGAACCGTTTGTAAACTCGAAAAAGAACCTCGTTCAGGGTTTGGATTTACAATGGCTCGAATAGTAAGATTCAGGTAAGTAGTAGGTGCTTGCAGAGCTGAGGTTAACCAAGGTAGCTTCTCGCAATAAGCGGCAGTATGAAAACCCAATGCGATATAAACTTCGGTACCGCCAGAGGAAGCTATGCTTTTTAATTGGGTTTCGAACCAATAGTTGTTATTATGAAATAGTAAGCCTTTGGGGTTTCCCATTCGTTCTGATTTCCCTCCTGCCAATAGTACAAAAGCAACATTATTTTTCATAACAAACTTGTAGTAGTTGAGCGGCAATGCTAATGGCAATTTCTTTTGGAGTGTGACCACCTAAGTCCAAACCTACGGGGCAATGCACGGGATTCATACCTGATTCAAAACCCAATTCGTCTCGAAGCATATGATGGAATTTATTGCGTTTGGTTTTGCTACCAATGAGGCCAATGAATTTTGTGCTTTCAGCTAGGCATAAGGCGGTGATTTCAAAATCCAATTTATGGTCGTGGGTAACAATGATGGCATAACAATTTGGCCCCCAATGTACAGTGCTTTTGTACAAATCAAAAGGAACAGCGCTGTAGGTTACGGAAGAGGGAAGTGATAAGGTGTTTTTCCATTGTTCTCTAGTATCCAATAGTGTGATTTGAAACGGGGTATTGGCTAAAACTTCGCACAAGGCAACGCCAATATGGCCTGCGCCAAAGAGATACAGTTCTGGATTTTGATTCATAGGTTCGATTAAAAGGGTTACTTTGCCGCCACAGCATTGTTCGAATTCGGGGCCTAACGTATAAGTAGTAGATTGAATTTGATTTTCTTGAATGGCTTTTTGGGCTTGAGTGATGATATGAAATTCAAGTTTTCCTCCGCCAATGGTTCCAAAAATCTCTTTTTGATGGGTTACAATCATTTTTGAACCTATTTTACAAGGAGCAGAACCCAACACTTGAGTTACAGTGACCAAGGCAACCGGTGTTTTGGAGGTTTTGAAAGTATGCAATAGTGTAATCCAATCGTTCATAGAAAGGGGAAATGTTTTTGCGTTAGGGATAGTAGAGGAAAACCTTTTTATACCCGTAGCCATTGCGAAGGGTATAAAAAGTTTGGGAACGGATAGCCCGACCCCGAGGAGCAGTGACTTGTGGTTTAATGGAGTCGTGTGCCTCGGGGGAACGCCCCACAAATTATCCTACGATTTCATAATCAATTAAAGGTAAATTATAGTATTTTTTTCCGGTGAGTTGAAACAAGGCATTGACGATGGCTGGTGCGATTACCGGTACGCCAGGTTCGCCTACACCAGTTGGATTTTCGGTGCTTTCTACGATTTCTACATGTATTTTTGGTGCTTCGTTCATACGGATTAAAGGATAATCACTAAAGCTGTTTTGTTCTATGGCGCCGTCTTTGGCGGTGATTTTTCCGTAATAGGTCAAAGACATCCCGAAAATAGCGGCTCCTTCTAACTGTGCTTTTACCGTATCGCGATTGATGACGGTACCACAATCGATAACGGTGTACACATTGTGAACTTTTACTTTATTGTTGATAAATGACACTTCGACCACTGAGGCGACATAGGAATAAAAACTGTATTGAACCGCTATACCAAAGGCGTGACCTTGAGGCAATGCTTTTCCGTAGTTGGCATTTTTTGCTGCTTGTCGCAAGACGTGTTTCATTCTTGCCGTGTTGTATTTTATGGCGTCTTGTGTGTTTTCAATGCGGTCCGGTCCGATGAGGTTCAAGCGGAATTCCAAAGGGTCTTTTTTAGCGGTATACGCTAACTCGTTGGCAAAAACATTTACAGAAAAACCGTGAGGAATATTGATAACAGAGCGCATCCATCCGATGCGGACGTGAGCGGGCGCTTTGCCTGTTTCGACTTTAAAATTGGGAACGTCTAACGGTATGTCTGTGGCACTTCCAGCTTCCCATTCGGCAGGATATTCGGTACCGGGCACAAAAGTAGACATAATAGAAGGTAGAGCGAAACGGTGCAGCCAAGCGGTTACATTGCCTTGAGCATCCAAAGCGGCTTTGAGATATTGGGCACTTTCGGTATGATAATAACCGTGTTTGATTTCGTCTTCTCGGGTCCAAACTACTTGCACGGGCGCGTTGATAACTTTCGAAACCATTACAGCTTCTACAATATAATCGGGTTTTGATTTACGGCCAAAACCTCCGCCAAGAAAAGTAATATTTACTGAAACCTTGTCTAAAGGTATTTTTAAATAATCTGCCACTTCTTTACGAGCGGTTTGAGGGTCTTGAGTAGGTGCCCAAACTTCGCAAGAATCGCCTTTTACCCAAGCAACAGCATTGGGTACTTCCATTGGAGCGTGCGCCAATAAAGGCAATTGTATGGTGCTTTCGACAATTTGATGTGCTTTGGCAAAAGCTTGATCTACATCGCCAATCGATTTGGCTACTTTTGCGGGTTGCAACACGCCATCGGTGATTGTTTTTTGATAATCGGCAGAGCTATAAGTTGCATTGGAGCCATAATTCCATTCTATAGTTAAGGCTTTCTTGCCTTCAAAGGCAGCCCACGTATTAGAAGCAATTACGGCTACACCACCCAAAGGGCCAAATGGTTTCGCAATTCTTGGGATTTCGATGACGTCAATCACCCCACGAATTTTGAGCGCTGCTTTTTTATCGAATGATTTTACAGTGCCAAAAGTGACTGGACATCGGGCAATGGCCACAAATTTCATATTGGGTAAACGTTTGTCAATACCAAAAAGAGCGCTTCCGTTGGCATAGTTAGCAACATCAACACTTTTTAAGGTTTTACCAATGTATTTAAAGTCTTTTGGGTTTTTTAAAGTAACGTTTTTAGGTAATTCTAAAGTTTTGGCAGTAGCAGCGAGTTCGCCAAATCCTAATTTTTTACCACTACTGTGTACAATAAAATGATGTTGAGCGATACATTCTGCTTCAGGAACGTTCCATTTTTGTGCAGCAGCAGTAATGAGTAAAGCCTTGGCTGTGGCGCCCATTTTTCGCATGGTTTCATAGAGATATAAAATACTTCGCGAACCGTCTGTATTTTGATCGCCATATTTTGCGTCTCCCAAAGCTTGTTGCACCACTACTTTAGACCAATCGGCTTCCATTTCGTCAGCTATAATTGAGGGTAACGATGTACGAACGCCATTCCCCATTTCAGAACGTGAGGCTATAAGCGTAAGCGTGCCATCGGTTTGGAGGTACACAAATAAATTAGGGTTGAAAGTTTCTATGGTAGTAGAGGATTCAGAAGCAAATAAGGAGCTATTTGCAGCTAATAATAATCCGCCAGATGCCAATCCAATGGTTTTGACAAAATCACGTCGACTGTAGTTTTGAATTGCCTCCATTATTTTCCTTGTTTTTTGAGTTCAACGGTATGTTGTATTGCATTTTTAATGCGTTGATACGTGCCACATCTACACAAATTGCCAGACATAGCGTCATCAATTTCTGCCTCAGAAGGCGATGGGTTCGAATTAAGTAAGGAAGTTGCCGTAATCAATTGACCAGGTTGGCAATAGCCACATTGTGGGACATTGTACTCAGCCCAAGCTTCTTGTAAGAGTTGTAAATTGGGACTACTACCTTCGATTGTGATGATTTTTTTGCCTTTGGCATCGCTTACGGGAGTCAAACACGAATACGTTGCTTCGTTATTGATCAGAATTTTACAAGCGCCACAAGCGCCGATACCGCACCCAAATTTAGTGCCCGTTAACCCGATAATGTCGCGAATCGCCCATAATAAAGGCATTTCGGGAGCAACATCGAGATTGTATTTTTTACCATTGATATCGAGTGTGACCATAACACGAAAAATAAAGTTAGATGGTACAAGTTACACTTTTTTTATGGAGATGGTATAGTGTTGATTTAAGGATTTTTGTTTTATCAAGTGGTTGTTTGAAATATAGTATTCAATACGATCTACGATGTAATAGTTTTTTTGGAATCCAAATGCTTAAAAGATGTAACTTTGGTTTTTTCCAAGGAGCTTTAATTTTTTGGTATAATTAAAGAGTAATCTTTTAATAGTATGAGTAATCCTTATCTTGACGTTATCTTTAGAAGTGTAGCTGTTTATTTGTTCATGATAATTGCGCTTCGCGTTTTTGGGAAAAAACAATTGTCACAGTTGAATACAGCCGATGTAATTTTGATTTTATTGATCAGTAATTCGGTTCAAAATGCAATGGTGGGGAGCAATGTTTCTCTTATAGGTGGTATACTTGCGGCTTTGTCGTTGTTTGTGATGAATCTGATTTTTAAAAAAATGGTATTCAAATCTGAGTTAATCAAAAATTGGATACAAGATAAGCCTGAAATTTTAGTCCATAATGGAAAAATTGAATTTGAGACTGTGGCCAAATTAGGAATCACTTCCGAAGAGTTGGAGGAGGTGATGCGGGAACACGGGATTGAGCATTTTCGAGATATCAAGTTAGCAATGCTTGAAATTGATGGTGATATTAGTATGATTTCAGGTAACACTACTTTACGACAAACCCATCATAAACGAAAAATCCACAAATCGCTCGGTGAAGTGGGAGAGTAATAAATAGCAAAAGATATAAATTGAAAAAGGTATAAATGAATTTCATTTATACCTTTTTTTGTGACCATG
>JAGOFG010000166.1:3029-5490 GCA_017997335.1 Flavobacterium sp. | reverse complement strand
AATTTAGATAAATACTAGGTCATAAAAAGACTTTGTAGGAAAACGATAAATAAACAAAGAATAACTTTAAACAAAGAATATGGCAGAGTGGACAGAAAGAGCCGAGCTTTTATTTAAAGCCGAAGGATTACAAAAATTACAAAACGCCAATGTACTAGTTGTTGGACTAGGAGGAGTAGGCTCGTTTGCTGCCGAGTTTTTGGCAAGAGCAGGCGTATGGAATATGACCATAGTCGATGGAGACGTGGTAGACATTACCAATATCAATCGTCAATTACCAGCCTTACATTCCACTGTTGGGCAACCCAAAGTAACCGTCGTTGGCGACCGATTGATGGACATCAATCCTGCACTTAACCTTACCCGAGTACAAGAATTTTTATCTCCAGAGCGCGCTTTAGAAATTGTTTCTACCGATTATGATTATGTTTTGGACTGTATCGATAGCGTAACACCAAAATTGAATTTGATTTTGTCTGCCAAAAGAAACAGAGTCAAAATCATCAGCAGTATGGGAGCAGGAGGAAAAATGTTGGCTTCAAAAGTAAAAGTCACAGACATTTCCAAAACAATGAATTGTTACTTTTCAAAAACCATAAGACGTCGCCTAAAAGAATTAAAAATCAACAAATTGAAAGTAGTTTTTTCTTCCGAAATTCAAGACCCAAATAGCCTACGAATGACAGATGGTTCAAATTTCAAGAAATCTTTTTACGGAACTAACAGTTATATGCCAGGTCTTTTTGGTTTGCACGCCGCCGAGACTGTCATTCGCCATTTACTGAAGAATTAGTTCTTAGTACCTAGTAATTAGTAATTAGTTCAATACAAACAAATTGACTCAGAAACTTAGCTTCTTAGCTACTTAGCAACTTAAAAAAATATGATACAAACTGTGATTTTTGATATGGATGGGGTAATTGTAGATACAGAGCCTGTTCATCGTTATGCCTATTACCAATTATTTGACGAATTAAATATTACCGTTCCCGAGGAAATGTATACCTCTTTTACTGGTTTTTCGACTCGAAATACTTTTCAAATTTTGAAAACTAATTTTGATTTATCACAAGACGTGGAGGACCTGATTCAGGAAAAACGCAACCGTTTTAATGATGCTTTTGATACCAAAGAAGATTTAACTTTATTGGATGGCGTAGAAAATTTAATTAAAGATTTACATCAAAACGGAATGCAGTTAATCGTTGCTTCATCAGCTTCAAAGGTTACGATTGATAGGGTGTTTACTCGTTTCAATTTACATCAATACTTCTCACATATTGTTAGTGGTGAAGATTTTCCACAATCCAAACCGCATCCAGCTATTTTTGAGCACGCAGCCAGTTTATCAATTGCTCCAAAGGAAAATTGTATCGTCATTGAAGATAGTACCAATGGAGTAAAAGCCGCCAATGCCGCTGGCATTTTCTGTGTTGGGTATCAGAGTTTTCATTCTAAAGACCAAAATTTAGCAACGGCAGATATTGTGATAAACGATTTTAATGCAATAAATGCAAAAACAGTATCCAATTTCGGATTCAAATTATAATAAAATTAACAAATCAAAAGCTTCTTATTTGTAAATTTGAGCCACTAACTTAATTAAGACAGATGAAAAAAATTATTATTGCTTTAGCAATTTTTATTGCTAATTTCACGATTGAAGCACAAGTAAAAACACCAGCGCCAAGCCCAAAAGCTACTATTATGCAAACGGTTGGTTTAACGGATGTAGAAGTGGTGTATTCAAGACCTGCAGCGAAAGGAAGACCAGTTTTTGGAAACTTAGTTCCTTTTGGGAAATTATGGAGAACAGGGGCAAACGCCAATACTACGATTTCATTTTCAGATGACGTAGTGATTGATGGTAAAACCTTGAAAAAAGGAAAATATGCTTTGTACACTATTCCAAAAATCGAAAGTTGGGAGATTATTTTCTACACGACTACAGACAACTGGGGATTACCAGAAGAATTCAAAGAAGCTAATGTGGCTTTGAGAACTACTGTAAAAGAAGAAGCTTTGCCAAAAGCAGTCGAATCTTTCACTATCGGAATCAATAATCTAGATTTGAATTCAGGACATTTGGATTTAGCTTGGGAAAATTCTTCAGTATCAATGAAATTTGAAGTACCGACTCAAAAAATTGCTACAGCAAGTATTGAAAAAGTATTAGCTGGTCCAACGGCTAATGATTATTTTTCGGCTTCTCAATATTTATTCCAAGCTAATGGAGATATTGCAAAATCAAGAACGTATGTGGACAAAGCTTTAGAATTAAGCACTGAAAAACCATTTTGGTTCTTGCGTTTGAAATCATTGATTCAAGCGAAACAAGGTGATAAAGCTGGTGCTATCGAAACTGCGAAACAATCTCTTGCAGCAGCTGAAGCCGCTAAAAACCAAGATTACGTAAAAATGAACAAAGACAGTATTGCGGAGTGGAGTAAAAAATAACTCG
>JAGOFG010000166.1:0-2929 GCA_017997335.1 Flavobacterium sp. | reverse complement strand
CAATGCAGTGCTATGCTTGATTTCTCCCATAACAAATATACTGTGCGTGTTTCCAATATTTTCAATGGAAGATAGTTTGTTCATTACGAAATCTTGATAGCTAGCCATATCTTCAACCAAAATTTTTAGCATAAAATCATAATCTCCTGCAATGTTATAACATTCAATGATTTCTGGTAGTGCTACAATATCTTTTACAAAGTTGCTTCCCACATTTTTTGCGTGTTCTTTGAGTCGAACATTACAAAAAACGGTCATGCCAAGATTCAGTTTTTTCTTATCTAATAAAGCTACATATTTCATGATATAGCCATCTCGTTCTAATCGCTTGATACGTTCATAAACGGGAGTAACCGTAAGGAATAATTTACTGGCTAGCTCTTTTGTATTGATATTTGAGTTTTCTTGTAAGTGTTTTAATATCTGTAGATCGATACTGTCTAGGTTTTGCATAGTTTTTTTTACTGCTAGAATTCAATTTTAAATTAATTTTTGATACAAATTACTGTAAAATTGATTTAAATTACATCATTTTACTTGATTAATTTACTTTTAAAAGTTTAAAAAACCATTATGATACATTTGTGTAGAAAAAAACACTAAATAACATGAAAACAAATAATTTGGGTTATCCTAGAATTGGGAATAACAGAGAATTAAAAAAAGCAAGTGAGTTATATTGGGCAAATCAAATTACTGCCGATGAATTACTCGAAGTTGGAAAAAACATCAGAAAGAAAAATTGGCTACTACAAGCTCAATCTGGAATAGATTTAATTCCTTCTAATGATTTTTCTTTCTACGATCAAGTTTTAGATTTGACACTCACTTTGGGAGCCATCCCAAATCGTTACAATGATTTTGCTCGAACTAATAATTCTTTGGATTTATATTTTGCAATGGCAAGAGGTTCTCAAAAAGGAGAGCAAGACGTTGTGGCAATGGAAATGACCAAATGGTTTGATACGAACTATCACTACATTGTTCCTGAGTTCGTGAAAGATCAAAAATTTGAATTGTTCTCAACTAAAATAATTGATGAATTTCTAGAGTCCAAGAAACTAGGGATAGTTACGAAACCTGTTCTTATTGGTCCAGTGTCTTATTTGTTGTTAGGAAAAGAAAAAGAAGAAGGTTTTCATAGAATTGATTTAATCCAAAAAATTATTCCCGTTTATTTTGAAATTTTAACTGCTTTGCAAAAAGAAGGAGCAGAATATATTCAAATAGATGAACCCTTTTTAGCCTTGAATTTAACTACTAAAGAACGCAATGCCATTACTTTTGTTTATAACGAGATCAATACTTTTTTTCCTTCTTTAAAAGTGATTTTGACTAATTATTTTGATTGTTTTGGAGATAATTTAGCAACAGTTTTGGAATTACCTGTTCATACTCTACACTTAGACTTGGTGCGTTGCCCTTCTCAATTAGATGATATTTTAGAGTCAGGAAAGTTGAAAGATAATGTAAAATTATCACTGGGTATCGTTGATGGAAGAAATATTTGGAAGAATGATTTTAAAAAATCTTTAGAATTAATTCAAAAAGCTACCGATGCACTAGGACATGACCGAATTTTAATTGCACCTTCTTGTTCACTGATTCACTCTCCTTGTGATTTAGATCTAGAAACAAACGATGCAGTCTTGACACCCGAAATTAAGCAGTGGTTAGCATTTGCAAAACAAAAATTAGATGAGATTGTTTTACTTCAAAATTTGGCTTTAGAAGAAATTAGCCAAGTTGACTCAGTAAGTTTTCTACAAAACACTCTTGCTAATGAGAATCGTAAAACTTCAAAGTTAATTCATAATGAAGAGGTAAAATATCGTGTTGCTAGTATAAAATGTGGAGATGATCAAAGAGAAAACGCATTCAATATTCGAAGAAAAAAACAAATTGAAGCTTTACAACTTCCTTTGTTTCCTACAACCACAATTGGTTCTTTTCCTCAAACGAACGAAGTAAGAAGCTGGAGAGCCAAGTTCAAAAAAGGAGAGTTAAGCGCACAGGAATATAATGATTTATTAGAAAGAGAGACTACAGCAACCATTCGTTTTCAAGAGGAAATAGATATCGATGTTTTGGTTCACGGAGAGTTTGAACGAAATGATATGGTGGAGTATTTTGGCGAAAAACTAGATGGATTTTCGTTCACTAAAAATGGGTGGGTTCAAAGTTATGGTAGCCGTTGTGTTAAACCTCCCATTATTTATGGTGATGTTTCTCGTCCAAATCCAATGACAGTTAGATGGACAAAATTTGCACAATCTCTCACTCCAAAGTGGGTAAAAGGAATGCTTACTGGACCAGTAACTATTTTACAATGGTCATTTGTTCGTAACGACCAGCCTCGATCTGTAACTTGTACTCAAATAGCATTAGCGATTCGTGATGAAGTTGCTGATTTAGAAAAAGTTGGAATTAAAATTATCCAGATTGACGAACCTGCCATTCGAGAAGGATTGCCGTTGCGAAAAGAGGAATGGGCAAATTATCTTGATTGGGCAATAAAGGCTTTCAGAATTTCGGCTAGTGGGGTAAAGGATACAACTCAAATCCATACACATATGTGCTACAGTGAGTTTAATGATATTATTGAAAATATTGCCGAAATGGATGCTGATGTGATTACAATCGAATGTTCACGATCTCAAATGGAATTGTTGGATGTTTTTGCAAATTTTAAATACCCTAACGAAATTGGACCAGGGGTTTATGATATCCATTCTCCTAGGCTTCCGTCACGAAATGAGATGGTTCAGCTATTAGAAAAAGCAGCCGCTGTAGTTCCTACTGATCAACTTTGGGTTAATCCAGATTGTGGCTTAAAAACTCGACATTGGGCAGAAACCAAAAAAGCATTAGTTGAAATGGTTGCTGCTGCAAAACACATGCGTGATGTGGTTCATACTGCTGTTAGTTT
>JAGOFG010000165.1 GCA_017997335.1 Flavobacterium sp. | reverse complement strand
TAAAGGGTATAAAAGTTTACTAACAACAAACACACTATGCAAAGCACTTCCTTTTCAATATATGACGCATCTGCTGGCTCGGGGAAGACCTATGCATTGGTCAAAGAATACCTCAAAATTATTCTCGTCGCCCCCAAAAACGATGCCTATCGTCATATTCTGGCCATCACTTTTACCAACAAAGCGGTACAAGAAATGAAGAGCAGGATTGTAGGTAGCCTATCCGAATTTGCCAAAGACGAACCCAATGCCAAAGCACTTGATTTAATGCAAGATTTGGCTATTGATACACAGTTATCTTTGATTCAAATCAAAACCAAAGCGCAACAAATCATCAAGCATATTATTCATAATTATGCCGCTTTTGATATTTCTACCATCGATAAATTTACGCATAAAGTCATTCGTGCTTTTGCGCTTGATTTGAATCTCCCGATGACTTTTGAGGTCACTTTGGATACCGAAAATTTATTAGTCGAAACCGTAGACGCCATTATTGCTCAAGCTGGCGAAGATGCAACCCTAACGCAACTTCTCATAGATTTCACTATGGAGAAAACCGATGACGATAAATCGTGGGATATTTCAAGGGAAATTTTAGAAACCGGTCGACTAGTGCTGAATGAGAACAATCGCAATGAAATTGCGCAATTTCAAGACACTACGATTGGTGAATTTGTAAAAATAAAAGAGAAATTGTTGCAACTCAATCGCGATTTAGAACAAGAGACGATGACTGCTGCAGCTGCAATTTTAGCACAAATAGACTCAAATGGCATTGATCCAAAATCTTTTTCTGGGGCTTATTTTCCAAAGCATCTTTTAAGTATTCAGGAAGGAAAATTTAACCCTAAGAACAAAACCTATCACGAATTTGATGATATAAAAATCAACAAAACGGCCAAAGATAGAGCGATTATTGAGGCCTTAATTCCTGAGTTTTTGAGTCAGTTGGCTGCTATTTATAAAGTTTTTGAAAAAATTAATTTTTATAAAGCCTTTCTAAAAAACATTACACCTTTGTCCTTATTGAATACGGTTAGCAACGAATTGGCTAAAATTCAAGAAGAGCAAAATGTGCTTTCAATTGCCGAGTTCAATGCGATTATTCATCGAGAGATTCAAAATCAACCTGCACCTTTTATTTATGAGCGTTTGGGAGAACGCTATCGTCATTTTTTTATCGATGAGTTTCAAGATACTTCCGAAATGCAATGGCAAAATCTCATTCCGTTAATTGATAATGCCTTGGCGGGTCAAGATGATTATGGCGTAAAAGGAACGTTGATGATTGTGGGTGACCCCAAACAATCGATTTATCGTTGGAGAGGCGGGAAAGCAGAGCAATTTATCGCTTTGAGCAAAGACCATAATCCGTTTAGCAATCCAGATAAAAAACTGATTCATTTGGACAAAAATTATCGAAGTTATTCCGAAGTAATTGACTTTAATAATGCTTTTTTCAAGATGTTATCGGCTGAATTCACCAATGTAGATTACAAAGATTTATACGAAAATCACAGCCATCAAAAAGCAAATGACAAAAAGGGGGGGTATGTAAATATTTCTTTTATTCCTCAGTCAGTCACTAATGAGGAAGATGAGGAAACACTTGATAAAACAGCATTGTATGTTTTGGCAACTTTGCAAACGATTCAAAAAGTAATCGCTCAAGGATTTGAATACAAAGACATCGTTATTCTTACCCGAAAACGAGAACAAGGAATTGCTGTAGCGAATTATTTAACGGAACAAAACATTCCTTTGCTGTCCTCAGAGACTCTGATGATACAAAATGCCACGGAAGTTCGTTTTTTGATTCATTTGTTGCGCTATTTGAATAATAGCAATGACTTAGAAGCCAAGGTGAATTTTTTGTATTTCATTGCCAAAAACAAACAAGATGTAGTAGCTGTCCCTGATTGTATTGCGCAAGGAATGGCATTGTCAAACGAAGCTGATTTTGAGGCTTGGTTGCAGCAGTTATTTGGGGTGCAATTTTCATTTCAGGATATCCGAAAAAAAGCCTTGTATGAAGCGGTCGAGATTAGTATTGCTAAGTTTTTGACTGCAGAAAATAGCAATTCGTATGTGCAATATTTTTTAGATATTGTGCTTGAACGAGACATTCGCAATCAAGCTGGAATAGCAGATTTTTTACTGTTTTGGGAGAAAAATGGCTCCAAATTCAGTATTCCTTCTCCAGAAGGTAGCAATGCAGTCCGAATCATGACCATTCATAAATCCAAAGGATTGGAATTTCCAGTAGTAATTATGCCTTTTGCAGAAGAAGATTATTCGCGCAAACCCAAAGATAAACTATGGCTCGATGCCGAAAAGGAAGAGCTCGGATTAGAGAAAGTATTGATTGATAATAGTAGTGCGGTTGAGGGTTTCGGAGCAGAAGCATCCGAAGTTTACCATCAAAAAAAGCAAGAAGAATTGTTGGATAATATCAACGTTTTGTATGTAGCGTTGACTAGGGCAGAGGAACAATTGTATGTTATTTCTAATATGAACTTGTCCAGTAAAGGTGAGGTGCCAAAGAACAATATGTGTACTTTTTTTATTCAATATTTAGAGAGCCAAAATCAATTTGACAGCGAAAAATTAACCTATGATTTTGGTTCTGCTACCAAGCTTTCAAAATCGGTAAAACATATCGATTCCACCAAACCCATTCCTGTAATAGATGCATTTTTAGACCCCAAAAACATCAAGATTGCTCAAAAAGAAGCCTTAATGTGGGGCACACAACAGCAAGAGGCCATTGCTTACGGAAACGTGGTGCACGAAATTTTATCACTAGTAAAATATCAAAAGGATATTGAAAAGGCCATCGAAATTGCTTTGGCAAATGGTTGGATTCATTTCGAACAAACAGCAACGGTAACTCAAACGATTCAGGCTATTGTTTCACATCCTGAGTTGGTGGGCTATTTTGAGGAAGGGAATCAAGTTTTTAATGAGCAAGCCATTATTCAAAACGAAGGAAAAACAATAAAACCTGACCGTATGGTTTTGAAAGGTGCCAATGAAATGCTGTTGTTGGATTATAAAACAGGAGTTCATAATGTTAAATATCAGCAGCAATTGGAGAATTATCAAGAAGCTATTGAGAAAATGGGATATAAAGTAGTTAAAAAGGTATTGGTGTATATCGGATTAGCAATCGATATAGTAAATTTGTCATAAAAACTAAATTTAGAATATAAAAACACATACTATGTACGGTAAGATACAAGAATACTTGCAAAACGAATTGCAAACCATCGAAGCTAATGGCCTTTTTAAAAAAGAAAGAATCATAACTTCAGCTCAAGGGGCAGAAATTACAGTGAATGGTGAAACCGTACTTAATTTTTGTGCCAATAATTATTTAGGACTTTCTTCGCATCCAGAAGTTATCCAAGCCGCAAAAGATACTTTAGATTCACACGGCTTCGGTATGTCATCCGTTCGTTTTATTTGTGGTACACAGGATATTCACAAAACCTTAGAAAAAAAGATTGCCGATTTTTACGGTACTGAAGATACTATATTATATGCTGCCGCTTTTGATGCTAATGGAGGTGTTTTTGAACCTTTATTAGGAGAACAAGATTGTATCATTTCAGATAGTTTGAACCACGCTTCAATAATAGATGGTGTGCGTTTGTGTAAAGCGGCTCGCTATCGTTATGAAAATAGCAATATGGAAGATTTGGAGCAGCAACTAATCAAAGCTACTGAAGCAGGTACGCGTTTTAAATTGATTGTTACTGATGGTGTTTTCTCTATGGATGGACTTGTAGCGCCTTTAGACAAAATTTGCGACTTAGCCGATAAATACGATGCACTAGTGATGGTTGATGAATGCCATGCTGCTGGTTTTATTGGGGCAACAGGAAAAGGAACATTAGAAGCTAAAGGAGTAATGGGACGTGTTGATATCATTACAGGTACCCTTGGTAAAGCCTTAGGAGGAGCAATGGGTGGCTATACTACAGCCAAAAAAGAAATTATTGAAATTTTACGTCAACGTTCCAGACCTTATTTGTTTTCTAATTCATTAGCACCAGCAATTGTTGGGGTCTCTATTAAGGTCTTCGAATTGCTAGAAACAGATACGTCTCTTAGAGACCAATTAGAGTGGAATACCAACTATTTCAAACAAGGAATGCTTAAAGCTGGTTTTGATATTATTGATGGGGATTCAGCTATTGTGCCTGTAATGTTATACGACGCGAAGTTGGCACAAACAATGGCCAATGAGTTGTTAAAAAATGGAGTGTACGTTATTGGCTTCTTTTTTCCTGTAGTGCCAAAAGAGAAGGCTAGAATCAGAGTGCAGTTGTCTGCCAGTCATACTAAAGCACACTTAGATAAGGCGTTGAGTACTTTTGAAAAAGTGGGAAAACAATTAAAAGTTGTTTAATATCGCTGATTTTGTTTTTTTTGTAGGTTTTTTTTAGCTTTTAATTTTGCGGATAAAAATTAAGTTGCTATTTTTGTTTATAATTAACTAAATTTTAATAGAATCACTATGAAACATCTTAACAAACTTTTAGTTGCTGTATTGATGGCTGCGGGTTTATCTTCGCAAGCACAGGACAGTAACAATCCATGGGCTATTACCATAGGAGCAAATGCAGTTGACTCAAGATCAAGTGCTGGTCCAGATCACGTAAATTGGTTTCAACAACACTTTTCTCAACCTTTCGCAGTAAAAGACAATTGGAACATTCTTCCTTCAGTATCTTATCTTAATGTATCAAGATATATTGGAAGCGGTTTTACATTCGGATTGTCTGGATCAGTTAACAAAATTGATAAATACGTTAACTTTAATCCAACTGCTGCTAATGCTGATAGTAGAGGTATGGTTGTAACAAATCCTGGTGATTTAATGTTTTACGGAATTGATGGTACTGTGAAATACAGTTTCATGGATTTAATTGGAACAAAATGGTTTGATCCAAGTTTACAAGCAGGTGGAGGTTATACTTTCTTAGGAAAAGACAGCTTCGGTCACGTTAATTTAGGAGTTGGATTAACTTTTTGGTTTACTGAAAATGTTGGTTTAGCATTGTCTTCTGGATACAGAATGGCATTGCCTAATGACGAAAGAAATGATGCTGCTGGTTTGCCAGAAAAACCATCTTTAGTACAACACACTGCTGGTATCGTATTCAAATTTGGAGGTAAAGATACTGACGGAGATGGAATCTACGATAAAGATGACGCTTGTCCAGAAGTTGCTGGTTTAAAACAATTCAACGGATGTCCTGATACTGACGGTGACGGAATCGTTGACGGAAGTGATGCTTGTCCAGATGTTGCTGGTTTAGCTGCTTTCAACGGATGTCCTGATACTGACGGTGACGGAATCGCTGATAAAGATGACGCTTGTCCAGATGTAGCTGGTCCTGCTTCAACTAAAGGTTGTCCTGATACTGACGGTGATGGTCTTGCTGATAAAGATGACAAATGTCCTAAAGAAGCTGGTCCAAGAGATAACCAAGGTTGTCCA
>JAGOFG010000038.1:12801-17835 GCA_017997335.1 Flavobacterium sp. | reverse complement strand
GCTATCTGAAGCTTTTTATGTAAAATCCAATAGTCGTTTAGGTTGTCAAATTCCAATAACGGAAAGCCTTGAAGGCCTTGAGTTAGAATTGGCTCCAGAAAATTAATAGTTAAGCCCTGTCGATAAGATGGGGCTTTATTTTTGAACTATTACTTTAGCTTTTGGAGCTATTCTGTCAACAAACAACGAATAGGCTTTTTCTGAGGGATGCAGACCATCTGTAGCTACTAAATAAGTCTCTTTTAGTCCTTGTCTTGTGATGTCGGTGATATTGATAAAAGTAATGCCATTCGTATCGCAATAACTTTTAGCGAATGCATTATACTTATCGATTTCTGTTGAGATTTTGGTTGGAGTTCCAAATTGTTGACCAAATGGAGTGTAAGCATAGTCAGGAATCGAAACCACGATAACATTGTCTTTATTGCCTTTGGCTAATGCGATGGCTGTTTGTGCCAATTGAGGAAACTCCCTTTCATAAATACCAAATTCTCTATTTTGATACTGGTTGTTGACCCCAATAAGTAGGGTTACTAAGTTATAATTGTTAGTTGGTTGCTGTTCTTTAATTACATTGATTAAATTAGAAGTGGCCCACCCTGTTTGTGCAATGATTTTAAGGTCTATGGTTAGACCAGGGATTGTTGTTTCAAGGTTTTTCTTTAACTGTTCAGGAAAGCGACAAGAAACACATACGCTTTGACCAATAGTATAACTGTCCCCTAGTGCGATGTAAGATACTTTTTTGTTAACAGGTTGTGGTTGAGGTTGTGGTGCTGGGCTGCTTTCGGGTTTGGGAACAAGAGTCGTGTTTTCGCTAGAACATTGGTTAAAAAAAAGCACTACAACTATCAAAATGAAAGGTCGTAATGCTGTTTTTATATGTTTTGAAAAGTGTTCCATTTCTGATTTTAAGCAGTTTCCATTGTCAAACTCAGTTGTTCTTCAATCGCATTCCAAAGGCCTATTCTTTTTTCTAAGGCTAAAATGGAAACGTTTTCGACCTCTTCCCATTTTTTAGCATCATTTCCGCAAAGTTCGGTTATCATTTGCATGGCCATTGGTCCGTGCTCGTCAGCATCCAATTCGATATGTCTTTCGAAATAGTAAATCAATTGTTTTAAATCCGTTTCAGGGAAGTTCTTTTGGAAGTTTTGCAGGATTTCTGTGAACATACTTGGAATCAAATCTTCTCTTCCGAAGGTAAAAGCGGCTGCTATTTCATGTGCTTTTCCATGTTCAATCACTTGAAAAGTGAAGTCCAAAAATGATTTGATATTCGGGTGTAATTGACTTTTTTTAATTGCCACAAAAATATTTTGAAAGGATTGCACTTCGTCAAGGAAATTAGTAATTCCTGATGTGTCTGCACCACAAGCTTCCATAGCTTCTAGGTACATTTCGAAGTGGCTTAAGTGTCTTCCGTCCATACTAAGGTCGGTTTCTTCGGCCAAAACAATTTCGTTGATTAAATAGCGAGTTTCTGGATTAGGAGTTGCAAACCATGGCGTTGTTGTACACGTTAATTTGGCTTGTAAAGCTTTCAGAAGTGACATAAAGTCCCATACTGCATATACATGTGTTTCTAGAAAGCTATGTAAATCTTCTAGATTTTGTACTTTCTGATATAGACTATGATTTAAAAGTTGTTCTTTTTGAGAAGCTATCTTTGAATTGATGTAGGTAATGTTCATTGGGATTTTTTTGTAAAATTAAAAAAGCTTCCTGTTACCAAGAAGCTTCTATAATTGATTTTATCAATACTTTAATACTTGTTTATCTTATTTAAAAGCTGCAATTCCTGTGATATCCATTCCTGTAATTAATAAATGAATATCGTGGGTGCCTTCATAAGTAATTACCGATTCTAAGTTCATCATATGGCGCATGATAGAATATTCGCCTGTGATTCCCATTCCGCCCAGCATTTGTCTTGCTTCACGAGCAATATGAATCGCCATATCGACATTATTTCTTTTGGCCATTGAGATTTGAGCAGAAGTCGCTCTGCCTTCATTTCTCAAGACGCCTAATCTCCATGTAAGCAATTGCGCTTTGGTGATTTCAGTAATCATTTCGGCCAATTTTTTTTGTTGTAATTGGGTACCTGCGATAGGTTTGTCAAATTGAATACGCTCTTTGGCATAACGCAAAGCAGTATCATAACAATCCATAGCAGCTCCAATGGCGCCCCAAGCAATTCCGTAACGAGCAGAATCTAGACAACCTAGTGGTGCGCCTAATCCTGATTTGTTTGGTAAAAGGTTTTCTTTGGGAACTTTTACATTATCAAAAATTAATTCTCCAGTAGCCGAAGCTCTCAAAGACCATTTGTTGTGAGTTTCAGGAGTGGTAAATCCTTCCATACCGCGTTCTACGATTAAACCGTGAATACGTCCTTCTTCATTCTTTGCCCATACTACAGCAATATCAGCAAAAGGAGCGTTAGAAATCCACATTTTCGCACCATTTAATAAATAGTGGTCACCTTTGTCTTTGAAGTTGGTGGTCATTCCACCAGGGTTAGAGCCGTGGTCAGGTTCAGTCAATCCAAAACAGCCCATGAATTCTCCAGTGGCTAGTTTGGGTAAGTATTTCATACGTTGTTCTTCGTTACCGTATTTCCAAATAGGATACATTACCAAAGAAGATTGTACAGATGAAGTAGAACGCACGCCAGAATCACCACGTTCAATTTCTTGCATGATCAATCCGTAAGATATTTGATCCAATCCGGCACCACCATATTCAACAGGAATGTAGGGGCCAAAACCGCCAATTTCTCCCAAACCTTTGATGATTTGTTTTGGAAATTCAGCCTTTTGGGCATAGTCTTCTATAATTGGAGATACTTCTCTTTTTACCCAAGCTCTTGCGGCGTCACGCACTAACTTGTGTTCTTCGGTTAATAAATCGTCAAGATTATAGTAATCAGGAGATTGAAATAAGTCTGGTTTCATGGTTCGAAAATTTTATGGCAACAAATCTACATAAAGAAATATAACAAAACTACTTAAAAATGTTATAATTTTTACATTCGTTTTTATTTATATCGCTTTAGTAAGCAAAATAAAGTTACGGTTTAATTTTGAATTAAAATAGCGACAATGTTAGAGTTCAAGGTTTATAATATAACGAAACGCTTTGTTCAACTCAAAATGCAACAAATGCTCTAGATAGTTTGCTTGATAAAATATTTTTTGTAGGGTTTATTAAACAGCCCTTTCTTAGGTGTCTGAATTTTAGAATTTTGAATTGTTTTTATGACTGACTCTCGTTATTGGAATGGTGCTTTTTTTTAGCAGTATAGGTTTTTTTGTTCAGTACTAAAGTTTTTAATTAAAAAGCAAAGATCAAAGAGTTGTAAAGTATAATACAATTTTTTAATATTGTGAGGTAACTAAAAATCAAATAAACAATTCTTTCACATAAATCAAAATTTCGAAATATGAAAAAACAACTATCATTGGCCATATTCTTTATGCTAGGCGTAATTGGGTATTCTCAATCTCTTGATTGTAGTAAGTTAAAAAATGTTAAGGCAGTAGATCCTGATTATCCAAAAAAGATTTTTGTAATTAACGGCACAAAGCAAGAGAGTTTTGATAATGGAGTATTAAAGATGGAATGGAGTGTAAAATGGTTAACAGATTGCCAATATGAAGTAACTTGTACGAAGAAAATTGCTGAAAGTCAAATAGAAGTAGGTGATAGAATAGTAAATGACATTGTGAGTATTGATGGCGATTGCTTTACTCTCAAAAGAACTCTTTATTGTAAAAACTTTCCCCAAGGAGATGTTGATAGCGGAAGTACATTTTGCATAACTAAGTAGTTTCGAAGCTTTGATAAATTGTTTATAGAAAGCAATTTTTATTTATAAAAAAAATAGAAATTGCTTTTTACATCTTCAAATAAAAATCCTTAGTTAATCCAATATATTCTTGGGTGTAGACGTGTCTTGCAGTTTCGATAACCAATTCGTCAATTGGTAAATCAGTAGTTTCATTTCGGCTAAAGGCCAGTAAGCTACGTTTGATTTCTGTAGTAGGTGTTCCTTTTACACGAGTGATTTTTAAAGGATATAATTCGAATTCGTTGGCCAAAGCAATAAAGTTTTCTTCTTCTTTGAAGGGAATAATGACTGCAAAAATCCCGTGTTCAGAAAGCAGTAAATCTGCTGCTTCGAGTAATTGCTCAAAAGGCATGGCATCTTGAAATCGGGCTAAATCGCGTGATTCGTTTTCAGTTTTATAATCTTCAGAATAGAAAGGCGGGTTGGAAACAATCAAATCATATTCTTCTTCCGGTTCTTCTATAAATTCGTCCAAACCGGCATGAAAACAGAACAATCTATCGTTCCAAGGTGAATTTTCGAAGTTATCTGTCGCTTGTTCGTAAGCAGCTTCGTCAATTTCTAAAGCATCAATTTGCTGTGCTGCGCTTCTTTGTGCTAACATCAAAGCGATGATGCCAGTTCCAGTGCCAATGTCTAAAATGCTGAAAGGATGATTGTCAATAGGAGCCCAAGCGCCCAATAAAACACCATCGGTACCAATTTTCATAGCGCAACGGTCTTGTTCAATAGCAAATTGTTTAAATGTAAACATAAATTAAAATTCCAATTTTTTAAATTCCAAATTCCAAATTAGAGAAATCATTTTTCTAATTGATTTTGTTTTCAAAATTAGATTAAATATTCTAATTCCCATTACTAGATATTTCAATTGATTATATTTGAGTTTAGATTAAAATTTTATATTTTATGGAAAAACCATTTGATTTAGAAGAAAGAACTTTTTTGTTTGCAAAAGAATGTAGAATTTACATTCAGAAATTACCAAAAACAATTTCAAATATTGAAGATGGTAAACAATTAGTTAGATCTTCTGGTTCTGTTGGGGCTAATTATATTGAAGCTAACGAAAAACTAGGAGAAAAAGATTTGTCTTTTCGATTAAAAATAGCCAGAAAAGAAGCTAAAGAATCCAAATATTGGCTTCGATTATTACAAGAATTAAATCCAGAATTAAA
>JAGOFG010000038.1:0-12701 GCA_017997335.1 Flavobacterium sp. | reverse complement strand
TAAAAATTTTGGAATTTCTTTTAAAGGTACATCTCAATCAATCCCTCAGGTAAATCCATAATGATTTTTTTGTTTTCTCGGTCTACTTTTACCAAGAAATGGTCAATCATTGGGATTAAGATTTCGGCGTCGCCCTTAAGTACTTCGAATAAAGGTTGTGCTGTAGTGTCGTTGATAGATTGAATTTCTCCAACGTATCCTAAACGTTTGTCTTCTACTTCAAAACCAATTACTTCGTGAAAATAGAATTTGTTTCCGCTTAGTTTTGGAAGCATTTTTAAAGGAAGATAAAGGTCACTTCCAATGAGTGCATCGGCTTGTTCTTCGGTAGTAATGTCCTCAAAACGGATGCGTAGAAAGTCGTTTTTGTGCAGTGAACTACTTTCAATAAAAAAAGGAACCAAGTGTTTGTTGTGGTCAACAAACACTGATTCCAAGTTTTCGTATAACTCAGGTTCATCCGTGTCTAAATAAGCTAGGACTTCCCCTTTGAAACTAAATTTTTTGGCTATTTTGCCTAAATAGAAACAATCTTCTTTACGCATTGTCGCCTTGTAAAATTATGCTTCAGTTGTTTCGTTATTCTCTTCTGCAGCTGGAGCTTCTTCAGCTTCAACTTCAGCAACTTCTTCAGCAGGAGTTGCAGCAGCAATAGCAGCAGCCTCAGCTTCAGCTTGTGCAGCTAAACGTTTTGCGTTAACTTCTTGTTCTGCTTTCAAAGCTTTTGCTTTATCAGCAGCTTGAGCTTTAGTCAAACCTTCTTTTTTAGCAACAACTTTGTTTGCTTTTTCCTCTAACCAAGCTGCCAATTTAGCATCTGCTTGCTCTTGAGTTAAAGCTCCTTTGCGAACACCTCCATCTAGGTGGTGTTTCAATAAAGCACCTTTGTAAGAAAGAATTGCTTTAGCAGTATCGGTTGGTTGAGCACCATTGTGCAACCATTTCACTGCACTATCCAAATTTAATTCGATAGTTGCTGGGTTAGTGTTTGGATTGTAAGTACCGATTTTCTCTAAGTATTTACCATCTCTTTTTGAGCGAGCATCTGCTGCTACAACCCAGTAAAAAGGTTTTTGTTTTTTACCGTGTCTTTGTAATCTAATTTTTACTGACATAATCTTGTGATTAAATTTTGAGGTACTCGACCTCGATTAATTAAGGGTGCAAAGATACATTTTTTATTTAAAAAAACTATAGTGGTCTATAATATTCATATTTAGATTTTTAATAACCACTACTTATGCCTTTTTTTATTGTTTGAAATAAAAAAACTATAGATTTGTACCGAATCAAATTCATTAATTAATAGAATGAAAAAAATACTTTTTTTTGTTGCTTTGGCTTTAGTTATGAGTTCTTGCTCAGACGATGTGGTTTTCAATAATCCTTCTGTTCAAGGTTTGAAGGACAATGTTTTTTGGCGTGCTTTACAAAGCAAAGCGGTTGTGTCTAATGATGGTACAATTGTAATTGAAGCTTTAACATTGAAAGAGAATTTAACTTTACATCTTTCTTCTGTTCAAGAAAAAACGTTTTTATTGGACAATAGTACTACAGATTATGTTACGTATACTTCTAGAGAGTCTTCGCCCGAGATTTCACTCACCTCAAGAAATGGAATGGGGAAAGGGAAGGTCATTGTTTCAGAATACGATGAAGTGAATAAAACGATTACGGGAACTTTTACTTTTGTTATCACTATTCCTGAAGCAGGAACACAAGAAGTTAAAGAATTTTATTTTTCGCAAGGTGTTTTTTACAAAGTGCCAGTGAGCAAAGAATCCACAACTTTGATTAAATAGCTTAATTTTGAGCAGGTTACTTTATTATAGCCCTTGCTGTTTTTTCATAATTATTGTATAAATATTCTAATATGTAGTAGATTAGAATAAAATAAGACTACATTTGTTGCTTTATTATAAATAAGTACATATGAACATTTTTGTTGGAAGTCTTCCATTCAGTATTGAGGAAGCAGATTTAAGAGAGTCTTTCGAAGCTTACGGAGCAGTAGATTCAGTTAAAATTATAACGGATAAATTTACTGGTAGAAGTAAAGGTTTTGGTTTCGTAGAGATGCCAAACGACGCGGAAGCTCAAAAAGCAATTGACGAATTAAACGGAGCTACCGTTCAAGGACGTGCAATTGTTGTAAACAAATCTGAGCCAAAACCAGAAGGCGAAAGAAGAAGTTTCAACAACAACCGTGGTGGTGATTCACGCGGAGGTTACGGAAACAACCGCGGTGGTGGTGACAGAGGAGGAAGATATTAATATTTTTTTCTAGTATAAAAAAAGGGAGCAATTGAAAAATTGTTCCCTTTTTTGTTGTTCAAAATTTTGAACTATAAGTAATGAAGTGTTATAAATTGGCCACTAACCAATCTCCCACTTCGCTAGTTTTATAGGCTTTACTTCCTTTTGGAGCTAAGTCTTCGGTAACAATACCTTCTTTTAAAGATTTGTTGACTACGGCTCTTATAGCTTGCGCTTCTTCTTTTAATCCAAAGGCATCTTCAAACATCATTGCTGCAGATAAAATAGTAGCCAATGGATTTGCAATGTTTAGTCCAGTTGCTTGTGGATACGAACCGTGAATGGGTTCGTATAATGAGGTGTGTTCTCCAACAGAAGCTGAAGGCATTAATCCCATTGAACCTGAAATTACAGAAGCTTCATCGGTTAATATGTCTCCAAATAAATTTTCGGTAATCAATACATCGTAAGAGTTAGGCCATTGCACCAAACGCATAGCGACAGCATCAACAAATTCATAACTCACTTCTACTTCTGGATAGTCTTTCGCCATAGCTTGAACCGTTTCTCTCCAAAGGCGAGAAGTTTCTAAAACATTGGCTTTATCTACACAGCATAATTTCTTAGAACGCGTCATCGCTAATTCGAAACCTTTTTTAGCCAAACGTTGTACTTCAGCTCTGGTGTACACACAATTGTCAAAAGCAGTTTCTCCATCATCTCTTCTTCCTTTTTCACCAAAATAAATTCCTCCGGTTAATTCTCTCAAGAAAACTAAATCTGTTCCTTCGATACGCTCTCTTTTTAAAGGAGAATTGTCAATTAATGAAGGAAAAGTAAACGTTGGACGGACATTAGCAAACAATCCTAGTTTTTTACGCATTAAAAGCAAACCTTGCTCAGGACGAACGGGAGCACTTGGGTCATTATCGTATTTTGGGTGTCCGATAGCGCCAAACAAAACCGCATCGGCTTTCATACATATTTCGTGTGTTTCGTCTGGGTAAGGAACGCCAACAGCATCTATGGCACAAGCACCTGTTAAGGCTGGTGTCCAAGTGATGTCGTGATTGAATTTTTTGGCAATGGCATCAGCTACTTTTACGGCTTCGTTGATGACTTCTGGTCCGATGCCGTCTCCGGCTAAAAGGGCAATATTTAATTTCATGAGTTGGAAATTGTGATAGTTATGTAATGAATCCAAAGGGTTGAGATTTGGAGTTTTATTTTTTGTAATTTATACGGTTACAACATTAAGCATTTTTTGCGTAGCTACAATGGCTGCCACAGTTTGGTCGGAGTCTAATCCTCGTGTTTTGAATTCCTTTCCGTTTGCTGTCCAGGTGATAACTGTTTCACACAAAGCATCGGAGCTACTTCCTGGAGGGATTCTTACGGCATAGTCAACGAGCTTAGGTAAAGTCATTTTTTTGCTTTTGTAAATTTTATTAAGGGCATTCATAAAAGCATCAAATTGTCCGTCGCCTTGTGCGTTTTCTTCGATTATTTCTCCATCAATTTTAAGGCAAAGTGTGGTTGAAGGGCGCATTCCTTTAGCATGAACTAAAACATAGGATTGCACCACAACACGTTCTTGGTAGGACTGACTGTCTAAAACATCGGAAATGATGTAAGGCAGGTCTTCTTTCGTGACCGTTTCTTTTTTGTCGCCCAATTCGATGATGCGTTGTGTAACGAGTTTCAAATCTTCGGCATTCAGTTGTAGCCCAAGCTCTTGAAGGTTTTTTTCGATATTGGCTTTGCCTGATGTTTTTCCGAGCGCATATTTTCGTTTTCTTCCAAAACGTTCGGGTAATAAGTCGTTGAAATACAGATTGTTTTTGTTGTCTCCATCAGCATGAATACCAGCGGTTTGAGTAAAAACATTATCTCCAACTATGGGTTTGTTCGCCGGAATTCTATATCCAGTAAAAGTTTCTACAAGTTTGCTAACCGAGTATAGAGATGTTTCTTTGACATTAATTTTTACTTGAGGTAAAAAATCATTGATGACTGCAACGGTACTCTCCAAAGGAGCATTTCCGGCGCGTTCTCCCATTCCATTTACAGTTACGTGTAAACCGCTGATTCCTGCTTTTATGGCTTCCATGACATTGGCTACACTAAGGTCATAATCGTTGTGTGCGTGAAAATCAAAGTGAATGTCAGGGTATTTTTGTGTAATCTTAGAAATAAATTCAAAAGTGTCCGATGGAATTAGAACGCCCAAGGTGTCGGGTAGTAAAATTCTTTTTACGGGTTGTTGTGTAATGAAATCCAGATATTGAAACACATAATCGGGAGAATTGTGCATGCCGTTGCTCCAATCTTCTAGATAAACATTGGTAGCAATTCCGTTTTGATTCGCGAGTTCGATTGCTTGTGCAATTTCTGCAAAATGCTGCTCAGGTGTTTTTTTTAATTGGTGGGTTAAGTGGTTCAAAGAACCCTTGGTTAAAAGATTTTGAACTTTGGCTCCAGCTTTTTTCATCCATTCAATAGAAATTCCTCCATCAACAAATGATAAAACTTCTATTCTATCAGTATATCCCTTGGTAATCGCCCAGTCCATAATGCCTTTTACCCCTTGAAATTCTCCCTCACTCACACGTGCCGAAGCAATTTCGATGCGGTCAATGTGTAATTCTTCTAATAATAATTGAGCAATGGTTAGTTTTTCTGCAGCCGAAAACGATACGCCCGAAGTTTGTTCTCCGTCGCGTAAAGTAGTGTCCATTATTTCAATCTTTTTCTGTTCCATCGGGGAATTATTTGGGATTAAAGTATCCTTTTTTTTATTTAAAGCGAATCCTATATCATTTTAGAAACGATATAGGACAGTACTATTGGGTTGTAAGTAACTTAAGGTTCTATATCAATTGTTTACTCGCAAAATCAACAATTTCTTCTTTGATATTGATTAGATAGTCGATGTCATCAAAACCATTAATCATGTTGTTCTTTTTATATCCGTTGATGTCAAAAGATTCTTTTTGACCAGTAGATAATAAAGTAATGGTTTGTTCAGGTAAATTAATCTCTAGTTCTGTTTTTGGATTTGCTTCTATTGCTTTAAAAATAGTATCAGCAAATTCTGGACTTACTTGCACTGGTAAAACCCCAATATTTAAACAGTTTCCTTTGAAAATGTCTGCAAAGAAACTTGAAACTACGGCTCTAAATCCGTAATCATAAACTGCCCAAGCAGCGTGCTCTCTTGAAGACCCAGAACCGAAGTTTTTCCCTCCAATTAAGATTTTTCCAGAATAAGTAGCATCGTTTAAAACGAAATCGGCTTTTGGGGTATCGTCTCCATTATATCTCCAGTCACGGAAAAGATTGTCGCCAAAACCTTCACGTTTTGTAGCTTTCAAGAAACGAGCTGGTATGATTTGATCTGTGTCTACGTTTTCTATCGGTAGTGGCACTGCACTGCTGGTTAGTATAGTAAATTTATCGTATGCCATTTGACTTTATTTTAGATTAGCCTTCAACTTCCGAATGAGAGAAGTAATAGGACTTATGTTGTTGTAAAATATTTTGTTCTTTGGTAATTTTCCTTTGTGGTGAAAAATTACATTAATTCCCTTGGATCTGTTAGTTTTCCTGTCACAGCCGCCGCTGCCGCCATTATTGGAGAGGCTAACATTGTTCTTGATCCAGGACCCTGACGGCCTTCAAAGTTTCTGTTAGAAGTACTTACGGCATATTTTCCAGCTGGAACTTTATCGTCGTTCATAGCCAAACAAGCCGAACAGCCTGGCTGACGCAATACAAAACCTGCTTCGGTTAAAATATCTAAAAGTCCTTCTTCTTTGATTTGTGCTTCAACAACATGTGAACCAGGTACTAACCAAGCCGTAACATTATCTGCTTTTTTGCGGCCTTTAACGATTTCTGTAAAAGCTCTAAAATCTTCTATACGGCCATTAGTACAGCTTCCTAAGAAAACATAATCGATTGTTTTACCAATCATCGTATCAGCTTCATTGAAGCCCATATATGCCAAAGATTTTTTGTAGGTTTCTTCGCCACCTTCTACTTGGTCTGCACTTGGAATAGATGCAGAAATTCCAATTCCCATTCCAGGATTGGTTCCATAAGTAATCATTGGTTCGATATCAGCGGCATCAATAGTTAATTCTGCATCGAAAACTGCATCAGCATCTGTTTTCAATGTTTTCCAGTATTCAACTGCTTTCGTCCAAGCTTCTCCTTTTGGAGCATATAGTCTGCCTTCAAGAAAATCAAAAGTAGTTTGGTCTGGAGCAATCATACCTCCACGAGCACCCATTTCGATACTTAAATTACAAACGGTCATTCGGCCTTCCATTGACATTTCTTCAAAAACATTTCCAGCATATTCAACAAAGTAGCCTGTTCCTCCAGAAGTTGTTAGTTTTGAAATGATGTACAAAGCCACGTCTTTTGGTCCTACACCTTTGCTCAATTTTCCATTTACGTTGATACGCATTTTTTTAGGTTTCGGTTGCATAATGCATTGTGTAGAAAGCACCATTTCTACCTCCGAAGTTCCGATACCAAAAGCAATGGCTCCAAATGCACCGTGAGTTGAAGTATGTGAGTCACCACAAACAATAGTAGCACCTGGTAGAGTAATTCCGTTTTCAGGTCCTACCACGTGTACAATTCCATTTTTTTGGTGCCCTAAGCCCCAGTGGGAAATGCCATATTCTGTAGCGTTATCCTCTAATGCTTTCAATTGATTAGCAGATAGAGGGTCTTCTACTGGTAAATGTTGGTTTATTGTTGGGGTGTTGTGATCGGCAGTGGCAAAAGTGCGCTCTGGATATAAAACCTTAACGCCTCTAGCTTTTAAACCTAAAAAAGCAACAGGACTAGTCACTTCGTGAATGAAATGACGGTCAATAAAAAACACATCTGGTCCATCCTCAATTTTACGCACCACGTGCGAATCCCATACTTTGTCGAATAATGTAGTACTCATTGTTAACTATTTTTTTTAAGTGTATTGGTCTTTTTTGTTGGGTTGCTACCCAAAAAGTATAACTTGGAAGGCAAATGTAGCAAACGAATAAAAAGTGTCAATTTTGAAATTTCATTATATACGATACCCAAATTCTTTTTCTACGGCAGATTAGAATTAAAAATTTTCTTTTTTAAGGAAAAAGGTGGATTGGTTTTGCTATTCATTTGAAAAGAGTAAACATCTTTTTTTAAAATTAAAATCCTTTTTAGAAATGGTGTTTTTGTTGTGTTATTTTTAAAACAAACCATTTTTTCAATGATTTCACTACGTTTTTTTTATCTAAATCTCGTTTTTTGATTAAAAATAGTCAACAAGTTGTTGTTTTTGCATCTAATGAAAATGCTGCTATTTAGAAGTAAAATTGATAAAATGAGTTCTTTAAAACACTTTTTTTTTACTTGAAAACTACGACATCCAAAAATGAGATTTGCTGTTTTTTTAATGAAAATGGTGTAGATTTCTTTGACTTCGGTGCTAAAATTTTAACCTTGATTTAGATTGGAATAAAAAGACAAATTGCCTCTAGATTCTTTAAAAAAAAACTAAATTTGAACTTCCGCCAATTTGTATTGTACTGTTTTTTATACTCCATAAAACCAATGTTTTAAGGAGTTTCAAAATTGGATTTTGGAATTTTTAATCTTTGTTATTTTAACTTATGTACTTAATATTCGATACCGAAACTACCGGATTACCCAAGCGTTGGGGCGCACCTTTATCTGACACCGATAACTGGCCAAGATGTATACAAATCGCTTGGCAGTTGCATGATGATATGGGTAATTTGGTGGAACATCAAGATTATTTGGTGCAGCCAGAGGGGTTCAATATTCCTTATGATGCCGAGCGAATTCACGGAATTTCTACCGAATTGGCGCAAGCAGAGGGAATTCCATTGGCGGAAGTATTGGAGAAGTTCAATGTAGCTTTAGGCAAAGCCAAATTTATTGTTGGTCAAAATGTAGGTTTTGATGTCAATATTATGGGGTGCGAGTTCTATCGTTTGGGTGTTGCGTCGCCAATGGGTGAAATGCCAATTCTAGACACGTGTACTGAGGTTACGGCTTCCTTACTGAAATTGCCTGGTGGTAGAGGAGGTAAATTCAAATTGCCAACGCTTACCGAGTTGCATCAGTATTTATTTGACCAACCTTTTGCAGAAGCACACAACGCTACGGCTGACGTTGAGGCGACTACAAGATGTTTTTTGGAGTTAATTAGAAAAGAAGTTTTTACCAAAGAAGAGTTGGAGGTGGAACCCATTTACTTCAAGGAGTTCCAAAGTAAAAATCCAGACCCTTTTCCGTTAATTGGATTAAAGCACATCAATCTTAAGAAGGCTTCTGATGCGATTCGAGAACAACTTAAAGCCTCGGGTGTTGTTACCGATGCACCAATTTTAACCGAAACAGAAAAGAAAGATTTTTCGGCAGCAGCTTTCGCACATTTGCACAATCATACACAGTTTTCTGTCTTGCAATCCACCATTTCAATTGGTGGTTTGGTGGCAGCTACGACCAAAAATAAGTTTCCTGCAGTAGCGATGACGGATACGGGTAATATGATGGGTGCTTTTCATTTTGTGAGTGCCGTTATGAATCGCAACAAATCGGCATCGGCAAAAAACAAAGCATTGGTAGAAAGTGGAGAAGAACCTACTGAAACCGAGATAAAACCTATTGTAGGTTGTGAGTTTAATATCTGTGATAATCATTTGGATAAAACCAAGAAAGACAATGGTTATCAAGTAGTTTTATTGGCAAAGAATAAAAAAGGCTATCACAATCTGGCCAAAATGGCTTCTATAGCTTACACGGCTGGTTTTTATTATGTCCCAAGAATTGACCGCGCTGTGGTGGAGCAATACAAAGAAGACATTATGGTTTTGTCTGGGAATTTATACGGAGAAATTCCGAGTAAAATTCTGAACGTAGGAGAGAACCAGGCGGAGGAAGCTTTACTTTGGTGGAAAGCACAATTTGGAGACGATTTGTATCTCGAAATCATGCGCCACAATCAAGAAGATGAAAATAGGGTAAATAAAACACTCATTGAATTTTCTCAGAAACATCAAGTCAAACTTATTGCCACGAACAATACTTATTATTTAAATAAAGAAGATGCCAATGCGCACGATATTTTGTTGTGTGTAAAAGACGGAGAAAAACAAGCCACGCCTATCGGTAGAGGACGAGGCTATCGTTATGGATTGCCCAATCAGGAATATTATTATAAGTCGGGTGAGGAGATGAAAAAACTCTTTGCCGATTTGCCTGATGCGATTATCAACATTCAAGAAATTGTAGATAAAGTTGAAATTTACTCCTTGTACCGTGACGTATTGTTACCTAAATACGACATTCCACAAGAATTTGTAGTGCCAGAAGATGAAGCTGATGGTGGAGTTCGTGGTGAAAATGCCTATTTGCGACACCTTACAATGGAAGGAGCAAAGCGACGTTATGGTGAAATCACGGAGTCGATTCAAGAACGATTGGACTTTGAATTATTGACCATTTCCAATTCGGGTTATCCTGGTTATTTTTTGATTGTACAAGATTTTATCGCCGAAGCCAGAAAAATGGATGTTTCTGTGGGACCTGGGCGTGGTTCGGCTGCGGGTTCGGCGGTAGCGTATTGTTTAGGAATTACCAATATTGACCCTATTAAATACGATTTGCTTTTTGAGCGTTTCCTAAATCCGGACCGTGTGTCGATGCCCGATATTGATATCGATTTTGATGACGAGGGTCGTGGTCGTGTCATGGATTATGTAATCAATAAATATGGTGCGAATCAAGTAGCGCAAATCATTACTTATGGTAAGATGGCTACGAAGTCGGCTATTCGTGATACCGCTCGTGTGTTGGATTTGCCTTTGTTTGAAGCCGATAGAATTGCGAAGCTAATTCCGGGGATGATGCCGTCAAAATGGAATTTGGCTCGTTTTATTTCTGAAAAAGAAGAGGATGTAAAAAAAGCGTTGCGTTCAGACGAGTTCGATGCTGTAAAAGAATTGATTGCCATTGCTAATGGAGGAGATTTAGCTGGAGAAACCATTCAGCAAGCCAAGATATTGGAAGGCTCGATGCGCAACACGGGTATTCACGCTTGTGGGGTGATTATTACGCCATCAGATATTACCAATTATGTTCCAGTAACAACAGCCAAAGATTCGGATTTGTATGTTACCCAGTTCGACAACTCGGTGGCTGAAAGTGCAGGATTGTTGAAAATGGACTTCTTGGGGTTGAAAACCTTAACATTGATAAAGGATACGGTTAAGTTGGTCAAATACCGTACAGGAATTCAGCTCGACCCCGATACGTTTCCTATTGATGATGTTAAAACCTATGAGCTGTTCCAAAGAGGAGAAACAGTTGGGATTTTCCAATACGAGTCACCCGGAATGCAAAAATACATGAAGGACTTGAAGCCTACTGTTTTTGGGGATTTGATTGCGATGAATGCCTTGTATCGTCCGGGGCCGTTAGAGTATATTCCGTCTTTCGTTCGAAGAAAAAATGGCGAAGAAGAAATCAAATACGATTTAGAGGCTTGTGCGGAATATTTGTCTGAAACCTATGGAATTACGGTATACCAAGAGCAGGTAATGCTTTTGTCTCAATCGTTGGCTGGTTTTACCAAAGGTGAGGCCGACGTTTTGCGTAAGGCAATGGGTAAAAAGCAAAAAGACGTTTTGGATAAAATGAAGCCGAAGTTTGTGGAGCAAGCAGCTGCCAAAGGTCATGATGCAACGGTTTTAGAAAAAATTTGGAAAGACTGGGAAGCTTTTGCGAGTTATGCTTTTAATAAATCGCACTCTACTTGTTATGCTTGGATTGCCTACCAAACGGCTTATTTGAAAGCGCATTACCCTGCGGAATATATGGCTGCGGTACTTTCGAATAATATGAATGATATCAAGCAAGTGTCGTTTTTTATGGAAGAATGTATGCGCATGGGATTGCAAGTTTTAGGTCCTGACGTTAATGAGTCTTTCTATAAATTTACTGTAAATGAAGATTACGCCGTTCGTTTTGGAATGGGAGCTATCAAAGGAGTAGGTTCTGGTGCTGTGGCTACGATTGTAGAAAACAGAAAAGACGGTAAATACAAATCCATTTTTGATTTGGCCAAACGTATCGATTTGAGAGCGGCCAATAAAAAGGCAATCGAAAATTTGGCTTTGGCAGGAGGATTCGATTCGTTTGAAGGTACTACGCGAGCGCAATATTTTCATGATGATGGAGATGGTATTACTTTTTATGAAAAAGCCATGCGTTATGGGGCCAAATACCAAGAGAATGAAAATTCCTCCCAAGTGAGTTTGTTTGGGGAAACCAGCGAAGTGCAAATTGCTGAGCCAGTTGTACCGCCATGCGAAGATTGGAGTACAATGGAGAAATTGGCAAAAGAAAAAGAGGTTGTTGGTATCTATATTTCAGGTCATCCATTGGATGATTACAAATTTGAGATGAAATACTTCTGTAATGTTAGGTTAGAAGCACTCAAGAATTTAGAGCAACATGTTGGAAAAAACTTGACGTTTGGTGGAATTATCAATAACGTACAGCATAGGGTAGCGAAAAACGGAAAAGGATGGGGTATGTTTACGCTCGAAGGCTATGATGAGAATTTTGAGTTCCGAATTTTTGGAGAAGAATATCTGAAGTTTCGACATTTCTTTATTCAAAATAATTTCACCTATATAAAGATACTAGTTAAAGAAGGTTGGGTGAATCAAGAAACGGGAAAAAGAGCCGAGCCTAGAATACAGTTTGTTGAGGTGAAACAATTGCAAGATGTACTGGAGGCGTATGCTAAAAAGCTGGTTTTGTTGTTGAACGTTACAGACATCGAACCGGAATTTATTTATAAGCTCAATCAGTTGTTTTTACAGAATAAAGGAGAGCATACCGTAACTTTTGAAGTAATGGAGTTGGAACGAGTGCGACGAATGGTAGAAAGAACAACTGCTATTGATGAAATTGACGATGCAGATTTTGTAGATAATAGTGAGACCGAGGAGGTGGAAAATAGTGAGAATCCTGTAGCAAGTACTGCTACCAAAGTAGAGGAAATAGAAGAAATTAAAGTAGTGACTAAGCTGTCTATGCCAAGCCGAAAAGTAAAAATAAAAATTTCGAATGAGCTTTTGTTTGAGTTAGAAAAGATGCAAATCAACTTCAAGCTGAATTAATTTTATGAGTTAAAAAAATGACGTATTCTTTTTAATTTAACATAAAAAAAACGAATTCAAGAATCTATTCTTAATTACTGTGAAGAGAAAACGTTTTCGGGAATTAGGCGACTATGGTGTCCTTTGAAATGACTTATTTTATTATAAGTTTGTAACGTTAAACAAAATTACTATTATGAAAAAGAATTTATTTTTATTTGGTTTCGTTTTGATTGCTACTACTATGATGGC
>JAGOFG010000164.1 GCA_017997335.1 Flavobacterium sp. | reverse complement strand
GGGGTGTGTTTCTTTGGTGATGAAAGTAGAGAGCGAATTATTTAGACTTACCAAAGATTAATAGCCTCGATGAAATGATTGAATTCAAAATATAAAAAACGCTAAGAAATGGATGTCCTTTCTTTACAATACAGAATCAAAATATACAAGTCCTACCATCGGTCGGATATTAGGTATCCTTAGTCGGTTTTTTCCAACTGGAGGGTGAGAAAATAGTCCTAAGTAATTTAGGAAGCCATAAGTCCTTGGCCTACGGACTGCGAGAGGGATAGGAACTGGCTACCGAAGTAGCGTGGATAGCCCGACCGCAATACCGCAAGTGGCCGTATCAAGACAACGCTGCATAGGCCACTTGGGGTATTGGGGTCTCGCCCAAATCTTACTAAAAAGTATCGCTATAATTTTATTTTCGATTGTAAAAACAAAAAAAAGATGACATTTAAAGAACAAATCCAACAAGGAATTCCTGATATTTTACCACAACCTAAGCCGTATGATGCTGCTATAAATCACGCGCCGAAGCGCAAAGAGATTTTGACAGCTGAAGAAAAAAAATTGGCGTTGCGCAATGCGTTGCGTTATTTTGACCCGAAACATCATTCGGAATTAGCCCCTGAATTCTCGCAAGAATTAGAGCAATACGGGCGTATTTATATGTACCGTTTTCGCCCTGATTACAAAATGTACGCGCGTCCGATTGACGAATATCCGGGAAAAAGCGAGCAAGCAAAAGCCATTATGTTGATGATTCAAAACAATTTGGATTATGCCGTGGCTCAACATCCACACGAGTTGATTACGTATGGCGGAAATGGTGCGGTGTTTCAAAATTGGGCACAATACCTTTTGACGATGCAATACTTATCGGAAATGACCGACGAGCAAACGTTGACAATGTATTCTGGCCACCCGATGGGATTGTTTCCGTCGCATAAAGAGGCGCCGAGAGTGGTGGTGACGAATGGTATGGTGATTCCGAATTATTCGACACCAGACGATTGGGAAAAAATGAATGCCTTGGGCGTTTCGCAATACGGACAAATGACGGCTGGAAGTTATATGTACATTGGTCCACAAGGTATTGTGCACGGCACAACCATCACGGTTTTGAATGGTTTTAGAAAAATAAAAAAGAATCCGAAAGGCGGTTTATTTGTAACTTCTGGATTGGGCGGCATGAGCGGCGCGCAACCCAAAGCGGGAAATATTGCGGGTTGTATCACCGTTTGCGCCGAAGTGAATCCAAAAATTATCCACATTCGTCACAGCCAAGGTTGGATTAACGAAGTGATTGAAGATTTAGACGCTTTAGTGCAACGTGTAGCCTTGGCAAAAACCAACAACGAAACCGTTTCTATTGCGTATTTGGGTAATGTCGTAGACGTTTGGGAACGTTTTGACCAAGAAAATGTGCATATCGATTTGGGTTCTGACCAAACTTCATTGCATAATCCGTGGGCTGGCGGGTATTATCCAGCGGGCATTTCGTTTGAGGAAGCCAATGAAATGATGGCCAACCAACCAGAACTTTTTAAAGAAAAAGTGCAAGAAACTTTGCGTCGTCACGCAGCGGCAATCAACAAACATACCGCAAAAGGCACGTATTTCTTTGATTACGGCAACGCCTTTTTGCTAGAAGCCTCAAGAGCGGGAGCCGATGTGATGGCCGAAAATCCAACGCTTGGTAGAGAATTCAAATACCCTTCGTACGTGCAAGATATTATGGGACCGATGTGTTTTGATTATGGATTTGGTCCTTTCCGTTGGGTTTGTACCTCAGGGAAACCAGAAGATTTGGCCAAAACAGATGCTATTGCTTGCGAAGTTTTAGAAAAAATAATGGAAACCTCTCCTGAAGAAATTCAGCAACAAATGCAGGATAACATTCAGTGGATTAAAGGTGCTCAAGAAAATAAATTAGTGGTAGGTTCACAAGCGCGAATTTTATATGCCGATGCCGAAGGACGTACTAAAATCGCCGAAGCATTTAACCAAGCTATTGCCAAAGGCGAAATAGGCTATGTAGTTTTAGGCCGTGACCACCACGATGTTTCGGGAACCGATTCGCCTTATCGAGAAACGTCGAATATCTATGACGGTTCAAGATTTACCGCTGATATGGCCATTCATAATGTGATTGGCGATAGTTTCCGTGGTGCAACTTGGGTATCTATCCACAACGGCGGCGGTGTGGGCTGGGGAGAAGTTATTAATGGCGGCTTTGGTATGGTTCTTGATGGTTCTAAAGAAGCTTCTAAACGTTTGGCATCAATGTTGTTTTGGGATGTCAACAACGGAATTTCTCGCAGAAGCTGGGCGCGTAACGAAGGAGCGATTTTTGCCATCAAACGTGCTATGGAAGTAGAACCTTTACTAAAAGTGACACTTCCGAATGCTGTTGAAGATTATTTGCTGTAACATTAAAATTTGCTTTGAAATCTTAACAACAAATTCGTTTTTGAAAGATTTTTGTAGTGATAATCTAATGTAAAAAAACTAACTTGAACTGAAAACAGCTTATTTTACAGCATAATTAGAAAATATAACTGATAATAACTTAAACAATATCCATATGAAACCTATATCATTATTTGCCTTAGTGCTAGTTGTTTTTTTTAGTTCTTGTAGTTCCGTTAGAGTGTATTCGGATTACGATAAGAATGTAGATTTTACTCCCTACAAAACCTATGCGTATTACAAACCAGGCATTGACAAAGTAGAGATTTCTGATTTGGACAAAAAACGTATTTTGAGAGCCATTGACCAACAAATGACTGCCAAAGGATTTACCAAAAGCGAAACGCCTGATTTGTTAATCAATATTTTTACCAAATCAAGAGAGGAAGTTAATGTGAACCAATTCAACGCTGGCTGGGGTTACGGCTGGGGCTGGGGTTGGAACCCTTGGATGATGGGTATGGGTAACCAAACCACCGTTTCCACCTCTACCGAAGGTACCTTGTTTATCGACCTCATCGATGCTAAAAAGAAAGAAATGATTTGGCAAGGTGAAGGTATTGGAACCTTAACTAAAAACACGGACAAAAAAGACGAAGTAGTTGCTGAATTTGTTGGAAAAATTTTAGCACAATATCCTCCTGTGAAAAAATAAATTGTGGTGCATACCTTATTTGTTTATATTTGCGGTATCCCATTTTTTATATGAAAAACAATAACACCATTATTAGCAGCATTTCAATTATCATTCGATGAGAATGTGAGGCGCTGTATAGTATTAACAATAACAATATAGAACCTCCCAATTGGGAGGTTTTTTTTTAGATATGACACAAAACACTAGTAGTATTATTATTAACATCATTATTATTCGTCTTTATTGACGAGTTAGGATGTTATGCATAAGTATGAAACCTTTCTCGTCACTTGAGAAAGGTTTTTTTTTGAATAAAAATGAACCATAATAACAATGAAAGAAAAAATAACCCTCACGCTGTTTTGCGAAAAAGAAGCAACGCTAATCAGTAAAATTGTCCTTATATTCACTCGGAAAAAGCTACAAATCGACCATTTTTGGGTTGACATTTGTGAGCACACTTCACTATACAAAATCAGGATTGACTATTGGGATGACGAAACGAATAGCAAAACCATAGTGGCTATTTTGGAACGAATCATCGAGGTTTTTTGTTGTTACACCCAAAATGAAAAGGAACTAGAAACCCATCAAATCCTACTTTTTAAAATTCCTATAATTCATAAAAAACAAATTACACGATTTCCTATTTCTTACTTATTTCAAGAAAAAGAGCATTGGATTTGCTGTGGCAAAATAGCCAATGAGCACTTTTACACCTTACAAAACACCCTAACACAATCAACATTACAATTCAATTAAAATAAAAAAAATGAACTTATTTCAATCCATACAACAAGCGCAACAAGAATTAGCCAACGTAGTTCCAGCTACTCCTTTAACTGAAAACCTCAATCTTTCAGAAGAATTTGGAGCTACTATTTTACTTAAAAGAGAAGACCTTCAAGTGGTGCGTTCTTATAAAATTAGAGGCGCATACAACAAAATAAAATCCTTAACCGAAAGCGAAAAAACAAACGGTATAGTGTGCGCCAGTGCTGGCAATCACGCACAAGGCGTCGCGTATTCTTGTCATCTTTTACAAATACAAGGCAAAATCTATATGCCCAAAACCACGCCCAATCAAAAAGTAAAGCAAGTACAGCTCTTTGGTAAAAAATGGGTCGAAATTGTTTTAACAGGTGACACCTTTGATGATGCCTATGCCAAAGCAGTTGCCGACGCCAAGGACAACCAAAAAGCATTCATCCATCCCTTTGACGACGAGAAAGTCATTGCGGGACAAGGTACAGTAGGACTCGAAATTGTCGAACAATACCAACAACCCATCGATTATGTTTTTGTTCCCATAGGAGGTGGCGGATTAGCCTCTGGCCTATCCACGGTTTTTAAACACCTTAGCCCAAATACCAAAATCATTGGTGTTGAACCGCAAGGTGCTCCTTCGATGAAAACATCGATTGCTAATCAAGCCAATACACCTTTAGACACTATAGACAAGTTTGTAGACGGCGCGGCAGTAAAACAAGTGGGAAACCAAACGTTTGCCATTTGCCAAAAAAACTTAGACGATATCATCTTGGTTCCCGAAGGAAAAGTGTGCACTACTATTCTGCGTTTGTACAACGAAGAGGCGATGGTTGTAGAACCTGCAGGCGCTTTGACCATTGCAGCGTTGGATTTTTACAAAGACCAAATCAAAGGAAAAACTGTGGTTTGCGTGGTAAGCGGCAGCAACAACGACATAGAGCGCACCGCCGAAATCAAGGAACGCTCTTTACTTTATGAAGGATTAATGCATTATTTTATGATACAATTTCCGCAACGCCCCGGAGCGCTTAAAGAATTTGTCAATGCCATTTTAGGACCAGACGATGACATCACCTACTTCCAATTTGCCAAAAAGAACAGTCGAGAAGTAGGCTCTGTGGTAGTTGGTTTAGAAGTGAAAAATCCAAACGACATTTTATCAATCAAAGACAATATGAAAAAAATGGGGTTCGAATACCAATACCTCAACAACAAACAAGATTTATTCACACAATTAATTGATTAAAAAAAGGCTGCCCAATAATGGCAGCCTTAAAAACCTTTTTCAACAAAATCGAAGTTGTTATTTTAGAATTTTCTTAGAGAAAATACCATTTCCATCGTTTATTTTAACCACATACACACCTTTTGGTAATCTTGAAACATCAATTTCAACTTCACTTCCTTTACCAAAATCAACATCTTTAACCAAAACTAGTTCTCCTGACATGGAATACAATTTTATTTCACCAAATCCTGAATTTACAGTAGTAATATTCAATAAATCTTTAGTGGAATTGAAATAAACTACTGTGTTATTTTCTAGTGGTGCCTTCAATTGTTTTACCTCTGCAACCTTATTAGCAGTCGATTCTACTTGCACCAATTGCCATTGTTGATTTAGTCCGCCTGTGTAAGTCCAAACCTGAATAGAGGTGCCATTTAGTGTTGAAACATTTTCTACATCTAATGCTTTTCCGCTATTCAAGTTTATAATTTTATAATAACCTCCACCAATAGCCGAAACGGTCCATTTCAATTCATT
>JAGOFG010000163.1 GCA_017997335.1 Flavobacterium sp. | reverse complement strand
CCAAGCACAAAGTTTCTTTCGATTTGTGCTTCAATATTTTTGGTAGTCTGACTGTATTTTAGTGATTTATTAGCAAAATAAAGAGCTTTCTCGTAATTGTGAATTTTGAAATTGTATTCAGATAAATTATGATAAATAGAAATACTGTCAATGATTTGTGTACTAGAAGCAGATAGCATAGTGCTACTGACCAACAATAGAATCCAAAAGTATTTTATTTGTTTTATCATTATTTGTATTCCTGTTTTGTGTGTAAAATCAAATCAATAATTCTAGAGGAATAGCCTATTTCGTTGTCATACCAACCCACAACTTTTACCATTTTGTCTATCACAGATGTTAGCTGACCGTCAAAAAGGCAAGAGTGGGTGTTGCCCAGAATATCTACAGAAACGATAGGATCTTCAGTATAATCCAGAATTCCTTTTAGTTCTTTTTGAGAAGCATTTTTAAAAGCTTTGTTGATTTCTTCAATCGAAACAGCTCTTTTTACATTAAAAGTTATATCAGTTAGAGAACCATCCGGAACGGGAACACGTATGCCACAACCTCCAATTTTGCCTTCCAATTTAGGAAAAATTTTTGTGAGTGCTTTGGCTGCACCTGTTGTCGTGGGTACGATAGATTGACTTGCACCACGAGCTCTTCTTAAGTCTTTGTGGGGTTGGTCGTGTAGACTCTGGTCGGTTGTATAGGAATGGATAGTAGTGATATAAGCTTGCTCAATGCCACACAATTCATCAATAATTTGAATCATAGGTGCGGCATTGTTTGTGGTACAACTAGCATTCGATATAATGGTTTCGGTTCCATCAAGGATGTGTTCGTTTACACCTAAAACCACCGTTTTTATTTGTTCCACTTCGGCGGGAGCAGACAAAATTACTTTTTTGGCACCCGCTAAAATATGTGCATTAATCTCGTCGAAAGTTTTGTATTTACCAGTAGATTCGATGACATAGTCAATGTTGTGTTTTTTCCAATCTAGGTTGGCGATGTTTTTTTCATTAAAAAACAAGTAATGTTTGTCGGCAATGATAAGACCAGTAGTGTCGTGACTTACTTTTTCAGGTAAGATTCCGTGAATGCTGTCGTATTTTATCAAGTGAGCCATTGTTGCTACATCGGCAATGTCGTTTATAGCGACAACTTCTATGGTAGGATGGTTGACCAAAAGGCGGAATAAATTACGTCCAATCCGTCCAAAACCATTAATTGCAATTCTTGTTTTCAATTCTGTGTGTGGTATTTTGAAAATCCTTTTATAAAATATGTTTTTGTGCTTTGTAAGAAGAACGAACAAGCGGCCCGCTTTCTACCTGTCTGAAACCAAGTTCTAATGCATAGGCTTCGTATTTAGCAAATTGTTCTGGTGTGATAAATTCTTTTACTGGAAGGTGTTTTTTGCTAGGTTGTAAGTATTGACCAATAGTTACAACGTCTACTTTAGCTTCGCGTAAATCTCTAAGTGTTTGAAAAACTTCCTCTTCTTGTTCTCCAAGGCCTAACATAATTCCAGATTTGGTTCTATTGATGCCTTTTTCTTTTAAATAACGCAGCACTTCTAGACTACGGTCGTATTTGGCTTGGATACGTACTTCACGAGTCAGTCTTCGCACAGTTTCTACATTGTGAGAAACCACTTCTGGATTGGCTTCAACAATACGGTCGATGTTTCTTTCTATGCCTTGAAAATCTGGGATAAGCGTTTCAAGTGTGGTGTTTGGATTCATTCTACGAATCGCTTTTACGGTTTCGTTCCAAATGATAGAACCGCCATCTTTTACATCATCTCTGTCTACACTGGTGATTACAGCGTGTTTAATGTTCATTATTTTTATTGACCGTGCTACTTTTTCAGGTTCGTCCCAGTCAATGGTTTCTGGTCTTCCAGTTTTTACACCACAAAAACCACAAGAACGAGTACAAATATTTCCTAAAATCATAAATGTAGCGGTTCCTTCTCCCCAGCATTCTCCCATATTTGGGCAGCTTCCTGAAGTGCAAATGGTATTTAAACTGTATTTATCTACTAATCCGCGTAGTTCGGTATATTTTTGTCCAATGGGCAATTTTACTTTTAACCATTTTGGTTTGCCTACTGGTAAGTTGTTATCTGTTAAGGTTTCCATATCTTCATTTTTTCAGAGTCACAAAGATAGGGCAAAGTTATATGTAAAAAAAGGAAGTTAACACATCAGTTTTTGAGTGAATTTTGCATAAAAAAAGCAGAACAAAATGTTCTGCTTTTTGAAGTTATTCTGCCTTGATGACTATGGGTAGTGTATAGGCGGTGCGCATCGGTTTGCCGTTTAAAATTCCAGGTGTCCATTTGGTTTTTAAAGATTTCAAAACTCGAATGGCTTCTTGTCCTAATCCGTAACCAGGGTCTTTTAATACGCGAATATCAGTCAAACTTCCGTCCTTTTCGATTACAAAAGCTACCGATATACGGATGGTTTCTAATCCTTCGATGTCTGGTTTTGCAAAGTTATTCCCTACGTAGCTATAGAATTTTTTCATTCCACCAGGAAATTCTGGTGATTTGTCAAGCATAGTGGTGTTAACAATGCCATTATTGGGTAATTCTACTTCCGGAGCTGTGCCTTGTGTTGTTGTGGTTACCGTTCCAGTTGTAGCATCGCCACTTGCTGGAGTTGTAGTGCTCGGTTGTGTGAATTCATTGTTTTTTGGAACGTCAGGAGTAGCCACATCTGCATTTACAACTTGCGGATTGGTCATGTTTTGGGTGGTTACTACATTTTCTACAGGATTTTTTACCGTTGGGAGTGCTGTTTTTTTAACAGGCTCTTCAGGTGTCACCGGAATGATGTCATCTAAATCTATAGGTCGTATTTCAAATTCTGGAATTTCTGGTGCAACGATGGTATTTGGGCTTAGCTTGTTAATAACCATAGCAATGCAGACGATTGTAGTAATTAATAAAACTCCAAGAAAAAAAGCAGATACCGTGTTTTTGGTACTTTCTTGTCGTAATTGATAGGCTCCATAATTTTTGTTTTTGTCTTCAAAAACAAGGTCAATCCAGCGGCTTTCGTAAATACTTAATTTTGACATGGTGTATAGTTTTAGAGGTTAAGTAACTATAGAATCATAAGCAGTATTTTTATATTTAACAACGTCAATAAGTATTCTCTTATTGTGTTAAATTACAAAAACAATTGCAAGTATTTAACTTTATTAGTAAAAAATGTAATGTAATTTCTTGTTTTTATTAAAAAAACTGAAGGGATGAAGTTTTGCTTTTTGATGAAACTAGCGTTTTTGCTGGATAATTTCTGCTAGTAACTTTTTAGCTCTCAGGAGTTTGATTTTTACATTACTGATGGGTTCGTCAATTTTGGTAGCGATTTCTTGGTAACTTAATTCTTGAAAATAACGCAATTGAATGACTTCTTGATAATGCGGTTTTAACTCTTTGATAAACTGCAATAAACGAGATAAATTTTGCTCTGTAATCAATTCGTCTTCTGCTGATGGGGTAGTGTCGGCAATATTTTGAGCTTGTCTGTCTTGCTCTTCGGTGATTTCTACGAAAAGATTGGATTTTTTTTTGCGCAATAAGTCAATGTGGACATTTTTTGCAATGGCAATTAACCAAGTATTGAATTGAAATTCGCTATTGTAAGTACTAATTTTATCGAACGCTTTAGAGAAAGTTTCGATAGTGATGTCTTCTGCATCGGTTTCGTTTTCGGTTCTTTTGAGCATAAAGCCGTATACCTCATTCCAGTAGTGGTCTAGTAAGAAAGTGAAGGCAATTTGGTCCCCTTTTTTAGCTTTTTCAATTTTTTTATTTATTTCCAATGTACAGGTTTTGAGAAAATATTGGTAATAAAGATATTAATTTGTGTGAATATAAGCCAAAATTCAAGAACAGGATACCAATAGATGATGTCTTTTTCTTTTAGTTTTTTAGCTCCTAATCCAAAGCTAATCCAAGTGAATAAATATCGGAAAGCGATTAAGCTTGCAACGATAATCCATTCAAATTGAAAAGCTAGCAATACAATTGCGGATACAATGAAAAGTAGTTGAGAACAATAAAAGACACCAAGTTGGAATTGGTCTCCCCATTTGTAATGTTCAGCCGTGGCTACGTGTCTTCTTTTTTGATTGAACCACTCTTTGAATGTTTTTTTAGGTTCAGAATACGTAAAGCTTTCTGGAGTGTAAGCAATGGTTGTATTTTCTTTATTTGCTGCTTGATTGATAAATAAATCATCGTCGCCAGAACGCACTTGAATATGGTCAATAAATCCGTTTACATTAAAAAAAACTTCTCTTTTGTAGGCTAAATTTCGTCCAACGCCCATATAAGGGCGACCTGATTTTGCCCAAGAAAAATATTGTATAGCAGTTAGCACCGTTTCGTAGCGTATGATTTTGTTTAAAAAAGAATTGGCGACTTTGGTATAGCCTCCGTAGCCCAAGACTATTTTTTTGTCACGGTCAAAATGAGCGGCCATATTGGTAATCCAGTCTTTGGTAAGCGGGAAGCAATCTGCATCTGTGAATAGCAAATGCTCGTATTTTGCGGCTTTTATCCCCAAGGTCAATGCGTATTTTTTATTCCCCCAAAACGCTTCGTTATTTTTTACTTTTACTAATCGGATGTTTGGGTATTGTTGTTCAAAGGCTTCAAAAACTTCTAATGTTTCGTCGCTAGAAGCGTCATCTATTAGCACCAATTCAAAGGTTGGATAGTCTTGTTGTGCAAGAATAGGAATGTATTCTTTTACGTTTTCTTCTTCATTTTTGGCACAAACGATTACCGAAATAGGAATGTTTTTTGGGGTAATTGCTTCTGGTTTTGTGAAGGAAAATTTACTAAAAATACCGATATAGTATACAAATTGTATTACAATTAAGGCGATAAAAAAGTATAGTAGATATAAAAACATTGTACTAATTGGTTTCTGATAAGATGGCTGCAAAGTTAATTATCAATTGTAAACTTTCCATACAATCGGTGATTTACTTTCTTAATTTTTTCATTTCTTCTGCAACGGCAATAGCTGAAGAAGATTGCGTTTTTTCTAGCTCTTGAATTATGTTTTTGTAATTGTGGTCGTCGCGATTTTGTGACATTTTTTGAGTGGCTTCGATTTGAGTGATTTCGATTTCAAAACCAATTACGCCCTTGGCTTGTCGCATCGTGGCTTTAGATAACTCACTAACTTTTACCGGACAGGCTGAGGCTTGTTCGTATTTGTCTACCAATTTTGTTAGAGAATCGATTACCGCTTCTCCGTGGATGATTTTTACTTTTCCGTATACGTGAACGGCGGTGTAATTCCAAGTAGGGACGTTTTCGTGGTTGTACCAAGAAGACGAAATGTAAGCGTGTGGACCCGTAAAAACGGCCAAAACTTCGGTATTATTTTCAAAAGCGATGCCTTGTGGATTTTCTTTGGAAAGATGACCGTGCAAAATTTCTTTACCCTCGCTATTGTAATCCAATTCCATTGGGATGTGCGTGGCCCACAATTTTCCGTTGGTTTGATTGATTAATATACCAAAAGCATTTTCTTTTAGAAAAGCGCGAATAGTATCGGTATTTTCTAGTTGGTAAATATCGGGTGTGTAAATTTTTTTTGAGATTTTTGAATGTTTACAAAAATGCCTTTTGTGGCTCTGTAGCC
>JAGOFG010000162.1 GCA_017997335.1 Flavobacterium sp. | reverse complement strand
TACAAATATACTCAAAAAATGCAAATTCAGTCAACTAACTGACGGAATTAATGTAAATTCAGTCAGTTAGTTGACTCAATTTACATTAATTAGTTCTATTGAGAAGTGTAGCACTAGTTTATTTGTAGCCAATTATTGAAATGTGTTGCTTGTTTTTTTATATGGAAAAGAGGTTAAGTAACGAAATCAGCTTAAGGTTTGGGCTTACTTTCACAACGTATTTGAAACAAAAAAGGAATACCCCAATTCGGAATATTCCTTTTCATAATTTATTCGTAGTAACGGTTACTGTAACGACTCGAAACCTAATTTCAAGCGTACGCGATCTAAAACACCATTGGCGATACCAGCAGCTTTTTCGGCACCTTGTTTCAATAAGGCGTCTACTTCTGTTAGGTTATTGATGTAATAATTGTAACGTTCTCTTTCGGTTTTGAATTTTTCTACAATCAGTTCAAACAAGGCTTGTTTGGCGTGACCGTAGCCATAATTACCTCCCAAATAATTGGCTCTCATCGTGGTAATTTGGGCTTCAGTGGCCAATAATTTATAGATAGCAAAAGCGTTACAAGTATCAGGATTTTTTGGATCTTCTAACGGAGTACTATCCGTCTCGATGCTCATAATTTGCTTGCGCAACGCTTTGTCGTCTAAGAAAATATTGATGACATTATTGGCCGATTTACTCATTTTTCCGCCATTGGTTCCAGGAATCAACATACTGTCTTCTTGGATTTTGGCTTCGGGCAACACGAAAGTTTCTCCCATTTGGTGATTGAAACGAGAAGCGACATCACGAGTAATTTCGAGGTGTTGCAACTGGTCTTTTCCTACGGGTACAAATTCGGCATCATACAATAAAATGTCCGCGGCCATCAACATTGGATACGAAAACAACCCAGCATTGACATCGTCTAAACGATCGGATTTGTCTTTGAAAGAATGCGCCAAAGTCAAACGTTGAAAGGGGAAAAAACAGCTCAGATACCAAGATAATTCTGCTGTTTGAGGTACATCGGATTGTCTGTAAAAGGTAACTTTGTTTACGTCTAATCCACAAGCTAGCCAAGCTGCTGCGGTACTGTAAGTATTGTTTCTTAAGGTTTCGCCATTTTTGATTTGTGTAATCGAATGCAAATCGGCGATAAAAAGGAATGATTCATTTTTTGGATCATTCGATAATGCAATTGCGGGTATAATTGCGCCTAATAAATTGCCTAAATGCGGAGTACCTGTACTCTGTACTCCCGTTAAAATCTTTGCCATTGTTTAAATTTCTGAATGACAAAGGTCGCAAAGTTTGCCCGCTTTCCCATCATTTTTGGCTAAAATTTTATGGGTATAGGATTCAAAAGGCTTTGTTTTTTTCTCAGAAAACCTTTTCAAAAGACTATAATTTAGAGATTTAGTATTTTACACTTCGAAAAAAAATCAATAGGAAAGAATTGATTATGGATTTTTATGGATTTTTTTCTCTTTTTTTAAGCGTATTTCTATAAATTGCAAAAGACAAAAACAAATAGAGCTATGACAGAGATAGACACAGAGAGAGCCCGATTACTCGAAAGAAAAAACAATAAAGGCTGGAAAAAATGGGGTCCCTATTTAACCGAAAGACAATGGGGAACTGTTAGAGAAGATTATTCTGCTAATGGAGATGCTTGGAATAGTATTACTCACGATATGGCGCGTTCTAAAGCGTATCGATGGGGAGAAGAAGGAATAGGAGGAATTTCAGATAACAAACAGCATATTTGTTTTGCTTTGGCATTTTGGAACCATCACGACAAAATTCTCAAGGAACGTTTTTTTGGTCTTACCGGAAACGAATCCAACCACGGAGAAGACGTCAAAGAAATTTATTATTACCAAGACGCTACGCCTACGCATTCCTACCAAAAAATGCTGTACAAGTATCCACAGGCGGCATTTCCATATGAAAAATTAGTCAAAGAATCCAAAAAGCGCAATCGCCACCAACCCGAGTACGAACTTTTGGATACAGGCATTTTTGATAAAGATGCTTATTTTGATATTAGTATTGAATATGCCAAAGCCGATCAGCAGGATATTTTGATTCAAATTACTATCGAAAATCAATCGGATGTGGCTGCACCTATAACGGTTTTACCTACTGTTTGGTTCCGAAATACTTGGTGCTGGGGCTATGATAATTACAAGTACAAGCCTTCTTTGGTGGGCAATGGAAAATCAGTAATCGAAGTCAATCATCGATTAGTTGGTCATTATACGTTGTATGCAGAAAATGCAGATGAACTGCTTTTTTGTGAAAACGAAACCAATTTTCAACGCTTATACCATTCGGAAAATTTAACCAAGTATACCAAAGACGGTATTAACGATTATATCATTAATAAGAAAAAAGATGCTGTAAATCCGAATAAAATAGGAACTAAAGCTTCTGCAAAATACGAACAACTTATTCCTGCGAAAGGAAAAAAAGTTATCCGATTGCGTTTTACCAATCAAACGTCAAGAGCTCCTTTTGAAGATTTTGATGCTATTTATGCGCAACGTCTCAAGGAAGCTGATTTGTTTTATGATAGTTTGCAAAAAAACATCAAAGAGCAACATTTGAAATCGGTACAACGTCAAGCTTATGCTGGAATGTTGTGGACTAAACAATGGTATTATTACAATGTTTATGAGTGGATCAAAGGCGATCCTTCAATGCCTAAACCCGATGCGAATAGAAGCAAAGGAAGAAATAATGCTTGGAAACATTTGTACGCTTCCAACATTTTGTCAATGCCCGATAAATGGGAATATCCTTGGTTTGCCGCTTGGGATTTGGCCTTTCATACTTTGCCTTTGGCACGATTAGATCCCGATTTTGCCAAACGTCAATTATCGGTTATTTTGAGAGAATATTATATGCATCCCAACGGGCAGATTCCTGCTTACGAATGGTCGTTCTCGGATGTAAATCCTCCCGTGCACGCTTGGGCAACTTGGAAAGTGTATGCCATTGATAAAGAAATGAATGGTGGTAAAGGCGACCGTGTTTTCTTGGAACGCATTTTCCATAAATTATTACTCAATTTCACATGGTGGGTCAACCTGAAAGACGAAAATGGAAACAATATTTTTGGAGGCGGATTCCTTGGAATGGATAATATTGGTGTTTTCGACCGTTCGGCGGCTTTACCAACAGGCGGTCATTTAGAACAAGCCGACGGAACGGGTTGGATGGCAATGTATAGCCTGAATATGTTGCGAATTGCTTGTGAAATTGCGATTGAAAATCCGGTGTATCAAGATATGGCTTCTAAGTTTTTTGAACACTTTTTGCATATCGCTGGTGCTATGCAAGCCATTGGCGGAGACAAATTGAATCTTTGGGATGAAGACGATCAGTTTTATTATGATATGTTGCATAAGGAAAATGGCGAAGCCGAATTGCTCAAAGTGCGCTCGATGGTGGGATTGATTCCGCTTTTTGCTGTTGAAGTTTTAACCCCAGAGTTGTTAGACCAATTGCCAGATTTCAAGCGTAGGGTAGAATGGGTTATTTCTAACCGACCGGATTTGGCTGCCTTAGTGTCAAGTTGGTACAATCCCGGAAAAGGAGAGAGCAAGTTATTGTCTATTCTGCGTGGGGATAGAATGAAGATGATTATGAAACGTATGTTCGATGAATCGGAATTCTTGTCTGATTTTGGTGTTCGTTCGTTGTCTAAATTTCATAAAGAACATCCCTATCGATTTACCTATGATGGAGGAACCGTTCAAGTAGATTATACACCTGCCGAAGCTACCGGAGATATGTTTGGAGGAAATTCCAATTGGCGTGGCCCAATTTGGTTCCCAATGAACTATTTGATTTTGGACTCACTCGAGAAGTTCTGTAACTATTACGGAAACGACTACAAAGTAGAGTTTCCAACGCATTCAGGAGTAATGATGAATATAAAAGATGCAGCTGATGGCGTGGCGAATCGTTTACTCTCACTTTTTGTTCCTAATAAAGAGCAATTTATACCCATGTATGGGCCTTATGAAAAGTTTCAAAAAGACCCCAACTTCAATTCGAATCATTTGTTTTTTGAATATTTTGATGGCGATACCGGAAAAGGATTGGGCGCCAATCATCAAACAGGATGGACGGGACTTATTGCCGAAATCATTCATCATTTGAATAACGATTCGGAACAAATTTAAATGTAGAGTACTATTTCCTCTAGAGATAGTACTCTTTTTTTCCTTTTAAAATTCTGAGGCTCGGAATAAATGAACGCAGATTCCGAATCAATCCTTTACCTTGAATTTAAAATAGGATGATAGACACTTTGGTTGAGCTCTAATCAATAGCGAGACTTTTCCAAATGCCTTTAGGAATTAGTGTTTGATAATTCAATAAGTTGTTTTTAAGTGAAGTGGCTTTTTCAGTGTTTTGATGGTCTTTGTAGTAGGCGTATTCAAAGAAGAAACCCCAGAATTGAACTACAGGTTCGGTATCGGTTTGAATTAATTGAAGTTTATTGATTTCCAAATTTTTGGCATTTTGGTCTAATAGCATTTGGAAAGATGCTTGTAAAAGGGCTAATTCTATTTCGCCAACTTTACCTTTGTTCAACAAACGCTGCAATCTTTTTCTATCCGTAAAAAAAAGACCAGATTTTGATGGAATGGTAGTAGCAAAAAAAAGTGCAATTGAAATGAGGCCAACTATACCATTGAAACCATTCCAAGCGGAATCAAAGTAATAAAAAAGAAAAAGAAAAACACCACCAAAAAGCAATGAAAACAAGGGTCCGGCACCCAAAATTCTTGCAAATTGTATCTTTAAATTACCCTCTAAATTTATTGGTGAAGTGGCAGAAATACCACCAAAGTATTGCATTTCTTTGTTGAAAAATAATCTTACTCGCTGGTTTTCTCTTTTCAAACCAAAGAAAGCCACGACAAATAATTGTAATTGGTGTTTTTGAAGAAGTCCTGCTGTTAAATGTCCTAATTCGTGCAAAGCAATGGCAAAAAACGGACCTACTAAAAGTGAAACAAAAAAAGCAAAAGTCTCAAAATCGCCTTTGGGATAGAATTTCAATAGGAGTTCTTTGGGTATTAAATGCAAAAAAGTAAACATTGCAACACCACCAATTACCATCCCTAGTAACGATTGGATTATCATTTTTTTATTCATAACAGCACTGTTTTAGTTGTTGTTTGATTCGTTTTTTAGTTAGTATTTATTTGAGTCAAACGTTACAACTAGGTTATGAAAAAGGGAGTTGGTACTTTACACATCAATAGCGTCATAAACCACAACTTTTTGCCAGAGATGCGAATACTTTTTGACGAAGTCTTGATGAATTGGGTGATCTTGATACGTTTTTTGCCCTTTTTCATCTTCAAAAAAAAGAAGTTCTGAGACATCCCAAGAGGTATCTACTACTTCGCGTTTTTCGGTCGAGGCCAAAAGTCCCACGTGAATTTGTTTCACCGTCGGAATAGCCGCTAAGGTTTTGAGTCCTTCAATTAGTTGTGCTTTGTCGGCTGTAGCATTGGGATTTTTTAGCCAAAAAAACACATGATGCAATAAAAACTTTGCTTGTTTTGGGCTGGTGTTCATGGCCAATCCTACACTTGCCACACCGGCCAAAGCAGTTGATGCGATAAATCGTCTACGTTTCATTTCTTCTGATTTAAAAGTATATAGAACGTAAATATCGAAATAAATA
>JAGOFG010000161.1:3289-5709 GCA_017997335.1 Flavobacterium sp. | reverse complement strand
GGAGCAGGAATTTACTATCACTCAGATAAAGCTTATCTAGGACTATCGGTGCCAAATTTTATTCAAACTAATCGATACAATGATAATCAAGTGGCAATTTTTAAAGAGAAGATTAATTACTATTTAATAGGAGGTTATGTGTTTGATTTGTCATATGATATCAAATTCAAACCCGCATTTTTAACCAAATTAGTAGAAGGGTCTCCGTTACAAGTTGATGTTTCGGCCAACTTTATGTTCATAGAAAAAGTAGTCGTTGGAGTAGCCTATCGTTGGAGCGCTGCCATGAGTGCGATGGTTGGATTTCAAGTTACAGATGGAATGTATATTGGGTATGGATACGATTTAGAAACCACCAATTTAGAGAACTACAATTCAGGTTCGCACGAAATTTTCTTGCGATATGAAATCTTCAAAAACAACGAAAAAGTAATAACCCCAAGGTTTTTCTAAAAAATAAATAAACGATGAAAAGACAGTTACTTCTTTGTCTTGCTATAATCTCTTTTTTGAGTAATTCTGGTTTTGCTCAAAAAGCCAAGATAGCAGCTGCTGATAAAAAATACAATAGTTACGCTTATATAGATGCGATACAAACCTACGAACGATTAGCTGAAAAAGGCTATCAATCGGTAGAAATGTTTGAGAAATTGGGGAATGCGTATTATTTTAATTCTGATTTTGAAAAGGCAGTCCAGTCCTATGAAAAGCTATATCAATTGCAATCAGAATTAGCACCAGAGTATTTTTACCGCTATGCTCAATCACTAAAAGCCACTGGAAAAGAAAAAGAAGCGGCAACCATATTGGCTAAATTTGAAAACAAATCCTCAGACGATAGCCGAAGCAAACGCTTGAAAAACAACACCGATTATTTAGAAGATATTAAAGCTAATGTTGGCATCTATACCATTGAAAATGCTGGAATCAATTCTAAATATTCTGATTATGGAAGCGCCATTGTTGATAATAAATTGATTTTTACTTCAGCAAGAGATACGGGTGGAGTAGGTCAGCGCAAACACGCTTGGACAGGCGAACACTTTACGAATTTGTATGCTGCGGGTGTTAACGGAGAACTAATTCCGAGTAATCCCGTTCGTTATGATGCAAATGTTAATTCTAAATTCCATGAAGCTACACCAGTGTTTACCAAAGATGGTAACACGATGTATTTTACCAGAAACAACTATTTGGACGGTAAAAAAGGAAAAGATGCCAACAAAGTTACGTTGCTTAAAATCTATAAAGCCACTTTAGTCAACAATAGATGGACAAATGTAACCGAGTTGCCATTCAATAGCAATAACTTCAGTACTGCACATCCTGCCTTGAGTCCCGATGAACAAACGTTGTATTTTGTCTCAGATAGACCAGGAACTATTGGGCAATCTGATTTGTATAAAGTCGCCATTAATAGCAACGGAACTTATGGGGAACCCATCAATTTAGGAGTAGAAATTAATACTGAAGGAAGAGAAACTTTTCCATTTGTAACCAAAGACAATCAATTGTATTTTGCTTCAGACGGTCATCCTGGACTAGGAGGATTGGATGTTTTTACTACCAAAATCAACAACGATGGTAGTTTTGGCGAAGTTGAAAATGATGGGGCTGAAGTGAACTCTCCCAAAGATGATTTTGGATACTACAGAGATAGCGAAATCAATAAGGGATTCTTCTCTTCCAATCGTGATGGAGGATTGGGCTCCGATGATATTTATCGATTTACAAGTAAAGACAAGTGCAAACAAATCTTAAAAGGAATAGTGACAGATAGTGCTACGGGTGAGACTTTAGCGGGTGTACAGCTGATTCTTTTGAATAAGCAATACAAAGTGATTGCAGAGACCACATCTGATGCTTTAGGATATTATGCTTTTGATGTGAATTGTAGAAAAACTTACCATATAAGAGCTAACAAAAAAGACTATACTTCAAAAGAGACAAAGCTTAGAACTCCTGAAGTAACTGGAGAGACAAAGCTTGATATTCAGTTAGAAAGTACTATTTGTAGAGTTGCAGTTGGTGATGATTTGGGTAAATGTTTTGGCATCAAAATGATTTACTTTGACTTGGATAAATCCAATATTCGTAAAGAAGCTGCTTTAGATTTGGCCAAAATATTAGATGTTTTGATTCAAAATCCAACTATCAAATTAGACATTCGTTCTCATACCGATTGCAGACAAACGGCCAAATACAATATGGCTTTATCAGATAGAAGAGCAAAAGCAACAATAGCTTGGTTGGTCTCAAAAGGAATCGATTCCTCTAGGCTTACCGGTCGTGGTTATGGAGAATCACAACTCATTAACGATTGCGGATGCGAGCCAACAAATGCTTCAAACTGCACTGAAGAACAACATCAAATGAACCGCAGAAGTGAATTTATTATAACAGCACTCTAATTATTTTTT
>JAGOFG010000161.1:0-3189 GCA_017997335.1 Flavobacterium sp. | reverse complement strand
GCTCCAACAGAACTTTTGATTTCTAATGCTGTTCTAGCAAAAATTATGGTTTTGAATTCTTTTTTTATTGAATAAGCAATCATGTCATAAAGCATGTTTAAATACAGCATTTTTTCTCGTTGAATGGTCTCATCATAACCTAAAAAATAGGTGTCCATAGTGTCGCCATTTTTGATTAATGTATTGAAGCCAATTAATTTTTCATTCAAAAAGTAACCATAAAATAAGAAATGGTCTTTCCATATTTTTTTTAAGTTACTGAAATGATTCTGAGATAGAAAAAAAGAGTTAAATGGAGCGTTTTTGGCCACGTGATGATAGAGTTCATAAATCAATGCTTCATTTTGCTCTATTTCTTCCAGAGCTAATTTTCGTTTAATTATGCCTTCGGCTTTTTTTCTAGCTCTTTTATATTGGTCTCTGTATTTTTTGGATAAAGCGTTTATATAATCTTGTTCGTTGTTCCAATGTTCAGGAATCGAGAAAATCATATTGGGCTGAGTAGTAAATTGAAAAACAGACCCAAATGGAGTTTGATTGATTTTGTCTTTTTCGGCTTTAGAGAAATCTTTACTGGTTCTTAAATGAATTTGAATTCCTTCCTTTTTTAACATTCTTTCGATGCTATTTCGGGCCTCAAAAAGCACTTTTATTTGTTCATCGAAAGGGATAAAGTCCAAAAAAGTATAAGCATTTTCACCAGTTAACATACAGTTGCCAAGAAATAAAACGTGGGAAGAAAAACGTTTAAAAGCAAAATTTCTAATAATTGTTTTTAAACATTTATCGCGTTCTCCAAACGATTCTAATTTGTTTAAATCTAAAAACTGACTTAAGGCAACACCCACTAATTGGTTATTTTGAAACACACCTATGAAAAAACATCGCATATTCTCAGGACACGATTGTTCAAGTATTTCAAAGTATTCTCTTTGTAAAAAAATAGTAGAGTTGGCAATTGTATTCCAATTTTCAGGAAGTTCATTTGCTGATTGATAAATTGTAAAAGAGAGAGATGTATTCAATTAGATTAAAGTTGGTATAAGTGACAAATTTAATCTAAAAAGTCATATATAGTTGGGTATTTCAAAAAGAACTCAAATTAAGACTTTGAATAGTAAAAAAAACAGTCATATAATAAGGTATTAGTATAAAAAAAATGCGTTTCTATAGCTTTGAAACGCATTTTTAATTTTATGTCCAGCCACAAATAATGGCGCCCATAATCGTTAGTGTGACTATCCAATATCCAGAATGAATAAAGATGTATTTCCAAGATTTTCTCTCAAATAAGCCATTAATGGCAATCATAGGGAAAGCAAAAAACAAACCACTAATTAATCCATGCAATGCACCATGTTTAAAGGTTCTGAAGGCGGTGCCATAATCAGCCATGAATGCTGTGTATGATGGAAGCACTTCATTTACTTTTGAAGGTCCCCCGACCATTCCAAGTGCTCCCATTTGATGAATGGTAAGTGTCATTTCGATAGAAGCAATAAATAAAGAAAAGAGGTAAGTGAAGCCGAAAATTTTTAGCATATTTCCTGTTTTTAGCTGGTCTTCGGTTAATCCTGCTTCTTTCATCCAAATGGTTCCAAATACTTTTGGGTGGTACCAAATGAAACCCACAAAAAGTGTAATAATAGCAGCAACAAACAGTGCTATAAAATTCATTTCCATAATTGACTGGTTTTAAGGTTATTATTCAAATATACAAAAAAGAGTAAAGTTTATTTATTATTTTTTTGTAGGATAAGAAGGCTTCTTTTTTTTATTGATGAATTTTATCGATTTTATTTGCATTTTATTTTTAAGTGTTCTATTTTTAAAAAGTTTATTTAAGAATATTTTAACAGCTATGAAAAAGGTAATTTGTCTACTGTTTTTGTCTTTAACTGCAAGTTCATTTGCTGCAGTTCCAGCCCTAGAACGCGAGGTTTTGTTAGAATTATATCATTCTACAAATGGCTATCATTGGAAAAACAAATGGAATTTAGCCGCTCCAGTTGCTACTTGGTATGGTGTTACTGTTCTAGAGGATAAAGTAGTAGGTCTCGATTTGTCTGATAATAATTTGTCAGGTGCATTGCCAGAATCAATAGGGAATTTATCATCCTTAAAGAAAATAAACTTTTGCAACAATCGAATTGAGGGTGCTATTCCAAAAACAATAGGAAATCTAACGGCTCTTACGCATCTAAATTTATCACATAATCAACTTTCAGGAGTGATACCATCATCAATTGGAAATTTATTGAATTTGGTGCACATAGAGTTGTTTATGAATAAATTAAAAGGGAGCTTGCCATTTGAGTTGGGTAAGTTAAGTAAACTCGAAGTTTTATCTATTTACAATAATGAAATTGAAGGCAAAATTCCAGTTTCCTTATACACTATGCAATCTTTAAAAGTGATGTTATTAAGTGGAAATCGCTTAAATGGAGAATTGCGCTCTGATATTGTTAAGCTGAAAGATTTAGAAACATTGAGTTTGTTTGATAATGAGTTGAAAGGTTTGATTCCTAAAGAATTAGAAGCATTAAAGAAATTAAGAGAATTAAACATTTCATATAATCAATTCAATGGACCTGTTTCTAAAAACTTAGTCGATAAAGATGCATTAAATTTGACAATGTTAACTTCTAAAGGAAAAGTAGTTTTACTTGAAACTATATGATTTGTATAATACGCTTTTAAATTTAGTTAATAAAAAACCTGCTTTTTGCAGGTTTTTTTGTTGAGTATCATAAGAATTGACTAAAGTTTTGGGTATAAAAAAACACCAGCTTTTTCAAGTGGTGTTTTCTAGTAGTCCGCTACAGCGGAGACTCGAACTTGTGTCCGCCGTGGCGGATATGAGCCCTCCAAATTCAGAGTTCTTGAATTATTTTTTTGATAAATTCTCTTCCTTTTCCTGTTTTTAAAAATTTTTCTCTTTTCATTGCTCCAGCTTTGGATATAAAGAATTCCACATAAATTACTTCCCAAGATCTAAATTTTATAGTGTATTCTTTTGTTCAAAGAACGTTATGAGATTTGAAACGTTCAATTAGATTGGATGTGAAACCGATGTAATTTTTGTTGAATTTTTTAGAGTACAAAATATATACAACTAATTCTTCCATATTTTAAAGTTTTGAACACAAAAAAAAACACCAGCTTTTTCAAGTGGTGTTTTCTAGTAGC
>JAGOFG010000160.1 GCA_017997335.1 Flavobacterium sp. | reverse complement strand
TGCCACTTTTGGTGTCATGGATTTTTGAATGGTATCTAAAAAGCGTATGTTGATATCATATATTTCAGAAAGGGCAATATATGGTGCTACTTCGTGATCTTTGTGGTTCACTGCAAAATTTGTAGCGTACAAGTATTTTCTTTTGATATTAGATTCTTCTTTAGTCTTTATACTATCAAGTTTTTTTAAATTATTGAACTTGGTAGCTTTAAATTTTTGTTCAATTAATGTAAGATTTTCTTCTTTGAATTTATTGTTTATTTTCTCAAATTCTACGTATAAATCGTGGTTTACTGAGCCTGTAACTTTTGCACCATAGGAGAACTGATCTAAGTTTGTTTCAATGTTCATTTCGCCAGGTTCAGCAAAAAACAGCAAATTGTTGTCTAATGAATTAGAAACACCTCTGTTTAATGATAAGTAAAACATCTCTGGAGACTCTATTGCGATATTTGTTTCAAATTTTGAATCGCCTTCAATTTTTATGGAGTCTATAGTTACAAGTGAGGTATCTTTTAATCGTTGTATGTATAAGGTTCCTTTTTTTAACCCTGACACATTTCCAGTTAAATGTAGGTTGTTTTTGGATTCTTTTTCAGAACAAGCCAATATTGTTGACAGTGCTACTAGAGCTAGTACAGTTTTTTTCATTTTCATTTTTAATTTGGCGCAAAATAAAGAAAAATGTTGAGTTGTGACACTATCATTAGTAGTAAAATAAAAAAAATCCCAATCTATTTCTAAATTGGGATTTGTTTCTGTTAAATGGAATTAGCCTTTTAACCAAGCATCTTTTAAAGTATCTTTTGAGGCATCTTTGGCACTGAAAGTTTCTTTTTCTTCGTAAGGCAAAGCTACTTTTCCATTTATAGTTTCTTCTTTACCATTTCTTTTTATCTTTAGCGAAATAGTCTCGTTTTCTTTCCAATTTTGACTAGTCGTTATCAATTCAAATATATTTTCTTTATTAAAGTTTTTACCATTGATGGCAACTATAATGTCTCCACCTTTTAATGATAATGCTTTAAAAAATTCATTTAGTTCGATGTTTGGAAGTATTACAATTTCATTAGTTTGTGGATTAATTGTAATATATGGTCTTTGACCTTTCAAAAATATTCCTCCTGGCACTTTAACTGTCGATTTTGATACGCCTACTTTGTTTAGAAATAAGTCGTAAGGAATTGGTGTTGCTCCAGAAACATAAGTTTTTAGAAAATCACCCACTTCTGGATAGGTTAATGATACAATTTTATCAAATAATTCTTTGTCATCAAAAGCTTTTGTTACACCATATTCATTTGATAGTTTGTGCATTAAATCAAGGATTCCTCTTTTTCCTTCTGATTTTTCACGAATAATAATATCAATGCACATTCCAATTAAAGCTCCCTTCTGATAAACATTTAGATATTGTGCTTTGTACGGTTCTTGTAATACATTAGCGCTCATTGTTGTGAAAGGCATAGTGTCATTCATTCTTTTGGCTTGTTCGATTTTGTCAGCAATTCTTTCATAGAAAGCTTCTTCTGTAATCAAACCTTGATTGATTTGGAAAAGGTTAGCAAAATATTCAGTTACCCCTTCGTACATCCAAAGGTGTTCTGACATTTTTGGTGTGTTATAATCAAAATATTGAATTTCTTTTGAATGTATGGTAAGTGGTGTAACAATATGAAAGAATTCGTGCGACACAACATCTTTCATTTGTTCTTGAAGCATGTTCAATGGAATTGTTTCTGGCATTACAACTGTAGTTGAAGTTGGATGTTCTAGAGCTCCAAAACCTTTCGCATCATTTGGTTTCATGCTTGATAAATACAATAGCACAGTGTATTTTTTATTTGCATTGATTTTTCCCAAAAATGTTTTTTGAGCAATCATCATTTTCTTCATTTCTGGAGTAATGTTTTCAGCTGTAACTTTTTTTCCAGGAGAAAAAACAGCAATTGTAATGTCCATTCCATCAACCGTAAAAGTAGTATAGTCTGGTTTTGCATACATTACTGGGTTTTCAACTAACTCTCCATATCTTGAAACCACAAATTCGTCCGAGTTGTTTTTTGAATCTAAATCAATCATGGATGTTGCTCCCCAAAGTGTTTCAGGGTGTGTAATATTAACTCTGTATGGAATTTCTTTTTTGTCTTGAAAGTAGCCAACAAAACCGTGCATGTTAACCATAAAATTGGTTCCTACCTCAATGTTTGTTCCTGCAGGAGAAAAAATGTCTTCTTGACCAAATCCAGCACCTTTTTCAGAATCAAAAGTGTCATTGACTAAGTAAGTGATTTTGTATAATTTTTTTGCAGCTGGAATGGTCCACGTATTTTCGTCCGTTTTTTTTACTTCTAATAGTGTACCTTTATTATCGAATGCTTTTAAATCGTCGATGTATCTGCCGTAATTGTCATTAGAGTAAGTTCCTGGGATGATTTTTGGAATGCTATAGGTTATCTGGTCTGAGTTGATTTTTGGTGCCAAGATGGTTACTTGTACTTTATCGTCTTTTACATCAATTAGGTCTATGGTTACCTTTACCTCTTCTTGTTTATTTAAAGTAGCAACGGTTGATTTACAACTTAGCAGCACAGACGCAAGCGCTAAGGACACTATTATTTTTTTCATATTTTTTGTTTAAGTTTTACATAGGTCGATTAGTTTTAGTAATTGTTACATAATTAGTAAGCCAAATTGTTTTTTCTTTTTTCAAAAAAAAACTCCTACGTAGAGTAGGAGTTTATCAGTGTTAGTCTAATTTATTTTTAATGTAATATTTTCCGTCTAAATCTTCATCAAAATCGTCAATTTTGAGTGGTTTTGGTTTCGGCTTGCTTGCAATTGCTTTCTTTTTCCACATTTCATATTTTTCAGCAGGCATCTTCTTTTTCATAAATTCTAATACTTCTTTTTCAGAAAGTCCGAATTCTTTTTTAATTATCTCGAAGGGATTTCTTTCTTCTAAGGCCAACGTAACAAGCTTTTCTGTTTGTTCCCAGTTCAATTCTTTGCGGTTACTCTTTTTCATCACATGAAAATTAATTCAAATTGGTGTTAATGATTAATAAAATAGGTATCTAACGATATACCAATATTAATAAAAATAATAATTACTTTAATTAAAATGCTTCTTTTTTTTGTCTCTTAATCAATTTCGGGAGACCTATGTTTTTGGAAAGGAATATTTAATAAGTTTTTTAACTCATTGTGTTCTTTTGGGTCTTGATGGGTATCAATACCATAGATTATTTCTTCTCTTGGCATGGTTTTAAAGGTTCCAAATAGACGGTCCCAAACTGAAAATATATTACCATAATTACTATCCGTATATGGGAGTTTGTAATGATGGTGAATTTTATGCATGTCCGGTGAAACAATGAAATAGCTTAAAAAAACATCTAATTTTTTTGGTAAGGCTATGTTAGCATGATTGAATTGTGTCGCAACAACCGATAATGTTTGGTATAAGAAGACCATCCACATTGGGCTTCCAACGATAAAAACTCCTAATAGTGTAAAGGCAAATCGAATTACACTTTCACCCGGGTGATGCCTATTGGCTGTAGTAGTATCTATCCAAGTGTCTGTATGATGGATAAGATGGAAACGCCACAAAACTTTTGTTCGATGTTCGATGAGATGTACCAAATAAGCTCCAATCAAATCTAATAGTAATAATCCGATAATTGCATACAACCATAGTGGGATTTCTGGTAGTATTTGAAGAATACCGAAATTATTTTCAACAGTCCAATCGGCTGTTTTTAGTAAAAGATAGGCCAAACAAAAATTAATGAGAATGGTTGTTAATGTAAAAAAGATATTGATTCCTGCATGTTGCCATTTTTTGTAGTTGAATTGAAATAATGGAAAAGCATTTTCGATAAGCCAGAAAATCGTAATTCCTCCAACTAAAATTAGGCTTCTATGCGAAGAAGGGATAGTGGTAAAATAAGAAACAATTTCATTCATAATCAATTTGGTTAAGTTTTTTGGTTTTATGGAATAATTCTGAAAGTTAGGTTAATTCTGGAGCCAATTGGTTTTGTTGTTTTTGGAATTTGATGTTTCCAAAAGTGCTGGGTAGTCCCTTTCATTACTAAAAGACTGCCGTGTGCTAAAGATATATTTATTTTTTGATTTGGAATAGCATTGTGTTTGAGTTGAAACATTCTTTCTGCTCCAAAGCTCAATGAGGCTATTATGGGATTGGTTCCTAATTCTTTTTCATTGTCGGCATGCCATCCGTTACTGTCTTTGCCGTCACGATAATAATTAAGTAATACCGTAGAATAAATTGCTTCTGTTGTTTTTTCTACTTTTTCTTTAATGCTCATAAGCAGTGGTGACCATTTATGAGGATGCATAGTAATATTCGAGTAGGAATAGGATTTTCCTTCGTTGCCAAAAAGCGCTGTTAATCGAGGTTGTGGATACACTTTTCCGTAGACTTTGATGTCGTCCTGTTGCCAAGGAATTTCCTTTTGTAAAGTGTCAAAAAGAATGGTTGCTTCTTCAGTTGAGAAGAAATTAGGGTAATAAATAATGGATGCATCTGGGACATCAAAAACAATAGGTTCAGAATCAAAAAGAGATTTCATTTGGTAAAAATAAAGAGAAAAAGAACATCAATTTTGTCCTTTTTCTCTTTTTAATAAAAGATTATTTTTTATGCTTCTGAGTGGTCTTGTAATAGATTTTTATAGATAAAACCTGCAACCACTGCTCCTAAAATGGGTGCTACCCAAAATAACCATACCTGCCCTAAAGGTTCTCCTCCCACAAAAATAGCTTGTGACAATGAACGAGCAGGGTTTACAGAAGTATTGGTAATTGGAATACTGATTAAATGAATTAGCGTCAGTGCTAAACCAATGGCAACTCCAGCAAATTTTCCGTTTGCAAATTTATCGGTCGCACCTAGTATAACCAATAGAAAGAATAAGGTTAAAACAAACTCTGCTATAAATGCGGCTTGCATAGAATAACCATCAGGTGAGAAAGCTCCAAAACCGTTAGAAGCGAAAGCTCCAGCTTTGGTATTGTCAATCACGAAGCCTACTTTTCCAGCAGCAATAGTATATAATGTTCCTGCGGCAGCTATTGCACCAATACATTGTGCGATGATGTAAGGGACTAAATCTTTGGCTGAAAATCGCCCACCAGCCCATAAACCAAAAGAAACGGCGGGATTAAAATGCCCACCAGAAATGTGTCCAACAGCATAAGCCATTGTTAGTACCGTTAATCCAAAAGCTAGAGATACTCCAGCAAAGCCAATTCCTAAATTAGGTATGCCAGCAGCGAATAAAGCGCTACCACAACCTCCAAAAACAAGCCAAAATGTTCCAAAAAATTCTGCAAATAGTTTTTTTATAAGTATTTAGTTTTTATATGGTTACTAATTTGTGGTGAATTCTTAAAATTTATATAGTATAAGTGTAAGCCCAATACATCAGTAGGAATTGTAAAGGTAAACGCAAGTATAGCAACCATTTGGGTAGTCCCATACTTGCTTTTGGATTAGTTAACATAAAAATATGTGTTGGAAAAACAGCAATTAGCAGCAGGATAATTCCCCAAGCAGCATATTGGGTAGTTGGAGGAAACAGTAATGAAGCCCCTAGAATAATTTCGATAGCTCCGCTTAAAATGTTCAGTAAAGACGGATTGGGAAAACTTGTAGGTATGATTTTTTGATATAAACGAGGGACTCTAAAATGATTGATTCCAGC
>JAGOFG010000159.1 GCA_017997335.1 Flavobacterium sp. | reverse complement strand
TAAAAAGCGAATTCAAGCCATAATAGGCATATAAATTAAACGTATTGTAGCCCGATGAAATGTACGCTCCGTATTGTAATTTATTAAAATCTTTATTTCCATTAATACTAACTTTACCCATGCTGCTGTTAAAAACCGACTTGTCATACAACACATAACTGAACTTAATTCCCGTATAAATTCGCCAAAATTTATGACTTTCATACGTTGATGTACGCCATCTGAATTCGACGGGAACATCAAAGGAAAGTGTTGTGAATTTATTTTTAGAATACTTTGTATCTGAACTAATTAGGGTATAAAGTGGTGTTTCGGCCGTTCCAGAAATAGCCATATTCTGGTTGTAATTATTGTAGGTAAACCCAATTCCGGAGGCAACGGCTATGGTTCTTTTTCTATTGATAGGCATGTCTCGCAGGAAACCTCCCGAAAATCCAGATGAAAATTTACGTTGGGACAAACCCGCCGGCTTATCTATTAATGTATTGTAGGTTATTGAAAAATAAAATTGATCTTCTCGGTATAAAGAGTCGATTTTTACAACCAGAGTATCTTTAGTTGTTCTGTCTTTTTGGGAAAAAACAGTAGCAACTAGCAACAGCATAAAACAACTAAGAAAAATTCGCATATTTTTTTGGATTTAAGGTATTCAATGGTTGCTCCAAACACTTTCAGATTTTCAACTCTCCATATAACGCCACAAATATACCATTTGGTACTCTTATTTGACAAATAATGATTTTAAAAAAAAGCTACAGTCTTGATTTCTTACGGTTGCACTTTGGCTAAAAAGGAAATGCAAAGCCGTAGATAAAGCCATCAATCAAAAAAACATCGTATTGTTGCACTAAAGTACTGCTATTCAAAATCCATTTTCTTACATTTATAACCTATAAATTAGCATCCTAATATTCCAATCGTAAAACACACTTATTTTCTGCTGTCGTTCTTTGACTTGAAATGGCCAGCCAATTACACAAAAAACACTATGACTATCCAACAATACCTTACTAAAATAAATACTTTATTTCAAACAGGAAATGCTAGAGAACACTCCTATCGTGGGGACTTACAAAACCTTTTGATGGCTATTTTACCCGATATTTTGGTAACTAATGAACCCGCAAGAGTGCAATGTGGCGCGCCTGATTATGTACTCACACGCAAAGATGTTCCCATTGGCTATATTGAAGCCAAAGATATAGGTGTCGATTTAGGCAGCAAAACCCTCAAAGAACAATTTGATCGCTATAAATCGGGTTTATCTAATTTGATTTTTACGGATTATTTAGATTTTCATTTTTATAAAGATGGCCAGTTTATCACTAAAATTGCCATTGCACGTATAGAATTCCCCTCCTCTGGAGGGGTGTCCGAAGGACGGGGTGGTCAAATAATAGGTATTCCCGAAAACTTTGAACAGTTTACGAATTTGATTCAAAATTTTGCATTAACTGTTTCGCAAACCATCAAATCGCCTACGCAGTTGGCACAAATGATGGCGGGAAAAGCCAAATTGATGGCGGATGTGATTGAAAAATCATTGAATTATGATGACGAACAAAACAGTCGTTCCAATATAAAATCGCAAATGTTGTCGTTTCAACAAATGTTGATTCATGACATTAACAATAAATCCTTTGCTGATATTTATTCGCAAACCATTGCTTATGGAATGTTTGCCGCACGCTATCACGACCCTACTCTTAAAACATTTTCGCGACAAGAAGCGGCGACTTTGATCCCAAAAAGCAATCCTTTTTTACGCAAATTATTTCAGGATATTGCAGGTTATGATTTAGACACCCGTTTGGACTGGATTGTGGAGGAATTAGTGACCATATTTCTAGCTAGTGATGTGGAGCAAATTATGCGCAATTTTGGCAAAAGCACTAAGCAAGAAGATCCCGTAGTACACTTTTACGAAACTTTTTTGGGCGAATACAATCCAGCATTGCGCAAAGCACGTGGTGTTTGGTACACGCCACAACCCGTAGTGAATTTCATCGTTCGTGCTGTTGACGATATTTTGAAAACCGAATTTAATTTGCCCCAAGGTCTGGCCGATACCTCTAAAATTAAAATCAAGAAAAAAGCCGTTACGCAAAGCAAAGGCAAGGATGCTAAAATTAAAGAAGTAGAAACCGAAGTAGAAGTGCACCGAGTTCAAATTTTGGACCCAGCCACCGGAACGGGCACTTTTCTGGCAGAAGTAGTCAAACACATTCACAAAAAATTTGAAGGACAACAAGGCATCTGGAGCAAATATGTAACCAATGATTTAATCCCAAGATTGAATGGTTTTGAGTTGCTGATGGCGAGTTATGCCATGGCTCACCTCAAAATGGATATGTTATTGACCGAAACAGGTTATAAACCGCAGCAATTCCCCTCCTCTGGAGGGGTGTCCGAAGGACGGGGTGGTTCTTTTTCAGGCGAAACGCAACGTATAAAAATTTTCTTGACCAACTCTTTAGAAGAAGCACACCCGGACAGCAATACGCTTTTTAGTTCGTGGTTATCTGATGAAGCGGATCAAGCCAATGCTATAAAACGAGACGCACCTGTTATGGTGGTGATTGGAAATCCGCCATATAGTGGCGAAAGTGCAAACAAAGGCGAATGGATTATGAACCTAATGGAAGATTATAAAAAAGAGCCAGGTGGAAAAGAAAAACTGAAAGAACGAAACCCTAAAATGATAAATGATGATTATGTGAAATTTATGCGTTTCGGACAGCATTTTATTGATAAAAATGGCAGTGGAATATTAGCCTTTATTAATCCACACGGATTTTTAGATAATCCCACTTTTAGAGGAATGCGTTGGAATCTTTTAAAAACCTACGATAAATTATACACTATTGATTTACATGGTAATTCGAGAAAAAATGAAATTTCACCAGATGGTTCCGTAGACCAAAATGTTTTTGATATTATGCAAGGCGTTTCTATCAATCTATTAATAAAAACAGGAAAGAAAAAAGTTGATGAATTAGGAGAGGTTTTTCATCACGATTTGTATGGAAAGAGAGATTTAAAATATAATTTTTTATCTGAAAACACTTTACATACAATCGTTTTTAAAAAAGTTAAAAACATTAATCCTGATTACTATTTTATTCCAAAAGACTATAAAATATTAATTGATTATGAGTTAGGCTTCTCAATAAATCAAATTTTTAATATAAAATCTTCAGGAATAAAAACTTCCAACGATGCTTCTTTAGTTTCATTTGATAAAGAAAAGCTTATTGAAATTGTTAAATTAAAATTTGACATAAACATTAATGAAAGGTTAATAAAAAAATACAGTTATAAACCCTTTATTGAAAAATTTATTTATTACGATGATAATTTGATTGGCAGAAGTAGAAAAGAATTTATGTCTAATTTTTTTGACAAAGAAAATTATGGAATATGTATAATGAGAAACTTGATAAATACAGATTCTTTTAGTTCTATATTAATTTCTAAAAATCTATTAGATATTAATTTTTACGGATTCCAAACATACAGTTTGCCCCTCTATCTCTACCCCGAAACCAACTCCCAACAAAACCTTTTAGAAACATCTGAAAGAATCCCCAACCTCAACCCTGAAATTATTAAGGAAATGGCAAAAGGTTTGGGAATGTCATTCGTGCACGAACCCTTCGACTCCGCTCAGGGTGATCCTTCAAGTACTGTTTGTTTTGCCAATAGTGAGGAACTTCGCCCGGAATTTAGATTGACTTTTGCCCCCATTGATGTGTTGGATTATATTTATGCCGTTTTGCACTCGCCAAGTTATCGCGAAAAATACAAGGAATTTTTAAAAATTGATTTCCCTCGTGTTCCCTATCCTACCAACATAAAAACCTTTTGGCAATTGGTCAAACTAGGTGGAGAACTACGAGCAATTCATTTACTTGAAAGCGAAGTAGTCGAAAAGTACATTACACAATATCCCGAAGATGGCGATAATATTGTGGTAAAACCTAAATTTGTCAAAACATCGGATTCTAATTCCCCTCCTTCGGAGGGGTGTCCGCAGGACGGGGTGGTGAAGAATACGCCCATCTACTTCAACACAATCATCGATTTACCGTACAATTCCTCCTTAAAAGAGCGTGCACATGCACTTCGCTATGCAGAAAACCTTTCGGAAGTCTTATTTTGGATGCAAGTTCATAAAGGCAAATTTTACAACATTGATTTTGACCGACAACGCATCATAGGGAATTATATCGTTGATTTCTATGTAAAAAAACTAGGATTGGTAGTAGAAATCGACGGCAGTAGTCACGATGATCGCAAAGATGCGTATGATACTAAAAGAGACGAATATTTACAATCTTTAGGCTTAAAAGTACACCGAATTCCTGTAACGGATGTTTTGCAGAATATGGCAAAAGCAAAGTCAGATTTAGCGGATTTTATTGTTGCAAATTATAGCGCACCACCCCGCCTTACAGGCACCCCTCCAAAGGAGGGGAATTTAGGAAACGTTTTTATCAACGAAACTCAATACTTTTCCAATGTTCCTGAACTAGCGTGGAATTTCTACATTGGTGGCTACCAACCCGCTCAAAAATGGCTTAAAGACCGTAAAGGAAGAGAATTGAGTTATGAAGATATTTTGCATTATCAAAAAATGATTGTGGCGTTGAGTGAGACCGATAGGATTATGAAGGAAATTGATAAAGTTGAAATTTAAAGGAATAGTGCAAAAGCAAAATGTGATTGAGCAGGTTTCTTGTTACCAACACCAAAATTCATCGAAAAACCGGATACCAATTCCCCTCCTTCGGAGGGGTGTCCGCAGGACGGGGTGGTAAACGTTACATCAGTCTACATTAGAAAAAGTATCAATTAGCGCACCACCCCGCCTTACAGGCACCCCTCCAAAGGAGGGGAATTTAGGAAACGTTTTTATCAACGAAACTCAATACTTTTCCAATGTTCCTGAACTAGCGTGGAATTTCTACATTGGTGGCTAACAACCCGCTCAAAAATGGCTTAAAGACCGTAAAGGAAGAGAATTAAGTTATGAGGATATTTTGTACTATCAAAAGATGATTGTGGCGTTGAACGAGACCGATAGGATTATGAAGGAAATTGATAAAGTTGAAATTTAGAGGAATAGTGCAAAAGCAAAGTGTGATTGAGCAGGTTTCTTGCTACCAACACCAAAATTCATCGAAAAAACTGGATACCAATTCCCCTCCTTCGGAGGGGTGTCCGCAGGACGGGGTGGTAAACGATATATCAGTCTACATTAAAAAAAAGTATCAATTAGCGCACCACCCCGCCTTACAGGCACCCCTCCAAAGGAGGGGAATTTAGGAAAGGTTTTTATTAACGAAACACAATATTTTAATAACGTTCCTGAACTAGCCTGGAATTTCTACATTGGTGGCTACCAACCCGCTCAAAAATGGCTTAAAGACCGTAAAGGAAGAGAATTAAGTTATGAAGATATTTTGCACTATCAAAAAATTATCGTGGCGTTGAGTGAGACTGATAGGATTATGAAGGAAATTGATAGGATTGAAATTTAGAGGAATAGTGCAAAAGCAAAATGTGATTGAGCAGGTTTCTTGTTACCAACACCAAAATTCATCGAAAAACCGGATACCAATTCCCCTCCTTCGGAGGGGTGTCCGCAGGACGGGGTGGTAAACGTTACATCAGTCTACATTAAAAAAAGTATCAATTAGCGCACCACCCCGCCTTACAGGCACCCCTCCAGCCGAAGGGAATTTAGGAAACGTTTTTATCAACGAAACTCAATACTTTTCCAATGTTCCTGAACTAGCGTGGAATTTCTACATTGGTGGCTACCAACCCGCTCAAAAATGGCTTAAAGACCGTAAAGGAAGAG
>JAGOFG010000158.1:2127-5878 GCA_017997335.1 Flavobacterium sp. | reverse complement strand
TCAGTGGCAACATCATTGGCACAACCATTATTGTCTTTGCTTTCAAAATTGGTGTAAAAGCTTGGAATTTTGATATAGCCAATTTTATTTTTGTCTTCAACAAGGTAACTATAAACACTATTCTGTTCGTCTTTTAAAACTTCTTTTTCAAGGGTGACGCTAAAGTTTTTTTCTCCTTTTCTTTTGATGGTGAGCGTGATGATTTTGTTAGCATCAGACACAATTAAATCTCCTATTTCTTCTAATGAGGCACAAGTTACTTTTAGCGTTTCCTGTTCATTGGCAATGGAAATGATTTGGTCGCCTTTTTTTAGTTTACCATTTTTAAAAGCGGGTCCATTGGGGTCTATTTCATCAATGATGATTTGATTTTTTTCATTCAAAGACACTAAAAAACCCAAAGAAAGCTTTTCTTTCGATAAAGAAGAAACGAAATTCGATTTGCTATTGACACTAAAATAATTGGTATGTGGGTCAAAATACGTGCAAAAGAAACCAAAGACTTTTTCAGGAATAGTGCTTGTTTTCTTTAGTTGCGCGCTAACCTTACATAGTTCATTTTGAATAGCAATTTCTTTATAATAATTGGTTAGTGATTTGAAATTGGATTGAATAGAATCAAGATTTTTACTACTTACAGCAATTTCATTTAGGACATCAAAGCGAATTTTTTTTCTCCAAATTTTTTCAAACTCCTTTTCAGTCATATAAACAGGAAAGGCTTTTTTGTACATCCTGATGGTGTCCGGAGTATTGAAATTTAGAGAATCTTTGTTGAGTTTTTCTAATAGTGATTTGTTGCGAAGAAGCGCTTTTTGATAAATGTCTTCAAAGGTAGCAATGAACTGACAATCCTCTTTTTGTACTAAATTATCAATTTGTAAACGGTAATTTTTTGATAAACTATCGTACTCCGACTTATAAAATAGATTTCTTCCGGAATCTAAATCGTTAATTAGATTATCAAAAATAAAAACCGATAGACTGTCGTCTACCGGTTTTGGCTGTACATGCTCTTGTTGAATTAAAGCATTTATTTTGGAAAGAATTTTACATGGTGAAGCGTTATTTTGAGCTATTAGGTGACCACCAACAAGTAAGGCTACCAGTAAAATTTTTTTCATGATTCTTTATTTTTTGTAGAAAGGAAGTTTTACAACTGTTGCAGGAACATCATTCTTTCTGATTCTGATATAAATAGTGCTATCAATAGCGCTATTTGGAGTAGTTACATAGCCTAGACCAATGCCTTTGTTCATAGAAGGAGACATTGTTCCCGAGGTTACAACACCAATTACAGCACCAGACGCATCAACAATTTCATAATCGTGTCTAGGAACAGCACGTTCTTGCATTTCAAAAGCAACTAGCTTCTTGGATACTCCTGTTTCTTTTTGTTTTTTTAAGTTTTCAGAATTGGTAAATTCTTTAGTGAATTTAGTAATCCATCCTAAACCAGCTTCAAGAGGAGAAGTAGAATCGTTGATATCATTCCCGTACAAGCAAAATCCCATTTCCAAACGCAAAGTGTCTCTTGCAGCCAAACCTATTGGTTGTATACCAAATGCTGCACCTGCTTCAAAAACTTTGTTCCAGATGGCTTCTACTTGGTCATTTTTACAATAGATTTCAAATCCTCCTGAACCAGTATATCCTGTTGCAGAAATGATTATGTCTTGAAATCCAGCGAATTCAGCTACTTCAAAATGATAGTAAGCAATTGCAGACAAATCAATTGTAGCCAATGATTGCATAGCTTCAACCGCTTTAGGTCCTTGAATGGCTAATAATGAATAGTCATCAGATAGATTTTCCATTGTTACGCCAAGGTCGTTATGAGAGGAAATCCAATCCCAATCTTTGTCGATGTTTGAAGCATTTACTACCAAAAGGTATTTTTCTTCTTCCATTTTGTAAATGATTAAATCATCTACGATTCCACCATCATTGTTAGGTAAACAAGAATATTGTGCTCTACCTATGGTTAAGGTAGCGGCATCATTTGAAGTTACTTTTTGAATCAAAGCCAAAGCATTAGGTCCTGAAAGCATAAATTCACCCATATGCGAAACATCAAATACACCTACACCGTTACGAACGGTTTCGTGTTCTACATTTACTCCTGCATAAAGAATTGGCATATTGTACCCTGCAAAAGGCAACATTTTTGCTCCTAAACCTTCGTGTATGTGCGTAAGCGCGGTATTTTTCATTGTGTTTTTTATATAAAATTTAGTGGGGCTAATTTATTGATTTTATTTCTCGTGGCAAAGAATTGCTAAGGATATTCAATCAACGAATTTGGTCTAAGTTTTAAATTATTAGCAATAAAATTAAAAATCATTAAGATTTTGAAATAATCGTATGTAAAATCGAATCATATTGTGGTAATTTTCTATTTCAACATGTTCGTCAAAACCATGAATGTGCTCTAAATCGGCATTTTTAAAACGCATTGGGATAAAACGTAAAATATTGTTACAAGTAAGATTAAAATGTCTTGAATCTGTCGAACCAATGACCAAAACAGGAGCGACTATGGTTTTAGGGAAAATTTCGTTACAACTTTTCTCCAAGGCACGGTAACCAACAGATTTTTTTTTAGCAATAGGTGAGGCATTAACGGCTTCTCCTTTAAAGCTTACTTTTACCTTTGGATTATCAATTACTTTTTTTAGATATGGCATGATATCTTTGATAGAATCACCTGGAATCAATCTGAAGTTTATCGTTGCAGAAGCCTTGTGTGGAAGGACATTTTCGGACTCGCCAGAAGAAAACATAGTAGTTGCTGCAGTAGTCCTAATCAAAGCATTGGTCGAGTATTTTTTTGACAATTCTTTTTTTATCATGCCACTAAATAGCCAACTGTTTTTAAAAATTATTTTTTTTGAAAAATCCATTTCAGGGGCTATTTCATCAAACATTTTCTTGGCCAATCCATGATAATGCGCCCTAAAAGGTTTGTTTTCTATATTGGCTATTGCTTGACTTAATATTCCTATGGCAGTATGTTTTGAAGGCATAGACGAGTGACCGCTTTCTTGATTTACAGTAAGTTCAACTGTGGCATATCCTTTTTCGGCAATACCAATAAAGGCAATGGGTTTTGGTACTTCTGGAATGATATCCATCCCAACTCCTGGTCCTTCGTCGAGTATTAATTCAAATTCAATTTTGTTTTTTATAAACCAATCGGCAATTTCTTTAGCGCCATTGCCGTAGGTTTCTTCATCATCTCCAAAAACAAAATAGGTGGTTCTTTGGGGTTCAAAATTATTTTTCAAAGCATATTCTGCTGCTTCCAATAATCCTATCAAAGATGATTTGTCGTCAAGCGTCCCTCTTCCATAAATGTTTCCGTCTTTGATTACTCCACCAAATGGAGGAAATTGCCACTTGTTTTGTTGGTGTTTTGCAGGCACAACATCTTGGTGCGCCATAAATAAATTTGGTTTTAAAGATGGATTCGTACCTTCCCATTTTAATAGAATGGAGTGGGAGTTGAAGGGGATTTCGGTACAGGTTTCAAAAACCAAGGGATAGGTTGCTTTGAGAAAAGCTTTGAATTTTTTGAACTCAGTGTTATAAAAGGTCAAGGAATCTCTTTTGGAGACAGTCTCAAACTGGATGGCATTAACTAGGTGTTGTGTGGCAGAATCACTAATGATGATATTTTCGTATTGTATGGTCTTTTTTTTCTTTTTCCGAAAGAATTGAGCTTGGGTATTGATGGCGAAAAGTAAAAAAA
>JAGOFG010000158.1:0-2027 GCA_017997335.1 Flavobacterium sp. | reverse complement strand
TAGTTTTTTTTCCAAAACTATAAAATCCAATGGTTCCGAAGTAAGGGCTTTATCTCCTTCACCAAAAGGAAAAGGTTCTCGCACCCCTGTATCTTCATAACCGTTTCGAATATACCAAGCTAGCAATTCTTTTCGGATGCCAATTACGGTCATTTGAATTCTTGAAAGCTCAAGTTGCTGTGCGAGTTGTTCAGCTGCTTGTAGCAATTGCTTGCCAATCCCACTATTTTGCAATTCTGGTGAAACGGTTAGCATTCCCAAATACAACACTTCTTTTTTTGCAATTAGTAAGACGCTTCCAATGATTTTTTCATCACGGATAAATTTCAATAAATAATGATTGGAAGAAGCAATAATGCTAATTAATTCTTCTTCTGATGTACGCGTTCCTTCAAGCAAATCAGCCTCGGTCGTCCATCCTTTTTTGGAAGTTTCGCCACGATAAGCCGAGTTTATTAGTGCCGATAATTCAGCAGCATCTGCTATAGTAGCTTGAGTAATCATGAGTTGTAATTAGTATTTGAATTATTATTCTTTGGGTAAAGGAGCGCCAACAGCAATATCGCAGCGGTGTTTGGGTTGACCATGCGGTGGATTCATACCTTCTGGAGTTGGAGTGGCCTCTGGTGTAGTAGCTAAAAGCGCAGGTACATTGCTACCACTAGCTACGGCAGGGGTTGTAACGACTGTAGTTTTGGGAGCAGTGGTAGTTTTGGCTACTGGAGAGTTCAATGGCGCACCTACGGGAATATCACATCTATGTTTTGGTTGTCCGTGAGGCGGATTCATACCAGGAGGAGTAACTATTTTGGTCGTTGTAGCAACCGCATTTGGATTTTTCACCATAGTGTATTTGTACTGATACATGACACTTTCCTTTTTTTCTTCTTTTCCAACATAAGCAGTGTTACTTGAAGTAGCTGGTGGAGTAGCAGTCGCAGGAGCGGCAGCCATTTGTGTAAAAGGAACTACATTGGTTCTTTCGTTGGTAGCAGAAGTTTCTTCTTCTTTTTTACATGAAAAAAGAACCAAAGAAGACAGCAGTAATAGAGAAAAAGACGCTTTCATGATAGTATCATTTTAGAAAGTTCAAATATAGGTTTTTTAGGAATTCACTGTTACCTCAAGTTTAAATTTAAAAGATAGCAAAAAATGATTTTTAGTAAGAATGCAATTGTTATCCATACAATGTCTATTTTTGAAACAACACAATATAGTACTCGTATGAATAAACAACTTCTTTTAGGAATTCTTTCCCTAGTTTTAAGCACGGCTGTATCGGCGCAAAAAGGCAAAACTGCAGTTGCAACCGATTTAAACGCTCATTTTAAAGCAGTCAAATGGCGTTCCATTGGTCCCTTTCGAGGTGGACGATCCGTTACAGCTACTGGAGTTACATCAGATCCATCGACCTATTATATGGGGACTACAGGAGGTGGTTTATGGAAAACACAAGACATGGGAGTAAGTTGGTTTCCTATTTCGGATGGTTTTTTTAAAACGACTTCGGTGGGCGCTATTAGTGGAAAAAGTTGTACTTCATCCCACGATTTATTTTTCAATTGTTCCCAATCTGCTTCGCAAGTAATTTTCGGGCTGTCAAAGCTAAATTTGTCTTTAATCTCTAGCGTTCCACCTTGCAAAACCGGAATCAATCCAGCAATATAATAATTGCAGTGAAACAGTAAGGTGACAATGCTATTCCCTTCTTTCAAAGCAAAATTTGCTTCTTGCCAACTCACGTCAACCAATTGGTCTTTAAAATTTGAGGTGGTCCAATTCCCACCAAAATACACTTGTTGTAAGTGTAATGCGATTTGGGAAGTAATTTGATGAGACATAGCTGTCAATCTGTTTAATAGTTTATAATTTGGGTGAATCTGTTAGTTTTGTCGAAAAAACGAAAGCTATAAAAGAATGTCGTTCTACACGAGCGAAGGGAACTGGCGAAGTAATTCTTTTCGTAAACTTTCAATCAATACGTTTATGTAAAAATATAACAAAGAGAAACTAAAACAATTATATTA
>JAGOFG010000037.1 GCA_017997335.1 Flavobacterium sp. | reverse complement strand
CATAAGTTACTAGAACTGATTTAGCTGATTTTTTGTAATTCAAATACAAACCAATTACGGAAGTTAGTCCCAAAACATACAATGCAATAGCCAATTTTTCTGCCATTTCTTCGTGTTCGTGAATAATATCGTGACCAATGTTAGGCATATCTTCTACCAATTCCTCTGCTCCTTCTCCAGTTGCCATACTCACTGCAGCAAAAATAGCTGCTACAATAAACAGAAAAAATGCCGTATTCTTGACCGAATTGTTTTTTAACAACAACCCAACTACTAAAATTCCTAATCCTAAAATCGTCCCGATAATAGGAAAATGGTTCACCACTAGGTGCAAATGTGCTTCATTCATAAGTTTTATTTTTAAGTTAAATTTTTTATTCTGCTAAATCAAAAACGCCTTTGGTCAAAATTTTAGTAGAAGCGTTGATGGAAGTATTTGGAAGTATTTCACTAAAATCCTCATTTTGTTCTCCTAAAGATACAGCTAATTTCTTGAAGGCATACTCATTTTTATTGGTTACCAAAGTAAAAACGTAATACTTGTTGTTTTCTTTAATAATAGCTTCTGTAGGTACCGCTAACCCTTTTTTAGTATCAAAAACAATGGCCGCTTCTACAAACATACCCGTAAGTAATCTTTGCTTGGATTCGTCTTCTAAATGCCCGTGAACATTGATGGTCCTGTCATTTCCTTCAATTGATTTCCCTACCAAATGTACTTCGGCATTGAACACTTCCTTAGTCGCTTCGGGAACGGTAAATTTGATTTTTTGGCCTTTAGTTACTTTCAAAATATCTTTTTCAAACACAGCTAATTCTAAATGCAAGTGGTCTGTATCTACAATTTCCAAAATCACATCTTCAGGATTCATCAGCATTCCTACATTGGCATTCATAATCACAATATCACCAGAAATAGGAGCGTAAATAGTTATTACCGAGGTGAATTTGCCTTTCTCCACCTGAACAGGGCTAATGTGCATCAAAATTAGCTTTTGTTTCAAACTCTGATAGGTTGCCATCGCTCTTTTGTACTCACTTTCCGCCTTCAAATAATTCTTTTGAGAGGTTATTTTTTCGTCATACAAGGTTTTTTGTCGAACAAATTCAGATTTAAGGTATTTTAATTGCTCTGCTACTTCTAAATATTCTTTTTGAATATCGATAAAAGCTGTGTTTTCAAGGGTTAATAAAGCTTGTCCTTTGCTAACTCTGTCGCCCTCCAAAAGTTGGGTGCTCTTTACATAACCCCCAATAAAAGTGGTGACTTTTGCTCTATTTTGAGGCGGTACATCAATCTTGCCAGATACTTTTATGGTTTCGTCAAAATCTTTCATTACAGGGCTGCTAATCACCATTCCTGCGGATTGAAATTGTGCCTGAGTAACTCTAACCAAACCATCGTCTTCTGTTGTTGCTGGTGTAGTTTCTTCTTTTTTACAGCCTATAAAAAGCAGTGTAAGCACTAATATATACAGTTGTTTTCTCATAATCTAAACTAAAAATTAAGGTAGTGTAATTCTAATTGATTGCTGTTGAATTGCAGAACAGCTTCTACATATTCTATTTTTATGGCCACAGCATTTTCTAAACTCTGAATGTATTGAAAAAAGTCAATTTCTCCATTTTTATAGCTGCTATTCGCCACTTTGATGATTTCCTCAGATAATTTTTTCCCAGTGGCGTTGTAATAATTGATGCTTTCTTGGTACTTGGCAATTTCATTTTGTTGCTGACGAATGAATTGCGTCATTTTTTGTTCTTGATTTTGCTTTTGCTCTTCCCAACTTTGCGATTCTAGTTGTGCTACTTTGGTTTTGGATACATTTCCTGAGAACAAAATAGGAACCGCAATACCTACTTGAAAACCATACAAAGATTGCGACAGACCGTTATTTCGTCCCTGAAAATATTCCAAATTCAAATCGGGTAGCCAATGTTGTTTTTGCAAGCTAATTTGAGATTTGTACATTTTGCTAATACTTTCTAAATAAGCAGTATGAATAGCTTTATTTGATGTAGTATCCAAAGTAGGTATTGGTACTAATTCTTTCTCTAAAATGCTTATTTTTTCATCGGATTGCACCAAAGCTTGCAAGGATTCGTATTGTGCTTTTTTCTCAAAATTAATTTGGGTGAGTTTGGTTTTAATTTGTCTGTATTTCGATTGTGCTGTAATTTTTTCTAAATAATTTGTTTCGCCCAATTCGAAACGACGGTCGCTGGCTTTAGAGAAATTTTGGTACAAACTATCCAAATAAGAATACAAACGTTCCTGATGTTGCCAATACACGATTTGCTCATAGGTTTTGGCTACTTGCAGCGAAAGTTTATTTTTTTGAAGTTCATAATCAGCCTTCTCTTTCTCAAATTCTGAGGTATTCGCTTTCTTTTGTACGCCATAAACGGTAGGAAACAAAAAGCGTTGCTGCACCCCAAAAACTTTCAGCGGTAGATTGTTCAAGGCCAAATTATTTTGGTCATACGAATAATACACATTTGTTTTTTCGAAGGTAAAACTGCTTTTGATATTTTCTTGCATTTTATTGACTTGCAATGCTGCAGCCTTGATACCTTTGTTGTTTTCAAGAGCTTTGGCAATTACCGCTTCTCGTGACATATTGGTATTTTGAGCAAATCCAAAACTACTGGCTAACAAAAGCAAAATAACAGTAAGATGCTTTTTGCCTTTTTTCAATTTAGATCTTTTGAATTCTTTTGAATCAAAGACTTTAAACAGAATCGGCAATACAATCAAGGTCAATACTGTAGCTGTAAAAAGTCCACCAATCACTACTGTAGCCAAAGGACGTTGCACCTCTGCTCCTGCCGACGACGAAATCGCCATTGGTAAAAAACCCAAAGCTGCAGCGGCGGCTGTCAATAAAACGGGACGCAAACGGTCTGTGGTCCCTTTCAAAATTAAGGCATTCATATCGGTCATTCCTTGATGTTTTAGTTCTTTAAAGTGTTCAATAAGCACGATTCCGTTCAATACTGCGATACCAAAAAGGGCTATAAAACCAACTCCCGCCGAAATACTAAAAGGCAAATCACGAATCCACAATAATAAAATTCCTCCCACTGCCGATAACGGAATCGCCGAATACACCATCAAAGCTTCTTTCATTGAGCCAAAAGCAAAATGCAACAGTATAAATATCAACAATAAAGCGATAGGAACAGCAATAAGCAATCGGGCTTTGGCACTTTCTAAATTTTCGAATTGTCCGCCGTATTGCACATAATAACCTGCTGGCAATTTGATTTGTGTATCTACAATCTTTTGAATATCGGTCACTACACTTTGTAAATCTCTATTACGAACGTTAATTCCAACTACAATACGTCGGTTGGTATTGTCACGCGATATTTTGGCTGGACCTTCAGCATATTCAATAGTAGCCAACTCATTTAACGGAATTTGAGCGCCATTGGGAACCGTAACATATAAGTTTTTCAAATCCTCGATACTCTTTCTGTTGGTTTGGTCTAAACGAATCACCATATCGAATCGTTTTTCGCCTTCAAAAACATTTCCCACTACTTTTCCAGCGAAGCTCAGCGCGATGGCATCGTTCAAATCTTCAATATTCAAACCGTAGCGCGCAATTTTGGAACGGTCATATTGCACGTACATTTGAGGTAAACCTTCGGTTTTTTCTATAATAACATCCGAAGCGCCAGGTACTTTTTTGAGGGCGCGTTCAATTTCGTGTGCTTTTCGGGCTAAAACATCCAAATCGGTTCCGAAAATCTTAATCGCAACATCAGAACGTGTTCCAGAAATCAACTCATTAAAACGCATTTCAATAGGTTGTGTAAACTCGATTTCCATATTTGGAATCTGAGCGTTTATTGCTTCTTTGATTTTATCGGCCAATTCATCTTTGGAACTGGCAGAAACCCATTCTGATTTAGGTTTTAGTTTCACAATTATATCACTTTCCTCCATCGACATCGGGTCGGTAGGCACTTCGGCAGCACCAATTCTAGATACGACTTGCTCTACTTCTGGGAAACTTTTCAAAATAATTTTCTCCATTTTAGTAGTGGTTTCGATGGTTTTGGTCAAAGAAGTTCCAGTTTTTAAAACGGGTTGAATGACAAAATCTCCTTCGTCTAAGGTGGGAATAAATTCACCTCCCATAGTACTAAATAAAATACCCGAAAACACCAATAACGCTAGGGCTCCATACAATACTTTTTTGGTATTATCCAAAGCCCAAGTAATTGAAGGCAGATACCAAGAATTTAATTTTCGGATGAGCTTCTCTGAAATCGAGTTTGGATTTTCTCTTGTTGGTTTTAAAAACATCGAAGCTACAACAGGAACATAAGTAAAACAGAAAATCATCGCGCCCAATAAAGCAAAGCTAAACGTCATAGCCATTGGTTTGAACATCTTTCCTTCGATGCTTGACAAAGACAAAATAGGAATAAAAACAATCAGAATGATTAACTGTCCAAAAATGGCAGAATTCATCATTTTGGATGCACTTTTATAGGTGATTTGGTCAATTTCAATCTGGCGATTTTCTTTGTTTAACCCAGCCAAATGTGCCGAATTTTGGGCAATTTGAAAGGCAATGAACTCCACTATAATTACAGCTCCATCGATAATAATACCAAAATCAATTGCACCTAAACTCATCAAATTGGCATCGATTCCGAAAATATTCATAAACGAAATGGCAAACAGCAAACACAACGGAATCACAGAAGCTACAACCAATCCAGAGCGCCAATTTCCTAGCAATAAAACCACCACAAAGATTACAATCAAACAGCCTAAAATTAAATTCTCCGCTACTGTAAAAGTAGTTTTTCCAACCAATTCACTTCTTTCTAAAAAACCATTGATATAGACTCCTTCTGGTAGTGATTTTTGAATTTCAGCTACTCTATCTTTGACATCACTAATAACTTGTTTTGAGTTGGCTCCTTTTAGCATCATCACTTGTCCGAGTACCTTCTCTCCTTCTCCATTTCCAGTAATCGCACCGAAACGATTGGCGTGGCCAAATTGAACTTTGGCGATATTTTTAATTAAAACAGGAAGACCATTGGTGTTTTTAACCACAATATTTTCAATATCCTGAATACTATTGACTTTTCCTTCGCCACGAATGAAAAAACTTTGATTCGTCTTTTCGATATAAGCCCCTCCAGCTATGCTGTTATTTTTCTCTAAAGCGGTAAAAATTTCGGTCAAGCTACAATTCATCGCCTTTAATTCCGAAGGACGAATACTGATTTCGTATTGTTTTAAATAACCACCCCAAGTATTGATTTCGACCACTCCATTAATTCCAGACAATTGTCGTTTGACAATCCAATCTTGAATCGTTCTCAAATCGGTTATGGAATAGTTGTTTCTAAACTGAGGTTTTACTTCCAAAGTGTATTGATAAATTTCGCCCAATCCAGTGGTAATCGGTCCCATTTCGGGTGTCCCAAAACCTTCGGGGATTTTTTCGGAAGCCGCTTTTATCTTTTCGGCGATTAATTGACGAGGCAAATACGTTCCCAAATCGTCATCGAACACAATCGTAACGACTGATAATCCAAATTTTGAAATAGAACGAATTTCTTTTACGCCCGGTAAATTGGCCATTTCCATCTCTACGGGGTATGTAATAAATTGCTCAATATCCTGAGTTGAAAGATTACGTGAAGTGGTAATCACTTGCACTTGATTGTTGGTCACGTCAGGCACAGCGCCAATAGAAATTTGGAATACAGAGAACAATCCAAATCCGAACACGCTCAAAGTAAACAATAACACAATGAGTTTGTTGTTGATAGAAAATGCTATGATTTTATTCAGCATACTAGTAAATTAAAAATTATACGTTAGAATCATTAGAAAACCAATAACTCACAAAATAGTACTTATCAAAAAGATGATTAGTAACAAAATAACTTTTAAACTAGTTTAGGCGGTTGCCAAATAGCACTAAATACATTAGAAATATACCATTCTTTGTAAATCGGAAGTGATTGATTTACAACTACTGGCACAGGATTTTTTAAAGTAAAAATAGATTGAGGTTCCTCAAAAGCCAAGACAACCGTATCAAGATTAATGGTTTGGCTTTTGAATGGTAAGTTTTCGTGCTTATCGTGACCATCAGTATCGGTGTGTTTGTTTAAATTATTGTAGTGACTGATGGTAAAATCGATAAACGAGGCTTGTTCTTGGTTATGGTTTTGATGCTCTAAATAATGCTGATACAAATTGGGAATTTTGAATAACTGTCCTATTTCTGTGTAGGAATACACAAAAACAAATAGAAACAAAAGGGTCGTTATTTTTTTGACAGACATATCCAACTACTTACAAATGGTTACAGCATCAAGCTTTAGTACAAAAGTAAGTCGTAAATATATGAAATATCTTAAGAACGGCTTAAAAAGAGATTAATGAAAACTTAAGACTACTTTAGTTCCCTTACCAGTTTCACTAAAAATTTCAATATCCATAGGTAGTAATTCTGCAATTCGTTTCACTATAGAAAGTCCTAATCCAGAACCTTTTATCGTAGGATGGTTGGTCGCATTAGAACGATAAAAAGGATTGTAAATTTTATCCAAATCGGCTTTAGCTATACCAATTCCTTGGTCGGTAATGATGCATTGGGTACCTTTTTCGTCTTTATTCAAATCAATTGTGACCACAGTATTTTCTCCTGAATACTTGATGGCGTTACTGATAATGTTTCCAATAATTATCGCGACTAAATAATGATCGGATTCGATATAATAATCAGCAGTAAATTGACTAACAACGGTTGTTTTCTTTGATTTTATCTTTTCTGAATACATCGTCAAAGTATCCAAAATCAATGCGTTCAAATACACCTTTTCAATTTTTAATTGTTGTTTTTGATTTTCGAAACGCGCCAATAACAATAATTGATCCACCAAGTTATTTACACGGTTGACTTCTTTAATACTGTATGCAATTTTTTCTTCGTATTCTGCTTGTGTTCTCGGTTTTCTTATCAATACTTCCAAAGTACCTTTCAAAACCGTTAGCGGCGTTCTTAATTCGTGTGAAGCATCCGAAGTAAATTGTTTTTCTCGCTCTACGGCATTTTCTATTCGATCCAGCAAATCATTGATTGTTTTGGAAAGCGTGTAGAGTTCATCTTTGTTTTGAGGTAAAACGATGCGTCCTTTTAGGTTGTCTTTTGTGATGTTACTAGAGGTTTCGGTGATGGCAGTAACAGGTTTTATGCTTCGACCTGCAATCAATCGAGCAATAAGAAAAAGTAAAATGAGTATTAAAGGAAAAGAAACGAAAAGGGTATTGCGCAAGTTGGTCAAAATCATTTGCGCATCATCTAATGACATTGCTACAAATAGATGACCTACAATTTTTTGTTCGTCATACAGCGGAACTTGAATCTGACGAATAGGCGTTTTATTTAAATAGGTATCAATGAATTTGTTGTCAAAAGACTCTTTATACATTTTAAGTTGCAAGCCTTTCAAATTGGGAGATTTGTCAATTAATTGATTGTTACTATCAAAAAACTGAACAAAAACAGGGTTAACATTTACAGTGTTATGCTCTCTAGCACGCCATTGATCGACTTGAATTAAATACGTATTGTTGCGATCGATTTCTATTTCCTCTAAATGCTTTTGAACCTCAGTTTGAATGTCTTCATTGATATGCGTGTTCACATTGTATTTCATACTTTGATAAATCACAATGAAAACTAGAGAAATTAAGAGCCCAGTGCTCAAAATATAGTTAAAGGCAATTCTGTCTTTGTATGAAAATGAAAACATATTTATGTGAAATTAATCATTAGCAATATAGCCAACGCCACGAATGGTTTTGATGAGATCTTCTTCTTTGTTCAGATTGAGTTTTTTTCGGATGGCGTTCATAAAAACATCAATAACTCCTGTATCGTATTCAAAATGAATATCCCAAACGTCCTCAATGATTTGATTTCGAGTACAAACCTTTCCTTTATTTTTGATTAAATATACTAATAATTCATATTCGCGTTGCGTAAGATTAACTTCTTGATCGCCCAGCAGCACTTGATGTTTGGACGGATCAATGCTGATGTTGCCCAAAACCAATATATCATTGGAAGCGGTATTTCTAAAATGAATTTTAATTCGTTCAATTAATTCATCAAAACTAAAAGGCTTTTTGATGTAATCATTTGCTCCTGCTTTCAAACCTTCTATCGTTTCTTGTACGGTATCTCTAGCAGTTAAAAACAAAATAGGCGTTTGAATATTGGCTTTTCGAATGGCTTTACAAATGTCTATTCCGTTCATTTTCGGGAGCATCCAATCTAGTAAAATTACGTTTACTTTTTGCTCTAATGCCAAAGCTAAACCAGCTTCTCCATCATAAGCTACCAATACGGTATAGCCTTCTTCTTCTAAACCTTGCTTGAGGAAATCTGCAATTCCAACTTCGTCTTCTACAATAAGAATTTTCATAGTTACTGCATTAAAAACTTGAATCCAAGTGATACAATATCAGCTTTCAAACCATCACTCCTATCGTAATGATTGTATCTAAAATCAATATTTTTCAAGCCGAACTTCCAAATTTTTGCTCCCGTAAAAATATCGGTATAATTGACCCCAAATCCATACTGATTGGCATCAAAAGCAGACAAATCATAGTCTGAAGTATAATATCTATCAGAAGATAAATGCGTATTGATAGGCGCAAAATAGTCTGAAGCCGTTTGTGTATAATAACGATACATAGGGAAAACCGTAAAGCGATCCGTTAGCTTAATCGGCAATTCAATACTTGCGGTATGCGACTCTATTCCCCAGTTATCAGAATAGAAACGATAATAGGTTCGCAACACAAAGCGTTCATTGATGTAATAATGCAACCTCGCTCCTATTGGTAATTTAAATCTTGAATCTGGTAGGCGTTCAATATCATTGGCCAATTGAAAATTATTGATAAAGGAAGCAGCCACATCTTTGAAATATACCCTTTGATATGGCGTAGATAATAAACCTTGTTGTTGTAGCACATCCAAGAAAACCGATGCTTGCAATTTTTTGTTAATCACTTGCGACAAACTTAACGATACAGAATAGGAATTTCTTTTCTTATCCTTATGAAATTCGAATTGACTCGGATTATAAGCTGTATTTCCAGTAATGGTAAAATAATCAAATATTCCACCGTTCAAATTATCTCCATTATTTTTATAATCCTGTAATTCTTTCGGATAAATAGGTTTCCACGTATCCAAATACGCACTGGCAGAAAGGCTTACTTCTGTATTTTTATCATTAAATTCTTTGGTAACTCCACCACCAAATCCAATAGAAGAATAATCATATTCCACCGAACCAGAAACGTGTGCATTCCAAATTGTGTTTCTATCATCAGAACTTGCAGAATACGATAGAGCCAAACTGGTCAATTGGTCTGATTGCGATGCTCCCGAACTAGATTGCCAAGGGTTTGGTGTATTACTATCAAAAGGATTAATATTACTTGATGATGCAGATGAATAAGCAGAAATACCTATGTCAGCCGTAAGTACTTCATCATCGCTTAATGGCATTGCTACCACTATTGCAGCCGTAATATCTGTCAAGTTTTCGGTTCCGCTACCACCAGAAACAGCTGAATGTATCCCATCTTGTTTGTAATAGCTTAACAAGAAATCAACTTCGGTGGTTTCTAATACTCTTTTCTTAAATCCAACTGCTGTAGAGTCTTTCTGTTGCCCATTGGCAAAGAAAACAATACTCAGTAATAGAATGGATAAGGCTTTTTTCATTATCTATATTTCAATAAAATAAATTATTTTGAGGATTTAGTTGCATCCACAACCACCACCAGTTTTTCCTCCATTAGCCCCAGCAGAAGCTTCTCTGTAGACCTGAAAAGTGGTTTCATAACGTTCTGATGCTCTTGCAGCAAGCTTCATATCAGGGTCATTTATAGCTACTTTTTCATATTCTTTTACAGAAGTACAAGATTGTAAAGCGGCTACTAGTATACTAGCAAAAAGTAATTTTTTCATTAGTTAAATTTTTTAATATCAATATTTTTAGAGGTATGTATTTCCCCTTTATCGTCAACAATTATACATCCAATACCTTTTAGCTGGTTGACTAAGTTCAAGCCTACATCAACTCCCAAAACAAAAATCCCAGTAGCAAGAGCATCTGCAATTTCAGTTTGTTTAGCAAAAACAGAAACACTCACCACCCCTTGTGCTGGATAACCCGTTCTAGGGTCGATAATATGAGAATAGCGTTTGCCGTCAAAAACCACAAATTTTTCGTAACTACCCGAAGTCTCCACCGAACTATTCTCGAGAGGGAAAGTAGCAAATACTTTATTTTTATTCATTGGGTTAACAATGGCGACTGTCCAAGGTTTACCTGTCGTTTGATAGCCCCAAGCGTTAATATCGCCTGATACATTTACAATTCCGGAAGTACAACCTTTTGACAGCAATAAATCTTTGATTTTATCTGCAATATAGCCTTGACCAATACCGCCTAGACCTAATTTCATTCCTTTTTCCTTCAAATAAATAGTCTGTGCTTTGGCATCCAAAACAATTTTTTGATACCCAATTCTAGCTACCGATTGTTTGATAGCTTCGGGAGTTGGCATAGCCTTCATACTTCCGTCGAATTTCCAAATTTTATCCATAGAGGCATAAGAAATATCAAAAGCGCCAGAAGTAAGTTGTGATACTTTTATTGCGCGTTCTACCAAATCATAGACTTCTTTATCAACTTTTACAGGTTGAATGCCTGAATTTTTACTCACTTGAGATATTTGTGTGGTTGGAATCCAATCTGAAATTAGATTTTCAATGCGCTTTACTTCGGCAACAGCCATATCAATATAGATGTTACCTTGAATTGTATCTTTAGCAACGACAGTCATTTCAAAAGGACTTCCTAGCATATACAATTTTCGCTTGTGAGTCACTTGCCCAAAAGCGAAAATGGATGTCAACAGGAATATAAGAGTTACGTTTCTCATTTTTTCTCTAACGAATGAATTAATTGTATATAATCATTGGCAGGAACATTTTTAAAACCCGTCATTCCTAAAACTTTTCCAGTTTTATCAAGCAATACAACCAAAGGAAAACTTCCGCCACGATTGTATTTTTCGGCTAATTTTTGATTAGAAGCGGTTAAATCGGGTGCCAGTTGATTGGCTTTTTTCTTTGGAAAATCGGCTTTATAAATGACCCAATTCTTTTCTGCTTCTTGTTTGAAGGCTTCTGATTTCCACACTACATTATCTAACTTCATACAAGGCGCACACCAATCAGAACCAGAAAATACCAAAACGATATTTTTGTCCTCTTTAGTAGCTTCTGCTTTTGCCTCATCAAAATTGGTTCTCCAGTTTTGAGAAAAACCACTTGCGGTCAAAAAAAGAAATAACAGTAGCATTGCATTCTTCATATAAACATTTGTTAAATTTATAAAGTAAAAGTATTATATTTATAGTCAAACTCAACTTGTTGTTACTTATTTTAAGGGAATCTTAATTTTAGTTTACTTTAAGCAAATCTTAAGTCAATCTTAAATGAATCTTAAACCAATTGCAGCAAGACAAGTATAATTTTGAATAAAAAAATAAAGAATGCCATTTTTAAAAAAATTTTCCCCGTTTTACTACCTATCCCTTTTTTATCTTAGTATTAGTTTTGTGTTGAGAACTGTTTTGATGGTTCATCCCATTACACAAAGTTCTTTTACTTTTCTAGAAGGAATTAAAATTTATGGACTAGGACTTTGTTCAGATGTGTTTGTATTTACTATAGCCAGTGGATTTCTTTGGCTTTACTTAATTTTCCTCTCCAATTCAAAATACAACAAGCCTTACGGTTATATCATTTTTGGATTACTTCTCTCTTTATTGGGTTATGTAACGTTAGGAAATACTATTTTGGATGAATACGGTGGCGCTTTACCTAAAATTGGAATAGCCTTTATCGGAATCAAGACGGTATTCTTTGGTTTGTTTTTATTTTTACCACAATACCGTGAGCGTTTGCGCTTGTGGATGTTTAGTTTTGTTATCTTTTTGTATGTTTTGCTACTTTTACAAAACGGCATTAGTGAATACTTTTTTTGGAATGAATTTGGAGTAAAGTACAACTTTATTGCAGTCAATTATTTGATTTATACCAATGAAGTAATTGGCAACATTATGGAATCCTATCCTGTGATTCCTATTTTTACCGCCTTGTTTCTTGTGGTTGGAATCATTACTTTTTTTATTGTTAAAAGAACGAAAAGCTATTTGAGTGACCTACCAACTTTCAAAGAAAAAATAAATTTATCTCTAGTTTTCTTGAGTGTATTTGCTCTTTCCTTTTGGGCAATTCCTTCTTTGGCTAAAAAAGAAAATTCGACCAATATTTTTACCAATGAACTACAATCTAACGGAATTTATAAGTTCTATTTGGCATTTATGAACAGCGAATTGGATTATTTTAAGTTTTACAAAACATTGCCAAATAACGAAGCATATACTCTGTTAAACAATTTACTACCAGGAATTAAAGGAACAACTACTCAGAGAACTATTACTTCTGATAGTTTAGAAATTAAAAAAAATGTGGTGCTTATTACTATTGAAAGCCTAAGCGCAGATTTTATGAAACGATACGGCAATGAAAAGAATATCACCCCATTCTTGGATAGCTTGGCTGACAAAAGCTTAGAATTTACCAATTTGTATGCCGTTGGGAATAGAACCGTAAGAGGCTTAGAGGCTTTGACACTTTGTTTGCCACCAACAGCTGGTGAAAGTGTGGTAAAAAGAGAAGACAATAAAAATAAGTTTACTACAGCTTCAATTTTTAAAAAGAAAGGATACAAAGTAAATTATTTGTATGGCGGAGATGCTTTCTTTGATAATATGGAATCTTTTTTTGGAGGAAATGGTTATAACATTATTGATAAAAAAACATTTACTCAAAGTGAAATTAGCTTCGCAAATGTATGGGGCGTTTGCGATGAGGATATGGCCAAAAAAGCGATTCAAACTATGAATGCTGATGCAAAAACAGGAAAACCCTTCTTTTCACATTGGATGACTGTTAGTAACCACAGGCCTTTTACCTATCCGAATAATAAAATTGATATTCCAGGAGATGCTAAATCTCGTGAAGGCGGCGTAAAATATACGGATTATGCCTTGCGACAATTTTTTGCAATGGCAAAAAAACAGCCTTGGTTTACCAACACCATTTTTGTAATTGTATCCGACCATTGTGCTTCAAGCGCTGGAAAAATTGAACTTCCGTTAGACAAATACAGAATTCCAGCTTTTATTTACAATCCGAGTAAACCAAAAGCTGTAAAATACACCCAACTGATGTCTCAAATTGACATTATGCCAACCGTTTTCGGATTGTTACATTTTGATTATAAAAGTAAATTTTATGGACAAAACGTACTACAACCTAACTATCAACCAAGAGCTTTCATAGCTACTTATCAGGATTTAGGTCTAATAAAAGAGCAAGTATTAACTATTTTGTCTCCTAAACAAAAAGTAAAACAATTCGAATTAAAAATGATTCTGAATTCAAATGTTCCGAAGGTTTATGAATCGCATTATGATGAAATTATATTAAAAAATCCAAACCAAAAACTCATCAATGAAACCATTGCTTACTATCAAACTTGCTCAGAAATATTAAAAAATAAGCAATATCAAAAAGAATGATTTCTGAAGGGTTTATTGTAAATTTGATAAAAATCAAACTATGTTTCGCCACCAAGGAAAAAGTAGAACATTCAGTCATAATTTACGAATAGCAACCCTACTATCTTTTGTGGCTGGAGTTGTAAATGTAACTGGAATACTCGAGATTCAAGTACTCACCACAAATGTAACAGGACATTTCGCCTACTTTTCTGAGCAAATAATGGAACATCAATACTTGGCAGCATTTGCTTTTTTTGTATTCATTCTTTTCTTTCTATTAGGAGCTTTTACTTCAAATTTTATTGTAGAATTAGTCACCAAAACAAAACCCGAATTCTCACACGTCATTCCGTTATCGATAGAAATTTTTTTATTATTTATTATTGGATTATTCGGAGCCTCAGCTGATGCTACAAACCTTCAGGGGAAAATAATTGCCTTTACGTTGCTTTTTGCAATGGGACTTCAAAATGCCTTAGTAACTCGAATTTCGCAATCAACCGTAAGAACAACACATCTAACGGGTTTGTTTACAGATTTGGGTATAGAATTGTCTCAATTGTTTTTTTACACCCAAATTGAAGAAAAGAAAAAACTCAAAAGAAACATTTTTCTGAGAGTATCCATTATCACTTTATTTTTCTTGGGTTGTTTTGTGGGTGGCTTGTTGTACCAAATCATAGCATTAAAAACCCTTTTCTTGGGATGCTTATTTTTGTTCATCGCTTTGTTTTACGACTATTTTCGATTAAAAATTTATTATCTCAATCGAAAGAAAAATTCTTATTTGGAACGTTATGAATGGAATAAGAATATTAATGAGCATAATTCATAATTACCAACAAAGCCAATCCAGCGATAAAACCCCACAATAGAATCCCTTGCAATAAAGGTTTAATTCCTACTTGCTTTAGACTTGTAAAGTTAAGCCCCGCTCCTATTAAAAAAAGAGTTATAGTTAAACCAACTTTTGATACCGAAACCAAAAATGGAGCTACTGTAGCAACGGCTGGAACATAAGTATTTACCACCAAAGCCAAGATAAATAAGAAAATAAAATATGGAATAGTGACTTTCTTTTTTCCATTTTTGAATAAGTAAGAAGAACCAATAGCAATGGGAATTATCCACAAAGCTCTAGCTAATTTTACTGTAGTTGCAACTTGCAGTGCTTCTGCTCCAAATTTATTAGCAGCACCAACAACAGAACTCGTATCGTGTATAGCAATAGCACACCATAATCCAAATTCATTTTGTGACAATTGTAACCAATGTCCAATAACAGGAAACAAAAACAAAGCCACAGAGTTTAAAATAAAAATCACTCCCAGAGCTACTGAAGTCTGATTTTCTTTAGACTCCACTACTGGTGCTATGGCTGCGATGGCGCTTCCCCCACAGATTGCTGTACCACAAGAAATTAAATGTGCTATTTTTTTGTCAATTCCGAGCCATTTACCTAAAAAAATACCTAGAAATAAAGTAGAAAAAATAGAAACAATAGTAAAAACTAATCCTTCTTTTCCAGCTGCTATAGCACTGTGTAAGTTCATTCCAAAACCTAGTCCGATAACGGATAATTGCAATAAAACTGAAGTCGCTTTGTGATTTAAATGCAAAAAAGGATGCCCTGAAAGATTCGCTATTAATAACCCCAGAAGTAATGCAATGGGTGGTGATACAGAAAAAGTTAAACAAACTATTAAGAGTAGAACAAAAAGAATTTGTTGATTCGTTCTAGAGAGATTCAAAAAGTGTGTGGGTGCAACAGCGCTATGTTTTGATGTAGTATCCATCGTAAAGTAGTTTAAAATTACTTTACAAAGGTCTGACGAATGCATTTAAAAAGCCAATACCAAAATACAATTGACTATAACGACAAGTTATAATAGTCTGAAATATTCTGAATAAACAATTCCGATAAAGTATCTGATTTTCCAACTAAAGTGATGCTATAGAAAAATCGTTCGATAATTAAATCTTCTACATCCAAAACAATTAATTCTTTGTTTTTCAATTCTTTAGAAACAGCGTGAATCGATATAAATGCAAAACAATCCGAATGCAATAAATAAGACTTAATACTTTCTGTACTACCTAATTGCATCTCGATTTGCAAATCGGATAATTTGACATTTCGTTGTTTTAGGGCATATTCAATAACTTCAAGTGTTCCAGAACCTCTTTCACGAGTTACCAAACGAAGTGTTTTTAAGGTCGCAATAGCGATTTCATTAGTTTGTGCCAAAGGATGATTGGCTCTACAAACCAATACCAATTCATCTTTCAAAAAAGGAACATATTTAATCGACTGATTTTTAGACTGCCCTTCTACTACTCCAACTTCAATTTCCTTGTTGAGTAAAGCATTTTCAATTTGCTCTGTATTGCCATTGATCAAATGAATACTTATTCCTTTTTCTTTTTTGTGAAATTGTGCCAAAATTGGAGAAATAACATATTGCGAAAGTGTTGTGCTTGCTCCAAGTCTCAATAATCCTTGGCGTTTCGTAACAAAAGAGCTCATATCAAATTCAATCTCACGATAAATATCAAAAATAGATTTGGTATGTTGCAACAAAAGATGTCCAGCTGGAGTTAAGGCAATTTTAGAACCATTTCTTTCAAAAAGCTTCGTTTTATAAGTCTCTTCTAGTTCTTGAATGTGTTTTGAAACGGCTGGCTGACTGATATACAATTCCGCAGCCGCCTTAGTAAAATTAAGTCGAATTGCTACGGTATAAAATACTTTTAGCCTAAAATCCATCTGTTACATTTAAAAAAGTCCATTTAAAAACTATAATAGCCCGTGATATTTACGCACAAACCATTCTGTTGTTAAACAAATTGCAATCAAAATTAAAAGCCAAATCCAATCAATCAAAGGTGATTTGATGACATTTTCTTTTTCAATCGCTTTGTACGATTCATCTGCAAGCAATTGTTGTATCAATTGTTCAACTTGTGAAGGAAGAAATACTTTCCCTTTCGTTTGCTCGGCCAATTGGGATAATTTGGTGTAATCAGGAGCAACAAATTGTTTTTCGATGTCAAAATCTAGAATTTCAAAACGCCCTGAATAACTAGTTTTGGTATTCAATTCTTTTACAGTAAAGGTATAACTTCCAGCGGAAAGTCCATCTAAATTGACTTGATAAGCATTGGTTCCTTTAAGCAAATCATAATTTTTGGTTTGCTTATTTTTTATGTTTGTAACAGAAATAGTTAGTCGCGCATTATCATCAAACTCATAGTTTTTATTAAAAAACTGCGCAGTGATTGCAATAGCTTCTCCAGAATTATAAAAATTTTCGTGGGTAACCACCAACGCTTTTTTAGAACTATTTGAAGCTAAAAACTGAATGGTTTTATCGATAAAAACATCATACTTTTCAAATGATTGTTGGTCCACGTGAGATTGTAATCGCCATTTCCAGCTATTTTCTCCTAACAAATACGCAGCTCGTTTACCTCCTGCTTCAGTAAATGCTAACAAAGGCAAACCTGTATCTATACTTCGTATTTTGGAAGAAAGTAAAACCGTAACATTCTCTTTCGCGGTAATGGTACCAAAAGGATGTGCCAAGGGAGGAAAACTTTCAAAACCTATATTTTCCAATGCAAACAAATTGAATTTTGTATTGAATGACGGTAAGAAATCTTCTTTCTGATTGGTGACTTTAAAATCCAAATCATTTTGTTGTTGATTCAAAAAATTAAAATCTGTCGTCATTCCTGTAACAACTAACGTATTGATACCAGCGGCTTTAGCACTATCAAAAATAGATTTGAAACTTGTATTGGGTTGGTATAAAATCAAAACATTATAATCCGACAATGATTTGATTTCTTGTGGCTTAACAATACTTACTTTACGTTGTGCATTAGTTTCAATAGCGCGTTTAAAAGCACTTAAATCAGGATGATTAATTGCCGAAACCAATCCAACAGTTGTTTTTTGGTCCAATACTTCAACAGCAAAATTCTTGGTGTTATTGTAATTGTTTTTTTCTTTTACACCAGCAGTGATGTTGGCTTTGAATAAATGCAAGCCAATTTTATCTGCAGGTAGAAAAACGGTAACTGTCGCGGTTCTTTGCCCAGCAGTAAAACTTACCGCTTGTTTTAAAATCGTGTTTTTTCCTTCTGAAATTGAAAAATTAGCCGTACTCAAACGCTTTCCAGAATATTGAACAAAAACTTCTACTGGGAATTTATTCTTGTAAAATGCATATTTATTGACATTCAACTGGCTGATTTTTAAATCAAAAACAGCAGTGGTATCCCCCAGAACGACAGGAAAAACGCTGTTTTCTGAATCAAAACTATAAACATAGTCGTCTCCAGAGGTTTGGTTTCCATCTGTAAGCAACACTGTGGGGTAACGAAGATTTTTATTCAAATTCTTCAAATCTTTAGCTACAACATCCAACTGTGTTTGTTTTCCTTTAAAATTAAAGGTATCTGATGGTTGCAACGTTGCATCAAACAAAAAGGGTTGTACCTCAAATTTATTTTGTAAGTCTTTATTGGAAACCAATGCTTCATACACTTTTTCGGCTTGTGCATTAGCTTTCAAAAAAGAAATTGAGCTAGAATTATCGACAACGATTGGCAATGGTGTTTTGATAATTTCTAATTCTGTTCTACTGATGATAGGATTTATCAACAACAATAGAAGACCAAAAATCGAAGCAAAACGCAAAAAAGCCAAAAGCCAATACACTTTAGATTGGCTTTTGGCTTTATATAGGTATTGAAAATACGACAAAACAGCAGCTATAACTATTGAAAGAATCAGTAATAGAAGGGTGTTTGTTGTCATATTTTAATTATAATTGTAAC